>CALBLK010000069.1 GCA_937895845.1 uncultured Prevotella sp. | reverse complement strand
ATGACAAAATAAAAGCTCCGCAAATTCTCCACGGTAGAAATACGCTGCAAAAATATGTGGAAAATCGGGAACTGCCAAAAAGCACTCAGTAAGTGTTAAAAATCAAAGAGTATTGAAAATCAAGGTTTTAGATGTGGTTAGTTATAAGTAGTTATGGTTGGTTATAAGGGGCTAATTACAGATACAGAATGTAAAAACGCCCTGTAAACCCGCATTGTCGGTCAACACGACAAGCTCTCGGGAAAGGCAATTTAGGGATTTTCCTCCGGGCGTTTAGGGAAAATCCCTTTGAAACAAAGAAATTTATCAGTTTCTTTGCACTAAGTAAAATAGAAACAGAAGTTAAATCTATAAAGTTCCACGACAATGAAAAAGATTATGTTTGCCATAGTTGCCATGTTGACGATAGTGACATCGGCCAACGCTATGAGTTACGAACAGGCTCGCAGAGAAGCACTCTTTCTAACAGATAAGATGGCATACGAGCTCAACCTTAATGACGAGCAATACAACGCCGCTTACGAAATTAACCTTGACTATCTCATGGGCGTAACGAGCAGGGATGACGTTTACGGCACCTACTGGACACGGCGCAACCTGGACTTGAGCTACATCCTGCTTGACTGGCAGTGGAGAGCTTTCCAAGCCGCAGCCTATTTCTACCGTCCACTCTACTGGAATGCCGGCTATTGGCACTTTGCTGTATACTCCCGTTATCCCCATCGCTCATACTTCTATTTCGGGCACCCTACGGTTTACTTGTCATATCGTGGGGGGCACAGTTGGAGAAGTAACGGAGGAAGGAGCTACTATTACGACCGCAGAATGGACTTTCAACACAAAGACCATCATTTTGGAATGCGCGACAGACAGGACATCGGCGACTTCAGAGGTCCAAAAGGCAACGGCAACCATGACAGCGGATTCCGTGGCAATGGCAGCAAAGATAATGGTTACAGGGACAATGGATTCCGAGGTGACAACAACCGCAACAACGGTCACAGCCCAAGCACAGGCTGGAAAGACCGTTTTGGCCAGCCGAGTTCAACACGAGTGACTGTAAACAGCAATGGAATTAACAACAGGAGAAGTTACGACAATGTAAAACCTGTGACTAAAGCCTCATCTCCAATCAACAGCAACATCAGGTTCAAAAAAGCAGAAAGTGGTATCAGCCGGCCAAACACAAGTTTCGATCGTCCGAACACTAGCACGCCCACCCATCAAAGCACAGGTGTAAACCGACCAAGCTCATATTTCAGTCGCCCTGACAAGAGCAGGAACAAGCCAAGCACAGATTTTGTCCGCCCTAACAGGAGTGTGAACAAACTAAACACGAATATGAGCCGTCCGAGCGGTTCCGTCAGCCCGGCAAAAGGAAGTTCACGAAATCACAGTGGCGGGGGCTTTTCTGGAAGAAGATAAGACAAGTGTTCTGACATCAATATTGCCCATACGTGGAATCTCGCGTATGGGCTTTTTGTAAAATACGGCCTGTATGGCCTTGTTAATGATGCCATGGCCCACAGCCAGCACACACTTTCCCGGGTAGTTGTCATGAATAAAATCAAGGAAAGCCTGGGCGCGCTGTAACAGATGTGCCATACTTTCCACATTCTCTGGCCATGCCGCCGCTTCAAGGTCTGGTATATAGCGGCCAGTAAAGTCTCCCCAGTCACGCTCGCGCAATAATGGTGTGGTCGTCACAGGAAGACCGTGAGAGCGGGCAATCAGTTGAGCTGTGTCCACCGCACGCCTCAAGTCACTCGCCACAAATGCGTCAATTTGCAGTTGATCCATTAGCCGCCCCAATGCCTCCGCCTGTCTGCAGCCTGTAGCCGTAAGTATTCCCTGTGTCTGCCCTTGCATGATATGTCGCACATTGTCCTCGGTTTCCCCGTGGCGTACCAGCAGCAGGACTGTCCTCTGCATATCTGTAGCCTTCATCTTTTTGGAAGTTGGAAAAGTGTTGGTGTGGTGATGATACCTTCTATAAAAGTTTTGAGAATATGGATGCCAGTCTTGTTCTCCCCTCCTTGTGGGATGATAAGGTCGGCGTATTTCTTTGTTGGCTCTATAAACTGCTCGTGCATGGGTTTGAGCACTTTTAGATATCGGTCAATCACCATGTCAACAGTGCGGCCCCGCTCAACTACATCCCGCTGAATATTCCGTATGAGACGCTCATCTGAGTCCGTGTCAACAAATATCTTCAAGTCCATCATGTCACGCAGCTTTTTGTTGAGCAGGGTCATGATTCCCTCAATGATAATCACGGGTCTTGGCTCAACATGGATTGTCTCGGGCAGACGGTTGCATTTGAGGTAGGAATAAGTGGGCTGCTCCACGGCATGCCCAGTCTTGAGTGCCTTGATGTGCTCGGTGAGCAGTTTCCAGTCAAAAGCGTCAGGGTGGTCAAAATTGATGGCATGGCGTTCCTGCTCCGTCATGTGTGTGGTGTCGTTATAGTAGGAATCAAGTGGAACCACTGCCACATAGTGTGGAGGCAGAGCCTCGGCTATCTTCTTAACAACAGTGGTTTTTCCTGAGCCGGTGCCTCCGGCAATTCCAATAATTGTCATGTTCTTAATTCTTTAGTAGGTTTGTGTATTGTTTTTCACCGCTCAAGCCCGACCATGCCAAGCCAGACAAACACTTTTCTATAAACCTGGGCCTTACGTTCGACTGTCATCGGGTAGGCTCTTGACGAACTGGGCATGCGGTAGAGCCGCACCTCACATCCCTCAAAGCTTAGTCCGGAAAAGTCCCCCACCCTCGGTTCCGCTATCTGGAAATGGCGGCAAAAGACCGATGTGGCCAACTGTCCGGCAGTGATGACCGCCTCGCAGAGCGGCAGTGCGCGGAGCAAAGCGTCAAGGTCTGTCTGTTCCACTATTTCCAAATCTTTGTCGGATGCTGTGTTCTTTGTACGCACCACTTCAGCAGCAGTGTCAGACATGGCGATTCGTTTTTCACGAAGAAAAGGGACTATCAGATCTTGGCTAAAACGCTTCTCCCTCTCTATCAGAAAATGATTCTTGTCACCATAGAAGCAGATACCAAAGATTCGCCACATATCGTTCTGATAGTTAGGGTAATAGAAAGGCATACACCAGCGCCTCTTTGGCGGGGGAAAGGTGCCAAGCATCAGCAGTCTGGCCCCCGCCGGCAGGAAAGGCGGAAATGGATGGATTTCAGTTACAGTCACTTCACCTGCTTGACAAGATAGACAATAGTTGGGAAATGGTCACTGTAACCATCAAGCCAAATTCCACTTGAATGCGTCCGTTTGGGTCCTCCCTTGTATTTGCCTTCCTGCTGAACAAGATAGTCGCGCGTGAAAATTTGGTGCTTCAGATATTTCAAGGTTGAATAGTCTTTCTTGCCATCACGACACAGCAGGTTTGGACTCAGCAGAATCTGGTCGAACAGGTTCCAACCGCCATCATAGAACAATGTGCCCTTGCCCTCTCTGGCCAGCAAGTTCCACCATGGGTTATACAGGTCCTTGTCACCCACATCTTTGATGTTGCGCTTGCCGCGCAAGCACTCTGCCATCGACTTGTCCATGGGGTCATCGTTCATGTCCCCCATAACAATTACTTTGGTACTGGGAGCCACACGCAAGATAGAATCCTTGATGGCTGAAATCTGTCGGGCACCCTGTTCACGGTAGAAGGAGACGTTAAACCGGCTGGGCAAGTGGTTGACGATGACAGCCAGCGGCTCTCCTGCAAGCGTGCCACACACCGTTAAAAAACCGCGTGTTTTGTAAGCGGAGTCCTTTTCCAGCTGCTGTACATACGGATGGAGCACAACGCTGTTCACCTTAAAAAGTTTGGGGTTATACAGCAGGGCACAGTCAACGCCACGGCGGTCGGGGCCCTCGATATGACAGAATTTATACCCTCGTGCTGCCAATGGCGGCTGGGCGACCAGATCATTGAGGACATGGGCATTTTCAACCTCACTCACACCGATTAGTGCACAGCCGACAGACTTCGGTAGCACATCCGTTCCCATGTCGGCCAAGGTACGTGACATGTTGGCAAGCTTGTGTGAATATTTGATTTCATTCCATTTATAAGAGCCATCCGGCAGAAATTCATAGTCATTTTTTCCTTCATCATGGGTTATGTCAAAAAGATTCTCAAGGTTATAGAACCCTACACCATAAACGGCAAACTTTTTCTCCTGTGCATGGGTGGAAAGCACCGTCACAAGCAGTAAAAACAGTAATAAAAAACGCTTCATTGGTATTTATTTTAAATGACAGTGCAAATATCGGTATTTAAAATGGGAAAATCGCATATTTCATGAAAAATTAAAAGATTTCTTTTTCTGCTTTAGAATTTATTTCGTTACTTTGCACCAATTAAACAAAACATAATTTAACAACATCTATTATGCAGAAAAAGCTGAAATTAGCTGTGATAGCCTTGTGCTGCACGCCAGCTGCCTTTGCCCAAAACAATGCGACAAAGGGCCAGGAAGGGGCGGAACAGGAAGAGCAAGCTTTCACGTTTACTGAGGCACAACTGGGCGAAGACGACGACATGTCACAGAATGTGACCCTCATCAACTCGGGCAGCAATGTGTATGCGAGTGAGGTGGGGTATCTTTTTTCTCCAGTGAGGTTTCGCTACCGTGCTTTCAACCAGAAATTCAACGATGTCTACATCAACGGAGCACCGCTGAACGACATGGAAACAGGACAGTTTCGCTTCACCCAAATCAGTGGTATTAACAACATGACAAGAAATGTTGACTTCGCCCTTCCGTTTGAGAACTCTGGATTCGGTATGTCGGGCATGGGTGGAAGCAACAACTATAACTTCAGAGCATCTCAAATGGCCAGTGGCAACAAGCTGACCCTTAGCGGCGCCAACCGCAGTTATAATGTTAGGGCGATGTACTCATTTGGTACAGGTATCAGCACCAAAGGATGGTCGGTGGCTGGAAGCATTGGCTACCGCTGGGCAGAGCGAGGCTACATTAAAGGTACGTTCTACAACTCGCTCTCCTATTTCTTGGGTGTGGAAAAGAAAATCAACGACCAGCACAGCGTTTCATTCACGACATGGGGCAATCCCACGGAAAGGGCCTCCCAAGGGGCTTCTACTGACGAGGCTTACTGGCTGGCCAACAGCAATTTCTACAACCCCTACTGGGGTTACCAAAACGGAAAGGTGCGCAACTCACGTGTTGTCAATGACTTCGCGCCATCAGCTGTATTCACATGGGACTTCAAGATTTTGGACGACATGAAGCTCACCACTTCTGTTTTTGGCAAATACAGCATGTACAAGAGCACCAAGCTGAACTACAACAACGCTGAAAACCCGCATCCCGATTACTGGAAGCAGATGCCGTCTAGCTACTATGACGTGTGGAATCCGAAAAACACAGCCAACACAGCCCAGGCATACGAAGACTGGAATACGGCTTATGGCTATTGGACAGACTGCGAGGAGAACCGCCAAATCAAATGGGACCAGCTATACTATGCCAACACGCAGGCCAACGCGCAAGGCGTTGACGCACTGTATTACATTCAGGCCAAGCACATTGACAACCTGAACCTGGCCATATCTTCCATGCTTAACACCCAGCTGGGCAAAAAAACGACTTGGAACATTGGCTTCAATGCTGCAACCAACAAGGGTATGCACTACCAGACAATGGAAGATATGCTTGGGGCAACGGCTTTCCACAACATCAACACATACGCACTTGGCACCTATCCGGCCTCGTCTCCATCTATTCAGTATGACTTGAACAACCCGAACAGAAGCATCCGCGAGGGCGACCGTTTCGGCTATGATTACAACATTCTGGTCAACAAAGCCACAGCCTGGACCAACCTGTCTGCCACGGTGGGGAACTTCAGCCTTGGCATTGCCGGTAGGGTGACCGGCACACAGATGCAACGCGATGGCAAAATGCGCAACGGCTTGGCCGCAAGCAACTCGTACGGCAAGAGTGCCAGGGCTGACTTTCTCGACGGTGGGGCAAAGGCCAGCATCACATGGAACGCTGGCTATGGCAACACACTGAAGATTGGCGGCGGCTACGAATGGCGCGCGCCGATGGCCTCGACAGCCTTTGCAGCACCAGAAATTAACAATGACTTTGTGACCAACCTTAAAAACGAGCAAGTGCTGAGCTCGGAGTTCAGCTATATGTACCAAGGGTCTTGGGCACACATCAATCTGAGCGGTTATTACAGCCGTATCAAGGATGGAACTGAATGGCAAAATTTCTATTTCGATGACATCAACTCTTTTTCATACGTGTCGATGACAGGAATTGAAAAGGAATACTATGGTGTCGAGCTTGGTGCCCGATTCAAGCTGGCCTCTTTCCTTGACCTGAACGCTATCGGTACCGTGAGCGAGGCCAAGTACACTAACAATGCCGATGTATGCTACATGAACTCAACCTCTGGCGTATATAACCGTGACGTGGTGATGAACAAGGATATGCGTGAGAGTGGCACACCACTCACAGCCTTGAGTGCCGGACTGAGCTACCATGCAGGAGGATGGTATATCGATGTCAATGGCAACTACTACGACCGCATCTACTTGTCATGGTCTCCCTGCCTTCGCTATGTGGGCACACTGAAGACAATGGGCGTGTGGGAGAACACCACCGTTGACGTGAACGGCAACACGATTACCACAACAGACATACCCGACCAGGCTAAGGGTAAGGGCGGTTTCATGCTGGATGCCTCAATCGGAAAGAACATACGCCTGAAGCATGGCTCCATCTCAATCAACCTGATGTTAACCAATATCTTGAACAACATCAAGTTAGTGACCGGCGGTTACGAGCAAAGCCGCAGTGACTACACGACAACGCGCAAGACCAACGCAGACGGGACACTGAGTATCTCGAAAAATAACAATCGTACGTATTCATTCTCTAACAACCCCAAGAAATACTACGCATTTGGCACCAACGGCATGCTGAACATTGCCTACAAATTCTAAAGCGACACAACAATGAAAAAACTGAAATATTTTTTTCTGATGGCAAGCACCTGTCTCACCGTAACAGGATGTATCGATGGCGAGGACATCGGAATGGACAATGGCTGGCAGGAACCCCTGCCCTACCAGGCTCCTTACGGTAACAACAAGATAAAAGATACCAATGTGGTTTCCATCAAAGACCTGAAAGAACGTTACAAGTCCAACATCACCACAAGCTACTCGTATGCCAAGGTAGAGGACGAACTGCAAATCAAAGGATATGTTACAGGAAACGACATTGCGGGCAACATATATAATGAGGTAGTGATTCAAGACGACAGCAACGAGGCCATCATCATCGCAGTAGCACAAGGCGGTATGTTCGGATACCTGCCTGTCGGGGCTGAAATCCTGGTAGACCTCAAGGGACTTTATGTGGGCAACTATGGCAAGCAGGCTGAAATAGGCGTACCTTACACCAACAGCAAGGGCAACACATACGTGAGCCGCATGAACCGCTTCCTCTGGCAGAAGCATTTCAAGATTACAGGCAAAAGCAAGAAGATTGAGCCTGAACTGTTTGCAGATGGTGCCACTGGCACAGCAACAACATGGAACCTGGATACCGATGGAGGAAAACTGGGTGTCATCAAGAATGTGTCATTCCGCGGAGCCAAAGCCAACTCGCTGTTCGCCGACCCAACGGGAAGCTCTTCTGTAAGCTGGTATTTCAATGAGTTCAAGGGCACGAACATTATGATTTACACCTCTCCCTATTGTGACTTTGCCGGACGCACACTGCCTCAAGGCAAATGCAACATCACAGGCATCGTGAAGCGCTACAATGACAAGTGGGAGTTTATCATCCGTGATGAGAACGACATAGAGGAAATCAAGTAAAACATTTTTAAAGAACAAATAAATAAACAATATGAAAGCGAAAAAAATTATCTATGCAGTGATTGCCTTGGCCGTTGCGGCCTTTACATTCACAAGCTGTGAGGATGTGCCAGAACCGTACAACATCCCTGTATCTGGAAATGGCGGCACATCGGGAGATGACAATGCTAAAGGCGGCGTAAACAACCCCTATACCATTGAAGAGGCCATCGCCGCTATCAAAGACGGCACAGCACCCACAACGGAGGTTCATGTGAAAGGCATTGTCTCGTCCGTTGAATATTACAACGAAACATACAAGAGCTTGTCCTACTGGCTTTCAGACGATGGCAAGACCAACGCCTTGCAGGTGTATTCAGGAAAGGGCCTGAACGGTGCAGACTTTAGCAGCAAGGACGAATCGTTAGTTGGGAAGACTGTTGTTGTCAAGGGTGTTCTCAAATATTTTGAGACTAAAAACATCTATGAGGTGGACAAAGGTAGTACCATCATTTCCATCTCTGACGGTGGCGGTACTGGCGGAGGAGAAGGCTCTGACACTGACAAAGGAGGTGTCAAGAATCCCTACACTATTGCTGAGGCCATAGCCGCTATCAAAGACGGCACAGCACCCACAACGGAGGTTCATGTGAAAGGCATTG
>CALBLK010000068.1 GCA_937895845.1 uncultured Prevotella sp. | reverse complement strand
GTTCGTCGGTTTCAAACAGTGGGATGATATCAAGCAACTCGTGGGCAAGGCTCGCTTCTCGGTGATTCCTTCGGAATGGTACGAAAACAATCCGCTGTCGGTGATTGAGGCGGAGTGTTTGGGAACGCCAGTATTAGGGGCGAGAATAGGTGGAATACCAGAAATGATAGAAGAAGGCAAGACAGGCATGACATTCAGCAGTGGTAACATTGCTGACCTTAAGGAAAAAATCGAAAATATGTGGAATACGGCTTTCGACTACCATGACATTGCCACTACGTCAATGGAAAGATATAACGCTGAAAAATACTACAAAAACATTATAAACATATATCATAAGTAATTATGGCAAACAGTAATATTCCGCGTCCTACAGACGCAAGTATCATTCTGACGTATCGCTGCCCGATGCGTTGTGAGATGTGTAACATTTGGAAGAATCCGACCAACCGTCAAGAGGAACTAAAGGCAGAGGATTTGAAGTGCCTTCCGCAGCTTAAGTTCATCAACCTGACGGGTGGCGAGCCATTTATTCGTGAAGACCTGGCTGACATCGTGGAGGAGTGCTACAAGCACAGTCCCCGTATTGTCATCTCTACTTCAGGATGGTTTGAGGACCGAGTGGTGGCTTTGGCAAAGAAGTTCCCGAATATCGGCATCCGCATTTCCATCGAGGGACTGAGCCAGAAGAACGATGAGTTGCGTGGACACGCCGGGGGCTTCGACAAGGGATTGCGCACGCTGCTTACTCTGAAGCACATGGGACTGAAAGACATTGGTTTTGGCTGTACAGTTTCCAACCATAATTCGAAGGATATGCTGTCGCTATACCAACTGTCGCTCGCCATGGGCATGGAGTTCGCCACGGCTGCTTTTCACAATTCATACTATTTCCACAAGTATGACAATGTGATAACGAACAAGGATGAGGTGTGCGACAATTTCAAGCAACTCATAGAATGGCAGCTGAATGAGAAGAGTCCGAAGAGCTGGTTCCGTGCATGGTTCAACATGGGATTGATCAACTACATAGAGGGTGGCAAGCGCATGCTGCCGTGTGAGGCAGGCTCTGCCAACTTCTTCATCGACCCATGGGGCGAGGTGATGCCTTGCAATGGTCTGGAGGAACGGTATTGGAAAGAAAGCATGGGCAACATTCATGAAAAGCCCTTCATGGAGATTTGGGAAAGCGAGCAGGCGCAGAAGGTGCGCTCAATGGTGAGACGATGCCCGAAGAACTGCTGGATGGTGGGCACGGCAAGCCCTGTGATGCACAAATACATCAAGTATCCTCTGAAATGGGCGTTGCAGAACAAGATCCGCTCACTGAAAGGACTTAAGCCTTGCATCGACCCGAAATGGTGTGACGTGGGACAAGACCCATGCCAAGGTGACTTGAGGGAAAAGTTCTGAAAAGTCTTGGTAATATAATTTCATTTTTATGAAAATAGTTGTAACTGGTACCCGTGGTATTCCGAATATCATGGGTGGAGTTGAGACGCATTGCGAGGAGCTTTTTCCTCGCATTGCGTCTCGTGGTTTTGATGTGACGGTTATCAGAAGGTCGAACTATGTGCAGGATAACTTAACGGAGTGGAAGGGCGTGAAGCTCGTGACGTTGCCCTCTCCTAAGAAAAAGTCGTTCGAGGCCATCATTCATACTTTCCGTGCTATCAACGAAGCGAAGAGGCTTGGGGCTGACGTGCTGCATGTCCATGCCATTGGCCCTGCCCTTCTGGTGCCGTACGCCAAGCTGCTTGGCATGAGGGTGGTGTTCACGCATCATGGTCCTGACTATGACAGGGACAAGTGGGGATTCGCCGCCAAGACAATCCTGAAGATGGGGGAGAGGATGGGCTGTATGTTTGCCGATGATGTCATCGTTATCTCGAATGTTATCAAGAACCTCATCGCCAAGAAGTATGGCAGGACAAAGAATGTCCACCTTATATATAATGGGGTATCTGAACCCGAGATTTGCGACTATCCTGAATATTTCAAGGAATTGGAGATAGTGAAGGGAAAGTATATCCTGGGTATGTGCCGGTTTGTGCCGGAGAAGAATCTGCACCATCTGGTGGAAGCATTCGTGAAATGGAAAAATACGCATGGCAATCCGCCCGAGGACATGAAGCTTGTCCTTGCCGGTGACACAGACTTCGAAGATGCTTATTCGCTTGGCTTGAAGGAGATGGCGAGGAAAAACGGTGTGGTACTTACTGGTTTTGTCAAAGGAAGGAAACTGCACTCTTTGCTGACGAATTGCAGGTGCTATTGTCTTCCGTCCTCGCATGAGGGACTGCCGATTGCGCTGCTGGAAGCGATGAGTTATGGTGTGAAGGTGGTGGTGAGTGACATTCCTGCCAACTTGGAGGTTGGCTTGCCAAAGGAGGATTACTTCCATTGTGGAGATGTGGATGAATTGGCAGCTAAACTTGGAAAGGTTATCGTGCAACCATTGCAGCATATCAACTATGATATGGGCAAGTATGACTGGGAGAAGATTGCCAATGAAGTGGCCAATGTATATCAATCATTGAAGAAATGATTCTGCAAGATTTTTGTTCCTTACTTCAAATAGCGGTAGGCAGGCATGCTCGCCTTTCCCATGCTTTGTCTGAGGAGGAATGGACCCGTTTATACAAGTTTGCCCAAAAGCAGGCTTTGCTTGGCATTGTGTTTGAAGGAGTGAGAAGTCTTCCACAAGAGCAATGGCCTAATGGTGACATTGTTCTGAAATGGACAATGGCAGCAGAAACTATCAAGCGCAGAAACAAGCAGACGACCGATGTGTGCCTACGCTTGACAAAAGAACTGGCAAAAGATGGTCTAGATGTTTGCATTTTAAAAGGACAAGCTAATCATGTTTATTATGACAAACTAAGGCCTGCACAATCCTTAGGCATATTGCGAATTTGTGGTGATGTTGATGCTTGGGTTTCGCCAAAGGACAAGACAAGGCATCCAGTCAGAACAGTCATAAATTATTGCAAGCGAAAGCATATCTTGATATCCTTGTGCCATCTTCATGCAGAAGTGAAGCCTGTGGGTGGTGTTCCTATTGAAATTCATTTTCGTCCATCGTTCTTGAATGCTCCTTGGAGAAACAAATACTTCCAAAGATTATTCCAGTCTGCGCAATTCGAGAAGGTGGAAATAGACAAATGCGGCATGGTGAAAAAGCTACGTGTGGACTACGACTTGATTTTTCAGATGAACCATATCTTCAGGCATCTGTTGGATGAAGGTGTGGGAATGCGTCAAGTGCTTGACTTTTATGTCCTATTGAAAGACTACAACAAAGAACAAAGTGAACGGGCGGAGTTGATAAACAGCAATGAGATTATGACACATATATGTTTGTGTGGCATGAAGCGTTTTGCTTCTGCCTTGATGTTCGTTCTTCAAAAGCTGTTTGACTTGGGCAATGACGAACTCTTGTGTGCTGTATCAGAGAGGCATGGAACATTTCTGCTGAATGAGATGATGACTGCTGGAAATTTCGGTCATTATGATGAAAGAATGAAAACTGTAACAGTAAAGAAAGGAAAGTTGTCCTTTCAGCTGCAGAAGGCACAAAGGCGGTTCAGGCGGAACCTGAGGTTCTTGACAAGCTACCCTGAAGAAGTGGTTTGTGAACCTTTGGCAAGAGTTTATCATTTGGTTTGGAGAAAATTCGGCTTATACCGTTATTGAGATATTTCTGGTGAACGGCTCCATTTCCATGTACGAGCTACTTTGCAGGGGGCTTAGTAGCCCGATGTTCTTAGACGAATGAAGAAAATCAAGCTTTACGACTACCAGCAGGAGATGCTGGGGAACATCATTGGCATGCTTGTAGCCGGCGGCAAGAGCCGGTTCTACAACGAGAAGGGGGAGAAGGAGAAAGTTGGCAGCTCGGTGATGGTACAGATGCCGACGGGAACCGGGAAGACCTATGTCATGGCTTCGGTGGTGAAATGGTATCTGGACAACTGTGCAAGCGGAGAGGTGTGGATTGTGGCGCACCGCCGCGAGCTGGTGGAACAGATGCAGCAGACGCTTGACCGGTTCTGCCTGGAGCATGGCGAGAAGGAAATGGCACCGGAGGCAGGGGGGCGCGTGCGGGTCTTGTCCATACAGTGGCTGTCACGTCATATCTGTGAGTTGGAAAGGGCGGGCTGTGTGCCAGGGCTGATTGTCGTGGATGAGGCTCACCATGCCATTGCCGACTCGTATCAGGATTTGTTTGACAGGAACAGGCACGCCATGAAGGTGGGCATGACGGCCACGCCTTGCCGAATGAGCAGGAGCTCGTTTGCCAAACTGTTTGAAAGGCTGCTGACTTCACCTTGCACCAACGATTTCATCGTGCGGGGCTATCTGGCACCCTATGATTATGTGGTGACAGGCAGGTTCTCTTCTGAACAGCTGGCGGTGAACCAGCTCAGGGGACGTGGCAGTGACGGCGACTATGCCATCAAGGAGATGGACGAAAAGCTGAATATCCCGCAGGCCATCCGCCGGCTTTATGACAGCGTGAAACGATATGCTGACGGCAAGAAGGGCATTGTATATGCCATCAACATCCGTCACGCCAAGGCAATCGCCGCTTGCTACAATGCGCTCGGACTGAAGAGCGTGGCCCTTGACAGCAAGACACCAGCAGCGAAACGCAAGGAGATGGTGGAGGCTTTCAGGCGCAGTGAGATTGACTGCTTGGTCAACGTGAATCTCTTTGACGAAGGCTTTGACTGTCCTGACGTGGAGTTTATACAGATGGCCCGGCCTACATTGTCGCTTGCCAAGTACTTGCAGATGGTGGGCCGGGGACTGCGCATCAACAGGGAGAACAAGGACAAGGTGTGCATGATTATTGACAATGTGGGCAACTTCCGCAAGTTCGGACTGCCCGACAAGCCACGCAACTGGGAGAGTATGTTTGCTGGGGTGAGGGCTGGCAAGGGAATTGTTCAGACAAACGTGAAAAAGATGCAGAGTGCTGCTGCTGTGAATGACGGAATGGTGACGGTGAAGAGGGCCGAGGCGGACAGGAAAAAGATGACGGCCAGGCAACTGGGCGAGTATCTGAAGAATGTGGAACGGTTCGAACAGGATGGACGGTGGGGACTGAGGGTGAAGGAGGACATCATCGTGAAACCTGTCTACACCTATCTCTCTGACTTTAAAGGTGACTATGTGGTCTGTGGAATCGGCACGCAGCGGCGTTTGTACGGGCTGCTGGACAGGAGGGGAAATGTTGTCATACCGCCAGAATACAGGAGCGTGAACGTCTGGAATGGGCATAAGGTGGAGGTTAGCAGAAGTTACAGTGACAGCAGAATCATAGAGTTATAACAGGAAAACTTCTCTGATGTGGCCGCGCCCCTCTGGATGCAGTTCTTGCTGTGCCTGGAGGGGCGCGGCCGTATCAAGAGCGTTTGGGAATATATGAAAGGACGAGTAGGCGAGGGATGTGCTTGCGAGGCGGAATGATGGGAAAAACGGTTGGGCAATAGAAGTCCATTGAGGCATTTTTGTATACAGATATTTGCGTATGTTTAATTAAAACGCTGTGATTTAGTTAACAATGTTAAAATTAACGGAAGTATTTAACTTTGTATGAGCAACGGATATAGAAAACAGCTATCTTTGCCAGCATGAAGAAATCGACAATACTCACGATAGCCGTCGTCATGGGACTCTCGTTCCTGGGGCTGCTCTTTCTCCAGCTCTCGTATGTCGAAGAGATGGCGAAGATGAAGAAGGAGCAGTTTGACGAGTCGGTGAACAGAAGTCTTTACCGGGCCTCGCGGAACCTTGAGTTCAACGAGACCCTGCGCTATCTTGAGAAAGATGTCAACGAGACTGAGCGCAGGGCTTACCGGCAGGACTCGGTCATGACCCGGTCGGGAAAGCTCAACGGGGTGGTGCAGCACTCGCACCAGTATGCCGTGACCGGCAAGGATGGAACGGTTTACTCGTCATTCCAGCTCAAGACTTTCACCACCAAGCCCTCGACAGTGCCCAAGGCCATGATTCTGCGGTCGGACAAAAGCTCTATCAGCGAGGCTTCCAAGTCGCTGCAGGAGATTGTGCGCAACCGCTACATCTACCAGAAGGCGCTGCTTGACGAGGTGGTCTACAAAATACTCTATACGGCCAGCGACAAGCCGCTCAAGGAGCGGGTCAACTTCAAGATGCTTGACCAGGACATTCGGACGGAACTGCTTAACAACGGCATTAACATCCCCTATCATGTTACGGTGTCGACTGCCGACGGCCGCGAGGTGTACCGCTGCTCCGACTATACCGATGAGGGCGATGCCTACACCTATTCGCAGGTGCTCTTCAGAAACGATCCCTCGTCGAAGATGGGGGTGGTGCGCATCCATTTCCCTGACATCAACAGCTACATCTTCTCGAGCATACGTTTCATGATTCCCTCCGTCATCTTCACGCTCATCCTGCTGGTCACCTTTATTTTCACAATCGTGATAATCTTCAGGCAGAAACGCTACACGGAAATCAAGAACGACTTTATTAACAATATGACCCACGAGCTGAAGACCCCAATTGCCAGCATCTCTCTGGCCGCGCAGATGCTCAACGACAGCAGCGTGACCAAGAGCGCGCGCATGATGGAACACCTCGGGGGGGTCATCAACGATGAGTCCAAGCGGTTGCGCTTCCTTGTGGAGAAGGTGCTGCAGATGTCTATGTTTGACAACAAGAACGCTGTGTTCAAGAAGAAGGAGCTTGACCTTAACGAGATGGTGGAGTCTATTGCCAACTCGTTTACACTGAGGGTCGAGCACACGGGCGGAAAGATTTACACGGACATCGGGGCTGTGGAGTCGAAGATTTACGTTGACGAGATCCACTTTCAGAACGTGGTGTTCAACCTGCTGGACAACGCTGTGAAGTATCGCAATCCCGAAAGGCCGTTGGACATCTACATGAAGACGTGGAATGATGACCAGCATCTCTACCTCTCCATCCGCGACACAGGCATGGGTATCAAGCGGGAGGACTTGAAGAAGGTATTTGACAAGTTCTACCGCGTGCACACTGGCAACCGCCACGATGCCAAGGGATTTGGCCTTGGCCTGGCTTATGTGAAAAAGATTGTGGCCCTGCACAAGGGGGAAATCCATGTGGAGAGCGAGTGGGGCAAGGGCACCTGCTTCACCATATCGCTGCCGATCATGAAGGGGTGAAGGTCAAGAGGACAAGTGATAAGCTAAGAATTAAAAAACATTTAACATTGACAATTATGGAAGAGAAACTGAAAATCCTGCTCTGCGAGGACGATGAGAATCTTGGTATGCTGCTCCGCGAGTATCTGGCTGCCAAGGGCTACGAGGCTGAGTTGTGTGCCGATGGCGAGATTGGCTACAAGGCTTTCTTGAAAAACAAGTTTGACATCTGTGTGCTTGATGTGATGATGCCTAAGAAGGACGGCTTCACCCTGGCTCAGGAAATCCGCAGCGCCAACGCGGAGATTCCCATCATTTTCCTGACGGCCAAGACGCTGAAAGAGGACATCCTTGAGGGATTCAAGATAGGGGCCGACGACTATATCACCAAGCCTTTCTCCATGGAAGAGCTTGTGTTCCGTATTGAGGCGATTCTCCGCCGCGTGAGGGGGAAGAAGAGCAAGGAGAGCACGGTCTATCACATTGGCCGGTTTGTGTTTGACACCCAGAAGCAGCTGCTCACTATCGGTGACAAGCAGACCAAGCTGACCACCAAGGAGAACGAGCTGCTGGCCCTGCTCTGCAGTCATGCCAATGAGATTCTGCAGCGTGACTTTGCCCTGAAGACCATCTGGATTGACGATAACTATTTCAACGCGCGCTCCATGGATGTTTACATCACCAAGCTGCGCAAGCACCTCAAGGATGACGACCAGATAGAGATTATCAACATTCACGGCAAGGGCTACAAGCTGATTACGCCCGAAGAGGAATAGGGTGACAATGCCCGGCGGGCATGGACAGACACGAAAGGCGTGTGGAGAGCTGCGTTTGCGGTCTCTTCACGCGCGTCTTGTGTCCGGGCTTTCCTTGCCGTCCGGCCTGTCATCCGAACAGTGCCCGCAGGGCTTCCTCGACCTTGCGAACCGGATGGAGCTGAATGGCGGCCTGCTTCCGCAGGCCTTGCATGTTGTATCTTGGAATGATGATGTGCCCGAACCCGAGTTTCTCTGCCTCGGCGATGCGCTGCTCAATACGGCTTACAGGGCGCACCTCGCCGCTCAGCCCCACCTCGCCGGCCATGCACCAGCCTGGCTCTATGGGCGTGTCAACATTGCTTGACAGCACGGCGGCAATCACACTGAGGTCCATGGCCAGGTCGGTGATACGCAGGCCGCCGGCGATATTGATGAACACGTCCTTTTGCATCAGCTTGAACCCCACGCGCTTCTCCAGAACTGCCAGCAGCATATTGAGGCGGCGCTGGTCAAAGCCTGTCGCGCTGCGCTGTGGGGTGCCGTATGCTGCGCTCGACACCAGGGCCTGGGTCTCGACCAGAAACGGTCTGACACCCTCGATGGCAGAGCTGATGGCAATGCCCGAAAGGCCCTCGTGGTCTTGGGTGAGCAGCAGCTCGGAGGGGTTGCTCACCTGGCGCAAGCCTGTCTGCTGCATCTCATAGATGCCCAGTTCCGAGGTGCTGCCAAAGCGGTTCTTGATGCTCCGCAGGATGCGGTACATATAGTGCTGGTCACCTTCGAACTGGATTACCGTGTCTACGATGTGCTCCAGAATCTTGGGGCCGGCCAATGTGCCCTCCTTGTTAATGTGGCCGATGAGGATTACTGGTATGCCGCTGGTCTTGGCAAAGCGCAGCAGTGCCGATGCGCACTCGCGCACCTGGGTGACGCTGCCGGCACTTGTGTCTACCTCGTCGGTCGAAATGGTCTGTATGGAGTCGATAATCACCAGCTCGGGCTTTACCTCTTTGATATGCGCGAAAATCTGTTCAAGTGAAGTCTCACAGAGTATCTGGCACGTGTCGTTCTCAGGATGGGCAATGCGGTCGGCCCGCATCTTCAGCTGGCTCGCGCTTTCCTCGCCACTCACGTAGAGGATCTTGCGCTCGGGCATCCGCAGAATGGTTTGCAGGGTTAGGGTGCTCTTGCCTATGCCAGGCTCGCCGCCTAGCAGAACGATGGAGCCTGGCACCAGCCCTCCGCCCAGCACGCGGTTGAGCTCCTCGTCATGCAGGTCTATGCGGGGCTCGTCCTTGGCGTTGATGTCGCGCAGACGGAGCGGACGGTTCTTGTTGCTGTCTGCCTGTGCGCGGAGTGAGCTTGCCGCAGCATGGGCCGCCTGCGAGCCTGTGTCGGAAGATATGCGTATCTCCTTGAACGTGTTCCATTGGCCACAGCTTGGGCACTTGCCTATCCATTTGGCCGATTCCTGTCCGCAGTTGCTACAGACATACGCGATTTTGTCTTTGGGCATAGGGGGTGTTTTGGTCGGGCAAAAGTACTAAGTTTTTTCTTGTTTGCAAAAATTTATTCGTACTTTTGCAACTGTATCGATGCAACGTAAGTGGCCGTTTGGGACGATTCTGAATGTGTGCCGGTGGTGCGTTGACAACTTTTGAACTCCTGCTTATGACACGATTCCTATGGATGCTTGTCCTGCTCCCGGCCCTCTGGGCCTGTGGGGGAGGAACTGTCCAAACGCGCAAGGCCCAGACCGCGGAAGAGCGGGCGCGCGAGCGGAAGGCCCTGAAGGTGGCTGTGATGCCAACGCTTGACTGCCTCCCGTTCTATGTGGCGCGCGAGAACCGGCTCTTTGACACCCTGGGCGTGGATGTGAGACTGCGGTATTTCTCTGCCCAGATGGATGTTGACACGGCCCTGGCCGGTGGCAGTGTGGCTGTGGCCGTCACCGACCTGGTGCGTTACGCGCGGCTGAAAAAACAGGGAACTGCGCTATCGCTGCTCTCGGCAACAGGCGCTTACTGGCAGCTGCTGACCAACCGCAATGCGCGAATAAGGGCTCTCCGCCAGCTTGACGACAAGATGGTGGCCATGACCCGCAATTCTGCCACAGACTTGCTGGCGGGGTATGCCATCGACAGTGTGCGGCTGAAAGACGAGCGCGTCTACCGCGTGCAGGTGAACGATGTCAACCTGCGGCTGATGATGCTGCTGAACAACGAGATGGATGCCATGCTGTTGCCTGAACCGCAGGCCACCGTGGCCAGGAATTACAAGCACATTGTGTTAATGGACAGCCGTAAGCTGGGGCTGAATCTTGGTGCTGTCGCCATGCGCAGCGACAAGTTGGATGGCCCGGACGACAGACGGCTTGCACTCTTGGTCAAGGCTTATAACATGGCTTGCGACACCATTAACAAATATGGGGTGGCCCATTTCGGACCGTTAATGGAGCGTTACTGGCACCTTAAGGAACGCATGGCCGACTCGCTCCCCACAAATATCCGTTTCACCCATGCGGCACTTCCCAGACAGCGTGACATTGACGCGGCGGAGAAGCGGCTGGGACAGAGGCGCTAGCCCATTAAAAAGAATGCAGCTATATGAAGAAAAACCAAGAGATTGCGCAGATTTTCGGACTGCTTGAAGGGCACCATTTGGGAAGGGCTGTCGAGCATCTTTCTTCCTTTGGCTGTGCCTATCCGGAACTTGGCGTTGAGGATGCGCTGGCAGAGATTGAGAGTGACTACCGGCGGATGGCCGACTATTGGCAGTCGGGCTACAAGGACCCCGAGCGCGACCGGGTGTTCGGGCAGATGGTGCAGAGGCTCTATCGCTTGGTGGCCGACACATGGCTGAGATACACAGTGACCCACGATGCTTTTTACAGCCGTTTTCACAAAAGGGTGAGAGTGGCCGGGCGCGACTGGTCTCTTGCACGTTTGCAAGAGCAGATGGAGGCTTTCGTGACCGATGTGGCCATGCTTCAGCTTGAGACACCGGCGCGGCAGGATGCGCAGCGCAAGCGTATCTACGCCGCACACCAGCAGTTCCGCATCGACTTGTTTGACTATGTTTGGACTTCGAGGCAGTGGCCGGGCGGCACAGGTGACGCTTTTGCCAAGATGCTGCTCACGCCAACCATTGACACTGTTGACCAGCAAGTGCTTGTGTCGGCCATCACGCTGAGCGCGATGAATGTCTTTGACCTGTGCAAGTTGGAGACGCTCATGGAGGTGTCGCTCAAGAGCTGTGATGAGCATGTGCGACAGCGCGCCCTGGTGGGGTGGGTGCTCGTGCTGATTCAAGGCAGCGGGCGGGTGTTTCCCCAACTTGACACGCTGTTGGACCGCGCGTTGGACGACCCCAGGATGCCGCGCGAACTTTATGAATTTCAGCTGCAGCTTCTCTTCTGCGCCACGACAGAGCAGGACAACCGCACCATACAGCGTGAGATCATGCCGGAACTGCTGAAGAACAGTCCGTTCGTGAAAAACCCCGACGGGAGCCTTTCTGACAAGGAGGACGACTTTCTGCAAGACATCCTCAACCCTCATGAGGAGGAGCAGAGTATGGAAAGGATTGAGGAGGGCTACCGGCGTATGATGGAGATGCAGAAAGCCGGGACAGATATCTATTTCAGTGGCTTCGCACAGATGAAGCGTTTCCCGTTCTTCGACCAGCCTTGCAACTGGCTCATGCCGTTTTTCCGGGAGAACCCGGCACTTGAGGAAGTGGCCAAAGGGGATGGAAAAATGGAATTTATGTGGAAGTTGCTCAACTCGGGGCCTTTCTGTGACAGCGACAAATACTCGCTGGCACTGGCTTTCAGACAGATGGCCGACAGAATGCCGGAGAGTGCGCGGAAGATGCTCAATGACGGGCAGCTGGCTGCCATCAGTATTCCAGAAAATGGCGGACAAAACTCGCCGGCGGATATCCGTCGCTCCTATTTGCAGAGCCTCTACCGCTTTATGATGGTCTGTCCTAACCGCAGCGAATTTGTGAACCCATTTACGGCGGCGGCTCCCCACGACGGTAACGGCTTGCCTTATTATCTGTTTTTTGCCCATGCGCAGTTCTGTCGCAAACGCCTTCAACGCTATGTTGATGGTGTCGTTTCGTTCTTGATTAAACGCAAGATGTACCGTGAGGCTTACTATACGTTATACAATGACAGGGAACATAAGGGTACCTATGCCTTTCAGATGATGATGGGCTATGTGCTGATGCACCTTGACGAGGGCGAGGTAGCCGATGGCTTTATGGGGATGGAGGCCTCTGACTGCTTCCGTTCTGCGCTGAGTTTCGCGCCTGACGATGAGAAAGCGCTGGTAGGACTGGGCAAGTCGCTGATGAAGGAGGGCAATGACATGGAGGCGTCCAAGACCTATGCCCTGCTGCTTGAGCGGCATCCGGAAAGCAAGCGTTTCCGAATGGCGTATGCCGTTTGTCTCATGCGGCTGATGGACTATCGTGCGGCTGTTGACGAGCTTTACAGACTTTATTATGAGAACCCTGAGCATGCAGACGTGGTGAGCGAACTGGCTTGGGGGCTGGTCAACATCGGTAAGTACGAACAGGCTCTGGGCCTGTTTGCCCGGTTGTCTGAAAATGGAACGACGAAAGACGCTGACACTGTTCACAAGGCTCTTTGCCTTTGGGCAATGAACCGGCCCGACGCGGCAGCCGTCCTTTTTGCTGGCTTTCTGGTAAAAGGCTTCCCCAAGCAGGGCGTTGATGACTATCGCCGGCTGTTTGACGAGAACGTTGTCAATGCTTGTCTGCCTTTTCTGACGGGTATCGGAATGGGAAGCGTGGACATTGAACTGATGACCGAGCTTGTAGCTGGCAAGGTGGTGCAGCGGATGTGATGACCCGCTTCTGCTAAGGTGCTGCAAGTGCCGCTGTCCTTACAAGAATGGGGTGAGCAGATGGGCAAACCAGCCTCGGAACTTCTGCCACGGTGTGCGGAACTCATTCCAGGTTTGCGGGGTGAGAAAGACGCTCTTTGCCTTGTCGCGGTCAAACATACGGTCAAGCTGGAGGGTGACGGGCCTGTCTATAATGACCGCATTCTCTTCGTAATCCCAGCTCAGGCTTCGCGCATTGAGGTTGGCACTGCCTACCGTACAGAAACGGCCGTCAACCATAATGACCTTGGTGTGGTGGAACCCGGGCTGATAGAGCCACACACGGGCACCCTGTTTCATGAGCTTGTGAACATTGTAGAACACGCAGTCTGGGGTGAGTGGGATGTCGCTCTTTGCAGACACCATAATCTCCACCTTCACCCCGCGTTTCACGGCGTTGCGCAAGGCCCTTTTCAACTGTCTGTTCAGAGTGAGGTAGGGGTTGATTAGCTTGATGGAGTCTTGCGCTGCGTTGATGGCATTGACATAAAAGGTGCGGATGATGTCGTTCGAAATGCGTGGCTCACGGTTGATGATCCCCACCTGTTTGTGCCCTGCCGTGGCTGTTGTGTCAGGGCGGAGGCCGGTCATTTCCACCGGTTCGTAGGCTCTGAAATACTTTGGTCCCCACACATCTTGTTCTGTCACCCTGTTCCACAGTTTCAGAAAAATCATCTGGAGCTGGCTCACAGCGCCGCCCTCAATGCGGCAGTGCATGTCGTGCCATTCGCCCACCTGCGGTGTCCCTTTGATGTAGTAGTCGGCCACGTTCATTCCTCCTGTATAGGCCACGTTGCCATCGATGACCACAATCTTGCGGTGGTCACGCAGGAAGACATGGTTTATCCAGGGGAAGCGGATGGGGTCGAACTCATAGATTTCAATACCGCTGGCGCGGAGCCGGCGGATGTGTCTCTTGCGAAGGGGGCGGTTGTTGGAGTCGTTTCCAAAGCCGTCGAACAGCGCTCGCACCTCGACCCCTTCTTTCGCCTTTTCGCTGAGGATGTCAAACAGGGCGGAAGCGATAGAGTCGTTTCTGAAATTGAAATATTCCAGGTGTACGCTGCTGCGGGCCTGGCGGATGGCCTTGAACATGTCCTCGAACTTCTCCTTTCCTGAAGGCAGCAGCACCACACTGTTGTTGTGCGTGAACGTGATGCCCTTGTCTTGCAGCACGTGGACTATGGTGGTGTCGCTGGTCGCTGCCAGTGTGCCCGCTGTGTGGGTGGCCTGTGCCAGCAGTGCCATGGCCAAACAAATAGTCCTCATCTGTTCTGTCTGTGCTTTAGCCTGTATTCGAGAGGTGACATGCCGAATTTCTCTTTAAAAATGTGGATAAAGTTCTCTGCTGTCAAGAAGCCGATGTTGATGGCCAGTTCGCTCATGTTGATGTCTGTCTTCTCCAGCAGCGTGCAGGCATGTTTCAGGCGCAGCTCTCTCACAAGCTCGGCCGGTGTCTTTGTCGTGATACTCTTGATTTTGTGGAAGAAAGGTACGCGGCCCATTCCCATTGCAGATGCCATATCTTCAAGGTTGATTTGTCCGCGTGACATATTGTGTAGCACGTAGATCTCCACATTTCTCATCAGCTGGCGGTCCATTGCGTTGTTCATTGAGTAGTCCCCCATCGCCTCTTGCTCGCTGTAATACTGGTCGTAGTTGCTGTCTGCCCTTTTCTCCTTGTCTGAATGGTTGGGTGCGGCGTCCAAGTGGTCACCGGCTTTTTCCGCACGCTCAGCGGCGGTCTCTTCTGCCGGGGCCAGGCTGCTGTAGCTCTCTGTCGCAGTGGTCATGCTGGCGTTGTGGCCTTCGAGCATACGTGTCTCTCCCCCCTCAATGACGTTGCTGACGGACTCTGTCGGTGCCAGTCCCAACAGCTTGTTAAACCGCATGACTGCCTCCTGGATGTTAAACGGCTTGGCCAGATAGTCATCGGCGGCCAGTGTGATGTTCATTCCCTGCATGTCCTGGGGCGTGAGCACGCCGTCTGTCATCAGCACAAACTTGGTGCTCTGGGTTGCGGGATTCGTTTTCACCATCGTACACAGCTCGCTTCCGGTCATCTGGGGCATGTCTTGTTTGCACACAATGATGTCGGCCTTGAGTACATCCATGTCATTGGCCATTGTCTTGGCATCGCTGTAAGCGTGCATGTCATAGACATTTTGCAGGTGAGCCATGATAAACTTCAGAAAGTCCGGGTTGTCATCGACCACGGCAATGGTGTATTTCTTGGTGGGCAGGTCAGTGCGGTACTGCCTGATTTCCGAGGTCAGCTCTCCGTCGGTCAGCTGGGTGATGCTCACCACGCCGTTGTCGTTGAGCTGCAGACGGTCAGTGGCTGTCGAGGCAGCCTTGGCCTCGGGATTCTCCAGTACAGTCTGCATCTCTGAAATACGCGTGATGATTTGCAGCATCTGGAAGTGCAGGGCATTCAGCTGCTCCCTGCCTTCGATGGTCGTGTTCTGTTCCGACAGGTTGCCAATGATGGATGTCATCCTGGCCATGGGCTGCCGCAGGTCATCGCTTGTCGCCTTGATTTCCTCGCGCAGACCGGTCAGCTCGTTGATGATTGCTTTCTTTTTTGACCAGATGTAGCGTTGCTGTCTCATGCCAAACTTCCAGGCGTAAACAGCGAGGATGGCGCCTATTATGTAGACGACAATCATCCACCACGAGAGCCACCATGGCGGCAAGATGCGTATTTCGAGCGTGCGCTCCTGGTTGCTCACCGCACCGTCGGCATTCACAGCCTTGACATGCAGCGTGTAAGTGCCGAATGCGAGGTTGCTGAAGGTGACACCGTGATGCAGCGCGTCGCCGTTTTTCCAGTCATTGTCCAGTCCCTCCATCCAGTACATGAATTGAAGGCGCTCACTCTGGTTGTAGTTGCCGGCTGCAAACTTGATGGTAAAGGTGTTTTGGTCATTGTCAAGCTCAATCCTCTTGCTCTCGTTCAGAGCCTGCGGGAGGATGATGGTGCCGTCATAGGCATGGCCTATGAGGATTTCCTTTTCGCCGACAAAGAGCTGGGTCAGCATTACGCGCGGCAGGCTCTCCTGGCCGTTCTTGCCAATGCGGCGCAGCCTGTTCACGCCGTAAAGGCCGCCAAGCTCCACGCTGCCGTTGCGCTTGGTGAGAATGGCTCCCTTGTTGAACTCGTTGCTCTGGAGGCCGTCGGTCGTGTCGTAGTTGTACAGCCCGAAGTTGAATGTACCGTTTTCGTGGTCGCGCTGCACCACCACGCGGCTTACACCGTTGCTGGTAGTCACCCACATATTGTGCTTGCCGTCCTCGGTGATGCCGCAGACATTGTTGTTACACAGTCCCTCGCGCTCGGTCAGATAGTAGAGCTTGTCGTTGTCACGGCTGAGAATGTTGACACCCTCGCGCGTTCCAATCCAATAAAGTCCCCGGGAGTCTTCGTAGACTTGCGTGACATAGTTGTTGGTCAGTGGGGTTGTGTTCGCAGCGTTGCCGGTGAGCATGGTCTTCTCTGTGGTCGACAGGTTGAGAATCATCAGTCCCTCGCCTGTCCCGACAAGCAGGTTGTTGTTGCTGCCGTAAAAGAGTGAGGTGATGTTGTTGGTTGTCAGCCGTCCGTTTTCCTTGGTATAAGAGGAAAACGAGTTCATTTTGGGGTTAAACACCTGCAACCCGCCATCCGTGGCTATCCACAGGTTTCCTGTCTTGTCCTTGCAGAGCGCGTTGATATGGTTGTTGATGAGTGTCTTCGAACGGTCTGCTGCATTATACAGCGTGGCGCCTCCTGACTTGATGCGTGTCAGTCCGCTCTGCTTTGTTCCCACCCACAGGCTGCCGTCATTGGTGCAGGCCAGGGCCGACACGCTTCTGCCCGAGACGGGTCCGCTGTAGCCCAGCAGTCCCCGGTCGCTTGTGCCATACCACACCTTTCCCTCAACGTCTTCGGCAATGGCTGTCACATCGCCTATGTGGTCGGCGCTGAAACGGTAGATGTCCTTGCCGTAAAAGGCGAGTCCGTTCCTCTCCGTGCCCACCCAGAGCAGGTCGGTGTTGTCCACGTAAACACTCTGTGTGTTGACGGGGCCCTCCCCCCTTGGGGTGTCGTCCTGTCCGGCAGGCTGTACAGGTTCCATCTCGTGTGTGTTCACGTTGGCCCTCAGCAGCCCGGTGCGGTCGGTCGCTATCCATATATTTCCGCTCCGGTCGCCGGCCATGCCATAGACACAGCGGTCAACACCGGTTCCGGTCAGTCCCAGGCTGTTGCCCGCAGTGGTGTCCCAGGTGTTCGCTTTCTTGTGGTAGCACATCAGCGTGCCCTGGCCATAGAGCCACACATTGTCCTTCTGGTCGGCAAAGACCTTCAGCGATGACGACACCCTGAGGCGTTTCTTGGCCACCTCGTCCGTCTTCCACACCCGGCGCTGCTCGTGCCTGATGTCACAGCAAACCAGCAGTCCGTTTTCGTAGACTATGATGGCGCCGTCGCGGCATTCGCCGAAGGAGCAGACCTTGCCCTGCGGAATGCCGGTGGCATCGTCGGTATAGCCGAATTCGTAGAGCAGCTGTTGCTGCATGTTGTAGGCCAGCACACCCTTTTGTGGCACGTACATCCACAGGTTCTTTTGCCGGTCAATATAGACGATGGTTGGCATGTCTGACACGCCAAACCGGGTGTACACCTGCTTCATGTCGCGCTCAAAGGTCTCGGTCTGAGGATGATACACGCATATCCCCGACGCTGTGCTAACCCACAGGTTGCCGTCGAGAGCCTCCTGTACATTATAGATATAGCTGTCGGGCAGCGACGAGCCATCCTGCGAGTTGCTTTGGAAATTCTTGAACACATAACCGTCGTAGCGGTAGAGGCCGGCCGGCGTGCCCAGCCAGATGTATCCCCGTCCGTCTTTCACAATGCAGTTAATCTGGCTGCTTGTAAGCCCATTTCTCGCGTCAAGTGTCTTAAAGAGAAACACACCGGCGGCCGCCAGTGGCGCCATCAGCAGCACGAGGGCTAAAAGTCTTTTTATCTGTTGTCTCATCTTTGTCTCTTCTTGTCACCTTACAAATAGTCTTTCTCTTGCGCGGATGCGCGGCAGGCAGCCTTGCGCCCGTGCCGTGCCAGCGTGCGGCGGGACAGTCCTTGGCTCACACCATGCAGGAGTAATGGTCAACAACCCCCAGCAGGTGGTTGTCCTTGTCAGCCACAAGCACGGAGTGTATCTTGTATCTGTTCATGATTTGCTGTATCTCGGTAATCTTTGTCTGTGGCGTCACTTTCTTGGGGGTTCTTGTCATGATGTCAGCCACAGTCCTGTTGAAGAACTCCGCTTGCCATTTTTCCATGGCCCGCCGGATGTCGCCGTCTGTTATCAGTCCGATAATGTGCCCGCTGTCATCCATGGCGACACCGAGTCCCAGCTTGCCCTTGCTCACGACAATCACGGCGTCACCCAGCCGCATGCCCGCCGTGATGACGGGCATCTCTTCTGTACGCATCACGTCCTGTGCCGTGGTGAGCAGCCGCTTGCCCAGTTCGCCTCCGGGGTGGAACTGTGCAAAGTCCTTGGGCTGGAAGTTACGTTTCTCCATCAGGGCCACGGCCAGTGCGTCGCCCATTGCCAGAGTGGCGGTGGTGCTGCTTGTGGGAGCCAGGTTGAGCGGGCACGCCTCTTTCTTCACGCTGACGTTGATGTGGCATGTCGCGTATTTGGCCAGGAGCGAGCGCGGGTTCCCGCTCATGCCGATGATGGGAATTTCCATGTGAAGCACCATCGGGATGAAGCGCAGCAGCTCGTCTGTCTGTCCCGAGTTGGAGATGGCCAGCACTACGTCATCCTTGGTCATTACGCCCAGGTCTCCGTGGAAGACGTCAAGGGGGTTGATAAAGAATGACGGCGTGCCCGTGCTCGACAGCGTGGCGGCAATCTTTGCCCCTATATGTCCGCTCTTGCCCACACCGGTGACAATCACCTTTCCGTGGCAGCGGAAAATGAGTTCAACCGACCGGTCAAAGTTCTCGTCTATCTGTGGAATCAGGTCAAGCAGGGCTTGCGCCTCGTCCCTGATACATTGAATGGCATATTCGCGTGTTGTCATATCATCAGTTATTTGCAGACATTCTTAATTACATTCTCAAGTTTGTCAAGCTCCAGCATATTGGCCGCATCACTCAGCCCGAGGTCGGGCGTGGGATGCACTTCGAAGAACCACCCGTTGGCCCCGAACGCCCTGGCGGCTGCGGCCATGGCCGGAACGAACCTGCGGTCGCCGCCCGTCTTGCCTCCGGCTCCTCCCGGGCGTTGCACACTGTGAGTGCAGTCCATGATGACCGTGGGCACGATTTTCTTCATGTCGTCGATGTTGCGGAAGTCCACCACAAGGTTGTTGTAGCCATACATATTGCCGCGTTCGGTGAGCCACACCTCGCGGGCACCAGCCTCGCGGGCTTTTTCCACGGGATAGCGCATGTCGTTCCCGCTGAGGAACTGCGCCTTTTTGATGTTTACCGTGCGCCCGGTTCTGGCTGCAGCCACCAGCAGGTCGGTCTGCCGGCAGAGAAAGGCCGGTATCTGAATCACGTCAACCACCTCGCCAGCGGGCTGCGCCTGGTAGCTCTCGTGGATGTCGGTGAGCAGCCGCAGACCGTATCTTGCCTTGATGTCGGCCAGCATCTCCAGCCCCTTGTCAAGTCCCGGCCCGCGGAACGAGGATATTGACGTGCGGTTAGCCTTGTCAAACGAAGCCTTGAAGATGATGTCGGTGCCTAACCGCCGGTTAATGTCCACAAGCTTTTGGGCTACGGTGTCCAGAAGCTCGGCCGACTCGATCACGCAAGGGCCGGCTATAAATACAGGTGTTGCCATGTCGGAATGTTGTTTTTAGCTGTTGGAAGAACCCGGTGCCTGCGGTGTCAGGGCTTGATTTTCACCTCGCACTGCGGGAACGGAATGTCTATGTTATGCTCGTTGAGTGTGCGGTAGATGCACTCCTTGATGTCGCTCTCCACATAAACCTGCTTGAGCACTTCCACCCAGCTCAGCAGTTTCAGGTTGACACTGCTGTCGCCAAAGTCGACGAACACTGCCTTTGCCGGGCGCGCTGCGTCTATCAGCGGGTGGTGCATGTCGTTGACGGCCTGCTCGACCAGTCTGCACACCTCCTTGATGTTAGAGCCGTAGGCCACCCCAAAGCACACCACGGAGAGGGCGTAGCCATGGTTTCGGGTCAGGTTCTTGTAGTTCTTGGTAAAGAGCTGGCTGTTCTGGAAGGCGATGACCGAGCCGTCTGTCGACTCGATCAGGGTGCTCGTATAGCTGATAGATGTCACTTTTCCGCGGATGCCGTCACATTCAATGAGGTCACCCACCTTGATGCGGCCGGCCATCAGTGATATGCCATAGTAGATATTTTCCAGGATGTCTTTTGATGCGAAGCCGATACCGGTGGACAGGCCGCCCGACACAACCACCAGCCAAGTGAAGCTGATGCCGAAGATGGAGAGGCTCAGCAGCAGCCATGCACCCCACACGATGACCTGGATTACGTTCTTGGCCATCATGCTGCGGCTCTGGGCCGTTTCGGGTTCCTGCTGCCTGAAGTGCAGTCTGAGCAGTTCCATGATAGTGGAACTCAGGTAGGAGAAGGCGAACCACAGGCTCACCACGACTGCAATCCTGAGGATGCTCAGCTTCATCTGCTCCAGGTCGATGAAGTTCTTGCTGAAGATGTCCCAGCATAGGTCGGTGAGGTTGAACACACTGGCCGCCCAATAGATGGAAATCATTACTGACAGCACACCCATGATGGGCAGTGCCACCTGGTAGAACAGGTTGTAGGCCCACTTGCCTGTAATGGCGCGGCTCCCGATGTGGTGCTTGGCTGCATAGAGGTTCAGCCACTTTCGCACGCAGGTGATGGTAAGGATGCAGGTGAGCTGCATGATCCACCATATCAGTATCTGCACACTGAGCAGCGTGTAGCCCGACCACGAGCAGACGACAGACACGATGAACACGGCCTGTGACATGTAGGTGTAGAACATGTCGCTGCGCGGGATGTTGCTGTGGTGGCGCTTGATGAGGTGCCACTGCCACAGGGCGCATACCAGCAGTATCGGCGGAAAGAGCAGGTTGACCAGCTCGTTGGGAATCAGAATGATGCGGAAGGCGATGACGATGAAGCCCATCACAACCAGCGGGCTGTATACCCTGAACGCGCTCTTGATCTGGGCGGAGTTGAGGCGCAGCAGCAGTGAAATGAGAATCACGCCAAGCAGCCAGGCATACTCTACCAGCAAGTCGCTGGCCATAATCAGAAAGTTCTGCTTTGACGTGGCCCTGATGAAGCCCAGGATGATGGCAAAGGTCACGGTGCTTGTGGCCATCACAATGCAAGCCCGCTTCTTCATGAACTCTTTGGAGCGAAGGCGCGAGGGCACCAGATAGCGTATGCCGATGATGTTGAGCACCGAGGCGATGACACCGTAGAACAGAATGATGACAAAGAGCCCGAAGATGAAACGGCTGTCCCACTGGGAGTGCTTCTTGGTGCTTGGGCGATACTTCTGCACTACCGTCTCTTGGGTTTGTGACACCACCTGTCCCAATTTCTTCAGAATGGTGAAATAGCCATCGCCGCCGTTCTTGAAGATGCTGGTCTGAATGTCGTTGTACTGCTTGTTGGCATAGTCGTTCAGATTTTTCAAGTGGTGCTCTGCCATCTCGTAGATGCGGATATAGTCCTGGGTGCTCTCCTTGTTCTCTACCAGCGTGTTGCGGATGTCCGTCGCCAGTGTCAGACACACGCTGCGGTCGGTCTTCGCCTGGGCGCTTAGCATCATCACCGGCATATTTCTCAGACTGACAATCAGACTGTCATAGCGGGCGATGTCCTGCTCCGTATTGGCCAGAAAGTTTTTGAACGGCAGTTGTGAGCGCTGGAATTTCTGATACTGTTCGGTCGCTTCATGGCAGGCATAGGTCATGTCGAACACATAGTCCTGCTTCTGCGAGTAGAGCATCAGTGAATTCTGGTTGCTGTTGCGCAGTATGCTGACCAGCTGTTCGCGGATGGTGGCCGCCTGCTTTTTCTTGCTGGCGTTGGTCTCCGACAGCTCTCTGTGGTAGGTGGTCAGCTCGACGCGCAGGATGGCCAGCGTGTTGTCAAGGTTCTCCTCTTTCAGTACGGCCTTGGCCGGAAGCCCTACTGCTGCGACCAGCAACAGCAGTACAATTTTTCTTATCATCGTCTTCTCTTTTGCTTAGTCTTCTTTACATGCCGAAGGCCACCGTCAGTCCGGCCATGACGATGCTCACCATCGACATCAGTTTGATGAGAATGTTAAGCGAGGGGCCCGAGGTGTCCTTGAACGGGTCGCCAACGGTGTCGCCCACAATAGTTGCCTTGTGGCATTCGGAGCCTTTGCCGCCGAAGTTGCCCTCTTCCACCATCTTCTTCGCGTTGTCCCATGCGCCTCCGGCATTGGCCATGAACACGGCCAGGGTGAAGCCGGCTGTCAGTCCGCCGACAAGCAGACCCATCACGCCGGCCACGCCAAGCAGAAGGCCGACTACTACGGGGATGAGGATGGCCAGCAGGCTGGGGAGTATCATTTCCTTTTGGGCCGAGCGTGTGCTGATGGCTACGCAGCGTCCGTAGTCGGGCGTGGCTTTGCCGTCGAGGATGCCTTTGATTTCGCGGAACTGGCGGCGCACCTCCTCAACCATTGTCTGTGCGGCCCGTCCGACAGCCCCCATCGTGAGACCGCAGAACAGGAAGGCGGCCATGCCGCCGATAAAAGCCCCCACCAGAACCTTGGGGTTCATCAGGGTGACCTGGAAGAAGTCCATGAAGTCAATCATGTTGGCCGTTGCCGGGTTGAAAGCGTCGCCCGCTGCCGACACAAATGTCTGCCCCTCGTTTGCAGCCCTCACCATGGCAATCTTGATTTCCTCGACATAGGAGGCCAGCAACGCAAGGGCTGTCAGCGCCGCACTGCCGATGGCAAATCCCTTGCCGGTGGCTGCCGTTGTGTTGCCCAAGGCGTCAAGTGCGTCGGTGCGGTGGCGCACGTCCTCGCCCAGTCCGCTCATCTCCGCGTTTCCTCCGGCATTGTCGGCTATCGGGCCGTAGGCGTCGGTAGCCAGGGTGATGCCCAGGGTTGAGAGCATGCCCACAGCGGCGATGCCAATGCCGTAGAGGCCGGTCGATATGCTCTGCGCACTCATGGAGAGGTCAAAGTGGTTGGCGCACAGATAGCTCAGCATGATAGCCACCGAGATGGTGATGACCGGTATCATCGTTGATATCATGCCCGTGCCTATACCCTTGATAATCACTGTGGCCGGCCCTGTCTGCGACGAGGCCGAAATGTCTTGCGTGGGCTTGTAGCTCTGGCTGGTGTAATATTCGGTAGCCTGTCCGATGATGACGCCTGCGGCCAGGCCGGTCAGTACCGAGAACGACACGCCCAGCCAGTTGTCAAGCCCCAGCAGGTAGAGGATGGCAAACGAGGCCACGCCGATGAGGACTGCTGACACGTTGGTGCCCAGTCCGAGCGAGTGCAGCAGGTTGCGCATGGAGGCTCCTTCCTTGGTGCGCACCATGAAGATGCCGATGAGTGACAGGAATATGCCCACTGCGGCGATAATCATCGGGGCGATGACCGCCCTCATCTGCATGTCGGGGCTGAGTGCAAAGGCTGTGGCGCCAAGTGCCGCCGTGCTCAGGATGCTGCCGCAGTAGCTCTCATAGAGGTCGGCGCCCATTCCGGCCACGTCTCCCACATTGTCTCCCACATTGTCGGCGATGGTTGCCGGGTTTCGGGGGTCGTCCTCGGGAATGTTGGCCTCGACCTTGCCCACCAGGTCGGCCCCCACATCGGCCGCCTTGGTGTAGATGCCGCCGCCAACGCGGGCGAACAGTGCCTGGGTCGAGGCTCCCATGCCGAATGTCAGCATGGTGGTGGTGATGGTTACCAGGGCCATGCTGTCGCCGTGGTAGAACAGGCCGAGCACCACAAACCAGAGTGCGATGTCAAGCAGGCCGAGGCCGACAACCACCAGTCCCATCACCGCCCCGCTGCGGAAGGCCACCTTCAGCCCGCGGTCAAGTCCTTGCCGGGCTGCGTTGGCTGTGCGTGCAGAGGCATAGGTGGCGGTCTTCATGCCAAAGAAGCCGGCCAGGCCCGAGAACAGGCCGCCCGTAAGGAAGGCGAATGGCACCCATGGGTTCTGCACGTGAAGCACATAGGCCATGAAGGCAAACACGATGGCCAGCACAACAAACACGATGCCCACCACCTTGTACTGCTGCTTGAGGTAGGCCATGGCACCGCGGCGCACATGCTGCGCTATCTCTTTCATTCTCGGCGTACCCTCGTCCTCCCCCATCATCTGGCGGAAGAAGAACCACGCCATTCCTAACGCTGTGACCGCGGCGGCGGGCACGATCCAAAATACGGATGGAATATTCATAGGTCTTTTAAATTTAGTGACAAGCGGGTGACTGTAACCCTGTCTGCGAGGGAGGCGCCCACTGCCGGATTTTCAGTTTGTTTACACCTTATTATAGTTTACAGGTCGTCCGACAGGGTCTCCGCCTCCTCGTCGGGGTCGGTGTCTATATCGACCATTGTGCTGTAATTGTCCTCTGTGATGTTGTCGTCCGAGAAATCTTCGGGTATGTCCATCTCCTCTGTTTCCTCGTCCTCGTCCTCACGGTCATCATAGTTGTCTTCCTCCATGCTGTCGCTTTCTTTGGGCTGGAGTGTGAGCTTCGGCTTCTCCGCCACCGGCTTCGGCTTGGCGAAAATGGCCTCGGTCCATGTGCCCTTGGCAATCTCCAGCACCTCGAAGCCGTCGGCCAGCTTCTTCTCGTAAAGTCCGCCCGGCTTGTGCAGGCGGTCCTTGGGCAGTGTGGTGGTAGAGATGTCAAAGCCGCTCTCGATAATGTCCTGTATGCTTTGTGAGAGCGACTCCCACCCTCCGCCAAAGTTGCGGTCAATCACCTCCAGCAGCTTGGCCGCCGAGATGTGCTGTATGTTTTCGTAGGTCAGGTCGGTCACCCTCACGATGGGCCGCTTGCGTATGGCCCATGTCATTCGGTTGTTCTCGTCAGTCTTCACCTGCCCGATCTTGTAGCCCTGCTTTTCGTATTTTGCCGTTGCATTCTTGTCGCCGTCCTTGATTTCTTCAACCATAAAGGCCGTGCGTATAATGTCTGTATAGTGCTTGGCATTCTCTTTCGTCTCAGAGTCCTTTTCTGCATTCTCCCACATGCGGAAGATATCGTTCTCCTGCAAATCCCACACATTGTTCTTGTTCAATGTTTTGAGTGTAAGTGCTTTGTTGGATGCTTGCTGTCTCATGTTTTTTCTTGTTTTTCTATTTGTATGCAAAGATAGTGCAAACCGAAGACAATACAAAATAAAAGGGCGTGAAACGGTCTTATATTTTTGTTGCGGAGTTGCCGCCAGTCTTCGGTCGTATTCTTGACGGGGTAGTGGCTGACGGCTGCTGCCAGCAAAGAAATTTCAGGTCAGCCTTGTTGTTTTACTCGCGTTCTTCTGGCATGCATTTTCAAAACTGCCGCTTCCGGCTTGCGGAACGGGCCGTCCGGGAATGTCAAACGGCCCGTTCCAGCGTGTGAAACGGACCGTTTGGCGGTGTGAAGTGAACCGTTTGGCGGCGTGAGACGGACCGTTCCAGTTTGCAAGCCACAGTGCTGTGCTTGGCCGCCCCCCCCGAACATTCCCTATTTCTTCAGTACAGGCTCTCTGCACACCCCGTCATCGCTGATGCAGAATCCCACCATGTTCACTCCCATGTCGGTAGGCGACTTGTAGGGGGTGGTTCCGTAGATGCCCTCGAAGAGTGCGTTGAGCACCGGGTAGATTTCGATGTCGCGGTTGTAGTTCACCGCAATCTTGCCGTAGGCTTCGAGGTGGAAGGGGTCTGTCATGTTCACATCGTTCAGGTCGGCTGTGGCGCAATTTGGCTGCAAAGGTACTGATGGTAGCGCGTAAAAGCAGTCTCTTGCCCTCTCTTTTTGCGCGCTCCAGAATCTGTCTGCCCAAAAGTTTGCCCAAAGTCAGCCTTCGGGTTCAGTCCCCGGTTGCTGTTTCTTTCGGACAGCTTGCAGCGGAGGCGCTGAAGCCTTGGCCGGCTGTGTCGAAACAATGGCGGCGGCAAGATGCCGGAAGAAACAGTGGCAGGGGACGGAAAGACCGTGAACGAACCCTTGATGCTGTCTGTTCCGGCCTGAAGACCGATTCGGGGTTGGATGCGACACCGTCCTGCCGTTTCTCCCCGAAACTTTCCCAGATGGGCACGCCCCTTGCATTTGTGGGGCTTTTGAGCAATTTTGTCCATAAAAAGCAGTATCTTTGCAAAGACTATGGATAATAAAGATGCACATTGGCGGATGCCGGCGGAATGGGAGTGCCAGCGGATGGTGCAGCTCACCTGGCCGCACGCCGGGACCGACTGGGCGCCTATGCTTGACCGGATAACTGCCACCTATGTGGAGATGGCCGTGGAGATAGCGCGGAGAGAGCGGTTGCTCATTGTCGCCCCGCAGCCCCAGCAGGCGCTTTCGGCCATTGCGGTAAAGGCTCCCGCTGAGTTGCTGGCGCAGATTGACGTGATGGCCTGTGACACCAACGACACCTGGGCCCGCGACCACGGCTTCCTGACGCTGGTCAGCGGCGGCGACGGCCGGCGCTTGCTTGACTTCCGTTTCAACGGATGGGGGGCCAAGTTTGAGGCCCAAAAGGACAATGCCATCAACAGGCAGCTCTACGAGCGTAAAAAGGTGGAGGGCGGCTATGAGAGCCATCTAGACTTTGTGCTTGAGGGGGGCGCTGTGGAGAGTGACGGCAAGGGCACGGTCATGACAACCACTGGCTGTCTGATGGCTCCCAACAGAAACCAGCCGCTTACCCGGGCGGAGATAGAACGTCAGCTGAAGTGCAGGCTGCATGCCGAGCGGGTGGTGTGGATAGACCATGGAAGCCTGGCCGGGGATGACACAGACGGGCACATTGACACATTGGTGAGAATGGCCCCCAATGACACATTATTATATATAGGCACAGGGGACGGAGACCCTGATGACAGGCAGACCGGGGAATTGCTGGCCATGGAGAAGCAGCTCAAGCAGTTCCGCACCATGGACGGCCGTCCGTACCGGCTGTTGCGGCTGCCGTTGCCGCGCCCGATTTATGATGGCGACGGCCGTCTGCCTGCCACCTATGCCAACTTTCTGGTGGTCAACGGCGCGGTGCTCTGCCCCACATACAGCCAGCCCGACCTCGACCAGGTGGCCCTCGATACCATCGCACTGGCATTCCCCGGTCGCGACGTGGTGCCCATTGACTGCCGCAGTGTTATCTGCCAGCATGGCTCGCTCCACTGCTGCACCATGCAATATTATTAAGGCAAGCAGGCATTTTCAATGATTTAACAAATAGGTATACATCATCATTTAACAATAACATGGCTTGCTTAAAGGTAGTGGAAGCCAGCAACCCGATAAAAGAATTGATATGAAACTCGGATTTCTTCAGCAGCACAACACGGCAGACACGCGCCGCAACACTGTGAGACTGGCCGAAGGCGTGGCCGACCTGGCCAGGCGCGGGGCAGAACTTGTTGTGCTTCAGGAACTGCACAACTCGCTCTACTTCTGCCAGGAGGAGAGGGTGGACAACTTTGACCTGGCAGAGCCCATACCTGGGCCGTCAACACGGATGTTTGGCGAACTGGCACAGGCCTGCGGAGTGGTGATTGTTACCTCGCTCTTCGAACGCCGGGCCCCCGGCGTCTATCACAACACGGCCGTGGTGATAGACCGCGACGGAACCATTGCCGGAAAATATCGCAAGATGCATATTCCCGATGATCCCGCCTATTACGAAAAGTTCTACTTCACCCCCGGCGACCTTGGCTTCCGCCCCATTGACACCTCAGTGGGCAGGCTGGGCGTGATGGTGTGCTGGGACCAGTGGTACCCAGAGGCCGCGCGACTGATGGCCTTGCAGGGAGCCGACATTCTGATTTACCCCACAGCGATAGGCTATGAGAGCAGTGACAGCCCCGAGGAGCAACAGCGCCAGCGCCAGGCATGGCAAACGGTGCAGCGCGGTCACGCAGTGGCCAACGGGCTGCCCGTGGTTGCCGTGAACAGGGTGGGGTATGAGAGTGACCCGTCGGGGCGGACTGGAGGCATCATGTTCTGGGGCACATCGTTTGTGGCCGGCCCGCAGGGCGAACTCTGCTATGAGGCCTCTGACGACGAGGAAGAGGGCGTGGTGGTTGAGATAGACCTGGCGCACAGCGAGCAGGTGAGGCGGTGGTGGCCTTTTCTCCGGGACCGCCGGATTGACGCCTACGGTGACATGGTGAGGCGGTATGTCGACTGAGGGGACAGCAGACAGGTGTCCCAGATTGCTTGTTTGTTTCGTGCAGCTTGCTGCCTGAAGAAAAGGTGACATGGTGCTGAAAGGCTGGAAGCGGGTCCAAATCGCCGCCTTTTCGTTCTGTGACCGATTTGGGTTAAATCCGGAGAATCGCTTGCCGGCAAGCGCTGGTGCGGATTCTGTCGTGCCTTCGGCTTTTGTGTCCGCTGCCGTGTCTTGTGTCTTGTGCCAAGGTTCATGGCCATTTGTTAAATTTCTGCAATTTGTGCGCTCCGTTTGAAGAAAAGTAGTAACTTTGCAATCTATATAGGATAAAAAGAGCTGAAAAGCGTGAAGATAAAGGAAGTTCTGGCTGCCCTTGAACGTTTCGCGCCTCTGCCCTTGCAGGAAGACTGGGACAATGCCGGCCTGCAGGTTGGATTGACAGAGGCGGAAGTATCAGGGGCTTTATTGTGCCTTGATGTCAACGAGAGCATTGTCGGAGAGGCGGTAGACAGGGGGTGTAACCTTGTGGTGGCCCACCATCCTCTGCTGTTTCGCGGCCTGAAAACCGTCTCTGATGCCGACTATGTGCAGCGCACGGTGATGGCTGCCATCCGCCACGGTGTCACGGTTGTGGCCATGCACACCAACATGGACAATGCCCGTGGAGGCGTGAATTTCAAGATGGCCGAAAAGCTCCGGCTGGCCGATGTGCGCTTTTTCGCGCCAAAGGCAGTGGGAACGCTCGAGGGTGGCAGTGGCGTTATAGGCCGGCTGCCTGAGCCAGTGGCTGCGGCCGACTTTATGGCCTTGGTCAAAAGCGTGTTCAAGGCAGACAGCGTGAAGGGCAATGGACTGCTCTGCCGGCCTGTGAACAAGGTGGCCCTGTGTGGGGGTGCCGGAGACTTCCTGCTGGAGAGAGCCGTTGCCGAAGGGGCCGACGCTTTCGTTACGGGCGAGATGCACTATCATGTCTATTTTGGACATGAACGGCAGGTGCAGATTGCTGTCCTGGGACACTATGAAAGCGAGCAGTTCACCGTGGAGATATTCCGGGACATTATCGCGCAGAACTGCCCTGGAGTGCGGGCGCTTGCCGCGGAGACAAATACCAACCCCGTATACACTTATTGAAAAAACAGGGCGGCGTTGCCAGGCATGGCTCTGGCTTGCCCATCAAACAGACAATAGTCATTAACGCAATCAAACAAAATCAGAAAATATGGCAAAGAAAGATCCTACCGACTTGTCAGTGGAAGAGAAGCTCAAGACGCTTTATCAGTTACAAACAGCCCTTTCAAGTATTGACGAGAAACGTGCACTCCGGGGAGAACTCCCGCTTGAGGTGCAAGACCTGGAAGATGAAATTGAGGGCCTGACCACCCGTATAGAGAAAATCAAGACAGACATCGCTGAATTCCAAAGTGCTGTGGCTGAGAAGAAAACGCAGATTGAGCAGGCGCAGACCAGTGTGGCCCGGTATAAGAACCAGCTCAACGATGTGAAGAACAACCGTGAATATGACACGCTGAGCAAGGAGATTGAGTATCAGTCATTGGAAATCGAGCTTTGCAATAAGAAAATCCGCGAAGCCGCATCGTGCATCAACGAGAAGACAGAGGAACTGAAAACCAACGAGGATGCTCTGGCCGAAAGGAAAAGCGACCTTGAGGTGAAAAAGGGTGAACTGCACGAGATAATTGAAGAAACAAAGGCTGAGGAGGAGAGACTCCAGCAGAAGGTTAGCGAACTGGAGGCCAAGATTGATCCGCGACTGCTCACATCGTTCAAGCGTATCCGAAAGAATGCGCGCAACGGACTGGGCATTGTCTATGTACAGCGCGACGCTTGTGGCGGATGTTTTAACAAGATTCCGCCGCAGCGACAGTTGGACATCAAGATGCACAAGAAGATTATCGTTTGCGAATACTGTGGACGTATTATGATTGATCCCGAACTTGCCGGTGTCAAGGTGGAAACGCCTGCCGCCGAGGAAAAGAAGAAGTCCACCCGCAAGCGTGCCATCCGAAAGACCGCTAAGACGGATGAAGAGGAAGGGTAAGCAAAGCGTCCTCTTTGTCTGCCTTGGCAATATCTGCAGGTCTCCGGCTGCCGAGGGCATCTTTCAGCACTTGGTTGACCAAAAGGGACTTTCGCATCAGTTTGTGATTGATTCGGCCGGAATTGGCAGCTGGCATGTAGGCCAGCTGCCAGACAGGCGGATGCGTAGCCATGGTGCTGACCATGGCTATGATTTCAGTAGCAGGGCACGCCAGGTGTCGCCCAATGATTTCGCCCGATTTGATGTGATTGTCGCCATGGACCGCGAAAACTTTGACACACTGGTAGCCATGGCGCGTAGCGATGAGGAGCGGAAGAAGGTGTGTATGATGACAGATTTCACCTCTTCTCACCCCGGGCAAGCGACTGTTCCTGACCCGTATTATGGCGGCGACCGTGGCTTTGAACTGGTTATCGAACTGCTGGAGGATGGCTGTGCCGGACTGCTGAAGAGGATGACGACAGCAGCAGTATAGTCCTGTGAAGTCCTGCTGCCATGGAATAATAAAGGCTGTCGCGGAAATAGGCAAAGGTCTGTCACAGAATAAATTATGTCTGTTACAGAGAATGAGAAGAAAAAGGCAGGTTCTGCCCTCGGCATATTATGAATAAAGTTATACTGTTTCCACAAGGAGCATAAACAGGCTACTGCGTGCCATTCTTCCAGATGTGTACAAAGGGTGTTCAGTTGACGTCCTAACCGAATACCCCTAAATTATTTCCGCCAATGGGTGGTATAGCAACAACTGATCAAAACAGGATCACGAAAAAGACAATGTGTCGCAATGAAAAAAGCCAACGTAAAGGCTTGTTCATTGGCTGCTTACGTTGGCTTCTTAGTTGGGTGCCCGGTGGGACTCGAACCCACGACATTCAGAACCACAATCTGACGCTCTAACCAACTGAACTACGGGCACCATTTTTGCTCCTTAAAAGCGTGTGCAAAGGTAGTTAATCTATCTGAAATATCCAAATAATTGTGTGACTTTTTTGCTTGTAAAGGGTAAATGGAACCAAAACGAGACGAAAATAAGAACGAAGTCTGGCGGATGGAATGGGACTCTAAAAAGTAAGGGACTGGTGAATGGGCGTATCCCATTCGCCAGTCCCTTATGCAAGGGGGCTTGGCCCACTGTTAGTTGGCAGGCTGTGCTGGTGCTTTTGGGGCTGCTGTAGCCTTGTTGTCGCCTTTGGCTGCGGGTGCGGACTGCTGCTTTGGCTGGCTTGCACCGAAACCTGGAAGGTTGTTGGGGTTCGTAACAGGGTTCTCCGCATTTTCCATCACCGATGCGTCTGTTGCTGCATTTGGTGCGGTGTAGGCGCACAGTATGCTGATAATTACCATCGAAACGGCCAAAGTCCATGTGGCTTTCTCTATGAAGTCTGTAGTCTTGCGGACACCGCCAATCTGGTTGTAAGATGAGAAATTGGACGAGAGGCCTCCGCCTTTTGACTCTTGAATCAATACAATACCTATCATCAGCAATGCTGCGATACAGATGAGAATTACTAAAAGTGTATACATTTTTATGCTTTTATTTGTTGTTGTTTATAATCAATTTTTCCAAAAAACGGATTTGGTCTGCAAAGTAAGCATTTTTTTTTGGATAATTCAAACTTAATCGCCGAATAATTTCTAATGCTTTGGAATATCTGCCTTGTTTGATGTAAATGCGGGCCAGTGTCTCCGTGAAATAGCCTTCATCACCCTCTTCGTCCTCTTTGTCTTCTTCTTTTGTCCCTTGCGGGAAATATTCCGGTGCCTCGTTGAGCACAATTTTGCCCTTGTCGTTCTCGATAAAGCTGTCAATGAGGTTTTGTCCCTTTAGTTTCGGGGCCGTTGTACTTTCTTTCTCGCTGTCCTCCTCGTCACATTCCAAGAGGTAGGCTACGTAGTCCACGGCAGCATCTGCCGGGGTGGGGCGGCGCTTCTGTCTCTTTGCCTCATTGTCTTTTTCCTCTTCTGGCGGAATGGAATCCAGAAAATTGTCTATTAGGGATAGCGTACGGCTGTTGTTCCCGCCCGTTTCCTCTGACTTTGGCTGGGTGGCCTCAGGTGCGCGCAACTGGTAGTGAGCAGCCTCCACGAGCTGGAAAAGCACTTTCCTGTCGTTGATGTAGATGGCAGCGCGGCGCAGCTCCTCGTCAAACGTGGGGTCGTGAAGCAGGTAGAGGTTTTGGAGCATGAGCAGCCTGGCTGTCTGGAAGTAAGGGTACAGAGCCAGCAGGGAACGCAGTTCGTAAAGTGTGTCCCTGTCCATGTCTTGTGGGTGCTTGATGAGCTCTGTAAGTTCCATGAGGTTACCAGTTGGCTACTGTGGCATTGAAAATCTGGTCTGTTATCTCTTTGACCATTTGAGTCACCAGTTCCTCTTGGACTGAGTTGAGTGACTTGGTGGTGTCATATGTTGACGTGGCGGTGAACTGCCGCTCGAAATCCTCGCTGTGGTTGGCGTTGTTGGTGAATCTCACATTGACGGTCATTGACAGTTCTGTCTGGGCGGAGTACCCCTCGCTTGACACCGACTTGTTACGTTGTTCGTAGCGGGTGATTTCCCCCTCTATTTTCAGGTCTCCGTTGCGCTTCACCTGTATGAGCTTGGTGTGGTTGGCAAAGACATCTTTCAGCTGGTTGTTGAAGATGCTGGCCATGGGGCCCCAGACGTAGCTCGAGCGTATGGGGAAGTCGTTGATTTGAATGGTCTTTGTCTTAGAGTAGTCAATGCTTGCGCCATTGAATTTGTAAGACACTGAGCATCCTGTCCAAAGCATCAGAAACATTATGGCCAGAATGCAAGTTGCCGCAATCCTTGTTGTCTTCATTTGTCTTCCAGTCCGTATTGTTTCAGCCTCCTGTAAAGGGTTCGGTCTGAGATGCCGAGCTCTTGTGCCGCTTTCTTGCGGTTGCCCCCATTGCGGTCGAGTGCCTTCTCCAGCATTTGGCGCTCAAGGTTGTCCAGATTCAGGTCTTCAGGCTCTTTTGCGCATACTGGCTGTGCTTTTGGCTCGGATTCGGAATATGTGCATTTCTGCTCCTTTCCGGGCTCTACGTATTCTTCGGCGATGGCATCTTCTGCCATGGGATGTTGCTGCAGGTATATGGCACGTGCCTGAAACGGTGAGTCGCTGACAGACACGGCCTTTTCCTTTTCTACCAAAGGTGTCCCTGTCTCTTCGGCAAGGCGTTTTTTCAGCATGTTTACGTCACGGCGCAGGTCGTTTACGCTGCCCCGCAGTTCGAAGAGAATCTTGTACAGGATTTCCCGCTCGTTTTCAAAGTTGCGGTCGGCATCCTTGCGCAGTGTAGTAAGCTGTGTGCTCTCCTCGTCCTGTGGGATGAATTTGTGCAATGTATCTGCTGTGACGTTCCTTTCGGGGCTGAGGATGGAAATCTGTTCGGTGATGTTTTTCAGCTGTCTCACGTTGCCTGGCCACTTGTAGTGTTTCAGTATCTGCTTGGCCTCTTCGGTGAGTGTAACTTTTTCCATGTGATACTTTTCCGCCATCTGCATGGCAAAGAGCCGGAAAAGCAGCACAATGTCATCGCCCCTGTCGCGCAGTGGCGGCATTTGGATGGATATGGTGTTCAACCGATAGTAGAGATCCTCACGGAAACGCCCCTCGCTGATGGCTTTGCGGATGTTGACGTTGGTGGCAGCCACGATGCGCACATCGGTTTTCTTCACGTCGGTCGCGCCGACCGGGATGTATTCTCCTGTCTCAAGGACTCTGAGCAGCCGCGCCTGTGTGGCTAAAGGCAGCTCTCCCACCTCGTCAAGGAACAGGGTGCCTTTGTCGGCCACGCCAAAATAGCCGGGAGAGTCGTTGATGGCACCGGTAAACGAGCCTTTGACATGGCCGAACAGCTCGCTGTCGATGGTGCCTTCTGGAATGGAGCCGCAGTTGATTGCAAAATATTTTCCCCGCTTTCTCGGGGAGTTGTCGTGGATGATGCGAGGAATGATTTCCTTGCCCACGCCACTTTCGCCGACAATGAGCACACTGACATCTGTTGGAGCCACCTGTAGGGCAATGTCAAGCACATGGTTCAAGGCATCGCAGTTGCCCACGACATTGTAGCGTTGTTTGATATTTTGCAGTTCGGAGATATTCATTAGGCTGGCAAAGTTACATCTTTTAAACGATAACGTTGTCGTTTGCTGAAGAATTTATTGTTTTTTGTTGAATTTTATCAGTGCCAGTCCGATGGCTGTCCAAATCAGTTCGCGCAACCGAACCAGCAGGGCGACGAAGATTCCGGCGTCAAGTGACATTGCCAGTCCCTTGGCCGACATCATGAACCCGCCCTCGCGACCACCTAATTGCAGGGGGAGGAAGAAGAGCATGTTGGCAAACAGCGAGGTAAAGGCCAGGATAAGAATGCACTGGATATAGTTGACGGACGGCATTAGCACAAGCAAGATGAAGAATATCTCCAATGCGGACGCAACCCTGCAGGCCAGTTCAAGGGCCACGGCTGTAACGAGTGTTTGGCGGTTCTGGTTGTGCAGGGCTGCTATCTGCCGGTCAATGGTGGACAGCTGCTCCTTGTGCCGCTCGAAGAAACCGTGAGCCCAGCGCTTCACCATAGGGAACCGGCGCAGCAGGTTAAGGCATCTCACAGTGATGCCTTTCTTGTATCCCTTGATGAAAAACCAGATGGCCAGGATGCAGAAGGCCGAGATGGCGGCCAATAGCATGCCCATTCCGATAGACATGGGCTGGGTGAGGGCATAGAGCACTGCTGACAATAGCCAGAACCAGAAATGGGAGAATATGTGGGTCATTGCATAGAGAATGACCGAGGCCGATGCCCGCTCGGTGCCGATCTTTGGCGACAGGGCCATCACTCTGTAGGGCTCACCACCCATCATTCCGCCGGGTGTGGCATAGTTGAGCGCAAACCCCGACACTGTTACCTTGTAGAGCCACCAGAAAGACAGCCGTGTCGGAGCCTGGCTCTTGATGATGATATACCATGCAGATGTGTTAAGCAGGTACAGAAAGAACCACAGTGCAATCACTGCCGCAAACCAATAGCCTGCCCGTTCCACCCCTGCTTTGACCTGGGTGAAATCAAGCTGGGTGACCATCAGTATCAGCACAGCGATTCCGAAGATAAAAAATCCGTTTTGGTATTTTCTCTTCATTCGGCCTTTTCCTGTTGCCCTTCGGGCTTGCCTTTGCTGTTGTCGGCCTTTTTATCCCTGCTGTCTTCGCGCTTCTGTCGTGGAGAGGCGAAACGTGCCTTCTCGCTCTCATCTTTCTTCTCGTGGTATAGCTTGGGAAGAGGGTTCTTTGCAGGCTCGTCAAAGTTCTGCCTGTTGCGATAGATGTCTATGGCTGTGTAAATGGCCTGGCGCAGCGACTGCTCGTCGGCGATGCCCTTGCCTGCAATGTCATAGGCTGTCCCATGGTCGGGAGATGTGCGGATGATGGGCAGCCCCGCTGTGAAATTGACACCGGTCTCTTGGGCCAGGGCTTTGAATGGGGCAAGCCCTTGGTCGTGATACATGGCCAGCACGCCATCGAAGCGGGTGTAGTTGCCGCTGCCAAAGAATCCGTCGGCAGCATAGGGGCCAAAGGCCTGGATGCCCCCTCCGGCCAGTTGCTCGATGGCAGGGGTTATAGTCTCTTTTTCCTCGTCGCCAAGCAGTCCGTTATCCCCTGCATGCGGGTTGAGCGACAGGATGGCTATGCGCGGATTCTGTATGCGGAAGTCACATCGCAGGCTTTTGTGGAAGATGGTTGCTTTCTCTACAATGGCCTCCTTGGTGATAGCCTGAGCCACATCCTTGATGGGCAGATGGGTGGTGACCAAGGCCACGCGCAGGTTGCCGCTTGCCAGAATCATCAGTGCTTTCTGTCCGTCTCCAACAGACTGCTCTATGTATTCGGTGTGCCCGCAGAAGTGGAACAGGTCACTTTGAATCGTGTTTTTGTCAATAGGGGCAGTGACAAGCACGTCGTACAGCTCGGCACGGTAGTCGGTCATGGCGCGGTCCAGAGCCTTGAGAGCGGCCTCGCCAGCCTCTTTTGAGGGAACGCCAAACTCTACTTTGACCTCGTCGTCAAAGGTTGTGAGCATGTTCACTCGTCCGTCCTTGGCGTCTTCGGCCCTGTCAATGATACTGAAGCTGGTCTGCAAATCCATCGCCTTGCGGTGGTAGGCTGCAACCTTGGGCGAGCCATATATAATAGGTGTGCACAGTTCCAGCATCTGCGGGTCTTCGAGTGCTTTCAGAATCACTTCGTAGCCAACGCCGTTCGTATCTCCTTGCGTGATAGCCACGCGAATGGGTTTGTTCTCCATAATGAATGTTTATTTTAAAGTGTAGAGTACAGCCTCAAGCTGTTTGATGATGTTCCTTTTCTTCGTTTCGGGTGCAAATACAAAGCCCTCGGCCACCAGCGTGCGGCTTCTTGCTGTGTCTGCAATGGCGTGGCAGATAAACGGTCCGCCCATGGCATCGCCTTTCATGTACCATAGTCCCCTTATCTCCTTGCGGTGAAGTCCGCCGGCAAGAATAGTCCGCGTGTAGGGAGAGTAGTTTCGCACTGTCTGCATATACATTCCCGGTATTTCGCCGGGGATGTTGGCCTCCATCACGCTGTCTCGCTTGTCCATCAGGTAGGCTGTGCCGAGGTCTGTTCCGGGGAAAGTGTAGACACAGATGTTGCGCATACCGGTAGCCGTGTTGTTGGATAACCAGATGAAATGCTTCCCCTCTTTTACCGCGCCCATGTCTTTTGGTATCAGAATGGTGTGTCCTGTCACTTGTTTCACCCTCTGTTCCATTCCAGGCAGGTGCGCTTTCCGTAGCGTCTTGATTGCCTCTGCCAGTTCGAAAGCCTCTAGCCGTTGCTTGAACTTGCTGCCCAGTGTCCTCCTCATGTCCGTGTCCAACCTGTCTGCGGATGGGGTGGTGATGGTGACAGCAAGCTGTGGCTTGGCCCATTTGTCGATCTCATAGCGGATGCGGGTCTTGTCATATTTAGCCGGGTCGGCTTCGACCGTCACCACGCACCGCCCATGGTGGGTCTTCTTGCTTGTGCCTCCAGTGACCATTGTCACATCGAATGTGTGCTCATGTTGCAACACACCGTCAACGAAAGTCAGTGTGAGCATCCTGTCGACGGTCTCTACGGCCTTGGCGTTGTTGCCGGTCACCTCAACCTCGCCTGGCTGTCCCACACTTTTGGTGTGGGGGGTGCACGATGCCAGTGCAAGGGCAAGTAGGATTGTCGCAGACAGCTTGCCCATACCCTATAATCCTTTCTCGTTTTTCCGTTTGGTTGACAGCAGGCCACAGGCTGCAAGGATGTCTTGTCCGCGGCTGGCCCGGATGGTGGTGAATACTCCGTGATTGGTAAGGTAGTCACGCATATTCTCCATCCTTTTCTCGTCAGACGCGGGCAGGTCTGCATCAGGAATCGCGTGAAAGCGGATGAGATTCACCCGACATTCCAGACCTTTCGTCAGTCTGACAATCTCGCGGGCATAAACGAGGGAGTCGTTCAGCCCGCCAAAACAGATGTATTCGAACGAGCACCGGCGCTGGTGGGTGAAGTCATATTGCCGTAACAGTTCCACCACATCGGCGATGGCCATTTGGCGCTCAGCCGGCATGAACTGCATTCTTTGCTCGTGGAAAGGGGAGTGCATGCTGATGGCAACATGGCATTCACTCTCGTCAAGAAAGCGTTTCAGCTTGTTTCTAATCCCAACGCTGCTCACCGTGATGCGCTTTGGACTCCATCCGTATCCCCATTGGGCGGTGAGCACTTGTGTTGCTTGCAGCACATTGTCAAGGTTGTCCATCGGCTCTCCCTGGCCCATAAACACGATGTTGGTGAGTCTGTCGCTCTCTGGCAGGGCATAAATCTGGTTCAGAATGTCGGTAACTGTCAACTGTCCCTCAAATCCCTGCTTTCCGGTCTGGCAGAACAGGCAGTTCATCTTGCATCCCACCTGGCTGGAAACGCACAGTGTGGCGCGCTCTCCGTCTGGAATGAACACTGTCTCCACATATTTTCCCGACTGTGTGGGAAACAGGTATTTCACAGTGCCGTCTGCAGACTCCAGACGGTCTAATGGTGGCATTGCCCCAACACAGCATCTGTCTGCCAGCCGCTGGCGGTTGGCTTTTGACAGGTTGGTCATCTCTCCGATGCTCTGTGCGTGGCGCGCATAGAGCCATTGGGCCAGCTGGGATGCGGTGAAACTGGGCATACCCAGTTCGGTAGCCAGAGCCTTTAGCTCGGTCTGTGTCATGCCTAAAAGAGCCTCTTTGCCACTGTCCATCATTCTTTTGTTGTAGATATATTATGCAAATTTACGTGATTTTGTGCAAAACACAAAACAAAACGGTGACTTTCGTGGGTTGACTCTCTATGAAGAGTTTCTACATAGAGTTTCTACACTGCAAGGTTTTTGCAAGGTTTTTGATGTCCAAATGGCAAAATATACGTTCTATAGAGTGTGGTTTCTCGGATTTAATTTGTATTTTTGCCATGTGTGTTGAAGATTTGTTTGGTTTTAATCGCAGTACTAAATAAAGTGGATCTTCTGACATGGCAAAATCCTGAGCAATTTTTTGTTGGTTAGGTGCTTATAAAAAATATCAAATTTATAGTGGAGCGGAATTAAGGAATATTTCAATAGATGAAAGCATTGTTAGGCGTTTTCATGAGTTTGTGGCTAAACGCATTGTATGCACAGGAGCCTGATACAACTAAAACTTGTATTCAAGGCAAAGAGCTTGATGAAGTGGTTGTAAAGTCATCTTATCTTACAAGAGAAGATGACCATTTCCTGGCTCTTCCTACAAAAGAGCAACGTAAACATGCAGTAACTGGTTATGACCTGTTGAGCAATCTCATGATTCCGGGAGTGTCTGTTGAGCGTTCGACTGGAAGTGTGACAACTCCAAATGGGGCTGCGACTCTCTATATTGATGGACGTGAAGTGGATTCTCGAGAGATACAGTCTTTAAGACCGAAGGATATTTCTCGTGTGGAATATTTTGATGTGCCGACTGGTAAATATGCAAAAGATGCATATGCTATAAACATAATAATGAAGCCACTCAACAATGGTGGCTACACGCAACTTGATGCGTCTCAGAATATAGGCTATCTCTATGGTGATTACAATCTTATTTCGAAATTTGTCACAGGAACCAAAAGTTTGAACCTATGGGCTGGATATTCTTTGGAAAATCCAAAGTCTTCTATGGACGAGATGGAATCTTTTGTTTTTCCCAATTATCAATTGAACAGACAGCAATATTACAATAATGCCAGCAATAAGCGGACAGAAGAATATATACAAGCATCAATTAGTAACAGAGGAAAAAATTATATCTGGATGCTTAGAGGGGGTATGGCATGGAATGACATAAAAAACAATGTCAATAATGGAATGATAGACTATTGGAAGACAAATACATCAGTCAAGGATGGCAGTCTTTTGGGCATTAACAGTCGAAACAAATCTTATCGTCCAAGTGTTTATTTCTATGGATTACATACATTTTCTAATACAAAGTCGCTGGACTATACATTTGATGGATATTATTCTCGAAATGACTATAACCGTTTCTATAATGAGGATGATATGTCCTTTCATTCGCTCGTCAAAGAAAATTACTATTATGCCAAAGCAAACGCAAACTATTCAATGACGTTCAGTCATAAAAATAGATTAGCTTTCAGCTTGTTTGAGTTTATGAGAATAAGCGATTCTGAATACTCTGGAACTTCAGCATATAATCAAAATTTAAGTTCCTCAGAAACTATCCTCTTTGCTGACTATTCTCAACGTATAGGGAGATTCTTTCTTGACATCAATCCAGGACTTTCATTTCTTACGTATCGTTTAAGGGGGATGAGGTCAATCAACCACCTTACGCCGAGACTTCAGGCAAGAGCTACGTATAAGATAGATAAAGTACAACAACTTCAATTTATATTCGCTTTGGGAAATACCTATCCGAGGATAAATACAATTAACAATGTCGAGCAACAGATAGACCCTATTGTCATTCTCAAAGGTAACGCCAACATGGATAATTCCATTCTTTTGTATCCACGATTAAGCCATACATTGAATTTTAACAAATTTGCTTTGCAAACAGGAGTGTCATACTTCTACCAAAACCACTCGATTATCTCGGATTATTATATTCGAGACGGCTATCTTATTAGCACTTTTAGGGATGACTGTATCTATCATTGCCCCAGTGTAGATATATCTATGACCTATAAACCTTCAGGTTCGCTTAACATGAAATTTTCAGGTCAATGGATTGAGCATTTAGTTCGAGGAGGGGGAGAACATCGTAATTTGACTGCAATCTTAGGAACCGCAATGATAAACTACTATGTCCAGGACTTTTCTTTTGGTGCCTCTCTAATGACACCATCTCGGGATTTGATAGACAGCCAGATTCGCAGGAAGACATTTTGGCGGTATCAACTATCGGCAATGTGGAATCACAAGAATTGGGCTATTGAAGCTAATGCGAACAACTTATTTATGATGAATAATCGTATTGCAGATGAATTGTCTTCGCCATATTATTCCTTCAAGCAAACAAATCAAAGTCGCAGTTGCAACCAGTATGCAACTTTAAAAGTTGTTTACAGTTTTGACTATGGTAAGAAGACATCCAAAACACCTGATTATAAACATCAACAAAGTGAAAGTGCAATCTTAAAATGAGAAGACCTTGTGGCAAGGCTGGATATAAGTTGGGACATGGTAAAAGAGGTGCATTCCCTGTTATCTGGAGAACCGCCATTCCCCCTCCGTCTCTTGAAGGGGTGGATTGTATCAGGCTAGATGATTCCGCTGTCAAAAAGAGTCATATGTTATATACAAGACGATTGCAGTAGACTTGCTAAGTGGTCGCATACGTATATTTACGTACATTTTGCTGTTTGGACATCAAAAAACTTGGCAGAAGCCATCAGCAATACAGAAAAAATCAGTAACTTTGTCCTCGGTGGTTATGGCGATTGTTGTTTGTAATACTTTGTAAATCAACACTAATCACCAATTTTCAGACAATTATATTTCATTGAAATCACGTTATACTATATATAGACCCATCCATGAGAGAAAAAATTGACTGCTTTGTGCCATGTAACAGTGTGCCGGATTTGGAGCCAATGCTTGACACGCTGCGTTGCAGCAAGACCGTTCAGCATATTTACTTGCTTGTTAGCGATACCTTTGCCCGGTGCAGTGAGGTTCCAGATGGCTGTTCGTTTGTGGTGACTGACAGTCTTTCCTCGACAAGAGCTGTACTGGCGGTAGCGGAACATGCCTGTTCGGATTATGCGTTGGTGTGCCTTAAGGCTGGAGGGGTCACTCTTGGCATGGCCGCTCTGGAGCGCTTGCTCCGTGTGGCTTCTGATGCCAATGCAGCTTTGGTGTACAGTGACCGATATACCAGAGAGAATGGAGCGTTGTGTCGCCATCCCGTTATTGATTACCAGGAGGGCAGTTTGCGCGATGACTTTGATTTTGGCGCAATGCTATTCATTGACGCGCAAATGCTGCGCAAATATGCTGATGAGGCTAAAGGAAAGGACTTGAAGTATGCCGGGTGGTACGATTTCCGGCTTTTCCTGAGCCGCAACGGGAGTCTTTTTCATCTCAACGAGTATCTCTATACGGAGAACGAGGACGATCTCAGATCCAGTGGTGTGAAGCAGTTTGACTATGTTGACCCGGCCAACCGCGAGGTGCAGGTGGAGATGGAGCGGGTGGTTACGGCTCATCTCGAGACCATAGGTGCAATGGTGGACACCTCTGTCTATGGCTGCCCTGATTTCAAAGAGCAGGATTTCCCAGTTGAAGCATCGGTCATCATCCCTGTGAGAAACCGAGTCCGCACCATTGCCGATGCTATAGGCAGTGCGCTTGGGCAGTGCACGACTTTTCCTTATAACGTGATTGTAGTTGACAATCATTCTACCGATGGGACGACGGCTGTCATTGAACGGTTGCACAGTGGAGCGTTGAAGGATGGAGGCAGACTGATCCACATCGTTCCAGAACGCACGGACTTGGGCATAGGCGGGTGCTGGAACCTGGCTGTCAGTGACGATCGCTGTGGTCGCTTTGCCGTGCAGCTTGACAGCGATGACCTTTACAGTTCGGCCCATACCTTGCAAAAAATAGTGGATGCCTTTCACCGACAGAAAGCTGCCATGGTAGTGGGAAGCTACCGTATGTGTGACTTTAACTTGAACACCCTGCCGCCCGGACTGATAGCCCATAGGGAGTGGACAGACGAAAATGGCCCTAATAACGCCTTGCGCATCAATGGTCTGGGTGCTCCGCGCGCCTTTTTCACCCCCTTGCTCAGACAGTTGCAGTTTCCCAATACCAGCTATGGAGAAGACTACGCCTTAGGGCTGATTTTCTCAAGGCGTTACCGTATTGGTCGTATCTATGACGAACTGTACCTCTGTCGACGGTGGGAGGGGAACAGTGACGCAACCCTTTCTGTCGAAAAAGTCAACGCCAACAACCTCTACAAAGACCGCTTGCGGACACTCGAGATTTCGGCCAGGCGGCAAATGGGGCAGGGCAAAGCTGACATTATGACCGACAGCTCCCTGCAACGGTTCTTTAGCCGTCAGCTGGAATGCTGGGACGCAGCGCGCATCCGTTATCGTGACCTCCAGCAGGTGCAGACTAAGGAGTTGCAAGGTGACACCTTTACACTGAAAGCGCAGCATAATCCGGCACGGATTGTCTCGACAGGGGCGCAGATTGACCCAAAGGCTTTGGCGGAGAGACCTTGCTTTCTCTGTGAGAGAAACAGACCCGCAGACCAGATCAAAAAGGTGATTGACGGAAAGTTTGAACTCTTGGTCAATCCTTACCCCATCCTGCCCTGTCATTTCACCATTGCTTCCATTCGCCACCAGCCGCAGAGTGTTGAGGTGTGCTACCCCGAAATGTACCGGCTGTTGGACAGCTATCCAGATTTAATGGTGTTTTACAATGGGCCGAAATGCGGCGCTTCGGCACCCGACCATGCCCATCTCCAAGCCGGAACCAGTAACCTTGTGCCACTCCAGACGGCATGGCCGCGGCTTAGCCGTAATTTGGCCGCTGTGGTTGACAGGGGCAATGGCGAGGGCATCTGGAGGGTGACCGACTATCCCTGTCCGGCCTTTTTGGTCTGTTCCGTGACCAAGGCAATGGGCTGTCGTCTGTTTACTGAGCTTTGCAAGGCGTTGCCTATAGCTGTCGGTGAAACCGAACCGATGATGAACATTGTGGCATGGCGCGGCCTTGTGCCAAGGCCAGATACAGGCAACAATAGGCAGAATGCGTATCTTATGGTGGTGTTACCGCGTCGAAAGCATCGCCCTGACTGCTATGATGCCCGGGGTGAGGCACAGGTGGTGGTCAGCCCAGGGGCACTTGACATGGCCGGACTGTTCATATTGCCTCGCCAGGAGGATTTCAACAGAATCACACCCGAGTTGGCTGTGGGTATCTTGCGCGAGTTGGCTATCAGTGAAAGGCAGGCCAAGGCTGTGGCTGGCAGGTTGCATAGGGATGGATACAGTTCTGCTTCAAACGGAAAAGCTATGGCTGTCTACGAAGGTGAACCTGATGTGACGGTTGGAATTGTCCGCGGACAGAAAATCTGCTTTACGCTCAATGCACCATTCCAGGCAAAGGGTGACATTATTGCCGGGCACCAGGAGGTAGAGTTTTCTGGAGGGGGCATTCTTTGGAATGGTAACCAATACCGCGAACTCACTTTCACACCGCAGACCGATGAGGCGTCGTTCACGCTGGAAGACGTGGCCATTGGCATTGACTTCCATTGGGAACGCCGGGAGGCACAGGATTTTAGAGGGTCGTTGAAACTGGTGGTGGAATCTGGCCAGCTGGTGGCCATCAATCAGCTGCCAGTGGAGGAATATCTAAAGAGCGTGATATCCAGTGAGATGCGTTCCACCTCATCAATGGAGTTGCTGAAAGCTCATGCTGTTATCTCACGTTCATGGCTGCTGGCGCAAATGGAAAAGCGCAAATGCCAGCAGGGCGGAAGCAATAATTTTTTCTCGTTCATCAAAAAGGATGAAGAACTGATACGCTGGTACGACCGAGAGGATCACACCATTTTTGATGTGTGTGCCGATGACCATTGCCAGCGGTATCAAGGCATTTCCAAGCAAGTGGGAGGTGCCGCTGCCGATGCTGTGGCTGCCACACGCGGCCAGATTCTTGTCTATGACAACGAGATATGCGATGCCCGTTTTAGCAAGTGTTGTGGCGGCATCACTGAAGAGTACCAGTATTGTTGGGAAAACACGCCAAAGCCTTATCTGAGAGCGGTGAGAGACAATGCTCAGGCAATGAATGTCACGGCGATGACAGAGGAGCAGGTCTCGCGATGGATTCGCACTTCACCCGATGCTTTCTGCAACACGTCTGACCAGAAAGTGTTGTCGCAGGTGCTGAATGACTACGACAGGGAAACCAATGATTTCTACCGCTGGCGTGTAGAATACACGCAGGGGGAGCTCTCGTCGCTAGTCAGTGAGAAACTCAAGGACGATTTCGGGCAGATAGTTGACCTTGTCCCTGTTGAATGGGGAATGAGCGGACGGATATGCAAGCTCCGTATAGTGGGTACCAAGAGGATTTTTACTGTGGGCAAGGAACTGGAGATACGCCGTGTCTTGAGCCACACACACCTTTATAGCAGTGCCTTTGTCGTTGACAAGGCTGAAGTCTTCAATGGAGTGCCAGGAAGGTTCACGCTCATCGGGGCTGGTTGGGGGCACGGCGTTGGTCTTTGCCAGATAGGGGCCGCTGTTATGGGCGAGAAAGGCTATCCTTATCATGAGATATTGCTGCATTACTATCGAGGCGCGGAAATTAAGAAAATATATTGACCTAAAAGCTATGAAGCGACAGATTTCACCGTGGGCATGGGTGCCCAGTCTCTATTTCGCCGAGGGAATACCCTATGTGGCTGTGATGACCATTTCACTGATAATGTATAAGCGAATGGGCCTGTCTAATACAGACATCACACTCTACACATCGTGGCTATACCTGCCATGGGTCATCAAGCCATTCTGGAGTCCGTTTGTTGACATTGTTAAGTCCAAGCGCTGGTGGATTCTAACCATGCAGTTGCTGGTTGGCGCTGCCTTTGGCGGGGTGGCGTTCACCATCCCTACCTCGTGGTGGCTGCAAGGGTCGCTGTGCTTTTTCTGGCTGATGGCATTCAGCAGTGCCACCCATGACATTGCTGCTGATGGCTTTTACATGCTTGGGCTTGACGCCCACCGGCAGGCACTGTTTGTAGGCATACGTTCGACATTTTACCGCATAGCAACCATCTTTGGGCAAGGGCTGTTGGTCATGCTTGCTGGCAACCTAGAGGTGCTCACTCGGAATGTCCGTTATTCATGGAGCTTGATGTTCTATTTCATGGCTGGCCTCTTCATCGCGCTTTGGCTTTGGCATGGCTGGGTGCTCCCAAGGCCTCGCGAGGATGCGGAGCGGAAAACTCAGGGCGTAAGGATGCTGTTTGACGAACTGGAGGCCACTGTGGTTTCTTTCTTCCGCAAGCCTCAGGTTGTGGCCGGACTGTGTTTCATGCTCTTTTACCGGATGCCCGAGGGACTGCTGGCCAAGGTGTCTGCACTGTTTCTTATTGATGCAGCCCACAAAGGCGGCTTGGAACTTTCCCCCGCAGAGTACGGCTTGGTTCAGGGAACAGTAGGCATTGTCGGACTGACATTGGGTGGCATTCTCGGTGGCGTTGCTGCCAGCCGTGATGGACTGAAGCGCTGGCTTTGGCCTATGGTATGTGCCATCACTTTGCCCGATGCCGTGTATGTTTATTTGAGCTATGCCTTGCCTCAGAGTTTGTTGGTGATCAATGTCTGTGTATTTGTCGAGCAGTTCGGTTATGGCTTTGGCTTTACTGCCTATATGCTATACCTTATATATTATAGTCAGGGCAAGCACAAAACTTCACATTACGCATTGTGTACGGCACTGATGGCTTTATCCATGATGGTTCCTGGGTTGTTTGCTGGAGCATTGCAAGAGTGGGTGGGCTACCGCGCTTTCTTCATCATCGTGATGGCATCCTGTGCCATGACATTCGTGGTGTCGGCTTTTCTGAGCATAGACCCTGAATTCGGAAAAAAGGCAGGGCGTGGCACATCTGATGGTGGTGTAAAATAGGGATTTCCCTATCTGTATATAGGTAAATCTTTTGGGTAAACCAGACTTTTTTGCCTATTTTCGCAGCAGAGAACGAATAGAGACAGAATAAGTTTATGAAAGCAATGAGTGTATACATCCGAGTGATGGTTGTGGTATTGGTCGCCTCGGCGAGCCTGGCCAGTTGTACTGATGATGATTCCGAGCAGGCTTATGACATGAATGGCATCTGGGAGGGTACAATAACAGGTAACTATTATGCCGACCGTTACCATGGAGACAACCAGTGGGATACGGAGATTCAGTTTGTCCAGGACGGCGATTTCGCTCGTGGCGGCTATGGGACAGAAGTAGATTACAATTATTCCACAAGGCAGGTTGTCCGTTCAAATTTTAACTGGGAGGTGCGTAATGGCCGAATATTGATGGACTATGACGATGGCTATCGTATTGTCATCCGTGACTACGAGCTTTATTCCGTTGGTCGCGGACAGCGTTTCCGTGGTTATTTTGAGGACTGGGACACCCATGAGAGTATAGCCTCTTTCAATTTGGTGAAGAAGAGCGACTGGGCTGACTGGGATGCTTAGGCCAGAGGGTATTATAAACTCGCTGTCACCGACAGTGTGCGGTGATAGCGAGAAAGGCTTTCCCAAGGTTTGTGCCTTTAGAGTTAGATAATGATGTCGTGCAAGGATTGTCTGGCGGTTTGGTATTCTTGTTCCAACCTGTCCATCAGCTCTTTCACAGGAACAATCTCTTTGACAGCTGAAACAGTCTGCCCGATTTCCAGTTCGCCGTTGACTACATCCCCCTCGAAAATGCCGCGTTTCGAGGCTGCTTTGCCCAGAATCTCGCGCAGACATTCCGCGGAGGCACCTTCCGCCTCAGCCTCAGCCACTTTCTGGTAAAGTTCGTTTTTAATAAGTCGGGTGGGAGCAAGTTTTTTCAAACATAGCATGGTGTCGCCCTCTCCGGCTGTAACGCAGCGCTGTTTGAATGCCTCAGCTGCTGAACTTTCGGCGCATATGGCGAACAGTGTGCCAATCTGTACGCCGTCCGCGCCAAGGGCTTGTACGGCCATGATAGCTTGTCCGCTGCCGATACCGCCCGCTGCTATCAGTGGCAGCGATGTGGCTTGGCGCACTTGAGGTATCAAAGTGAGTGTGGTGGTCTCCTCGCGCCCATTGTGCCCGCCCGCTTCAAAGCCTTCTGCTACGACAGCATCAACACCGGCTTCTTCGCATTTGCGGGCAAATTTGCTGCTTGACACCACGTGGGCTACCTTGATACCGGCATCATGCAATTTTTGCGTGAATTTCTTTGGACTTCCAGCGGAGGTAAAGACAATCTTCACCCCCTCTTTGACGATGATACCCATCAGACTGTCTATTTCTGGATACATCAGTGGAACATTTACACCCCACGGCTTTTTTGTGGCCTCTTTCATCTTGTGTATGTGCTCAGTCAGTGTGTCTGGGTGCATTGACCCGGCACCGAGCAAGCCCAGACCGCCAGCATTGCTTACCGCAGAGGCCAGTTTCCAGCCACTGCACCATACCATGCCCCCCTGAACGATAGGTTTTTCTATACCGAAAAGCTCGCAAACTCTATTTCTCATATTTTTGTCTTTTTTGTTGGCTTATGCAAAGATTATGCAAGCGAGTGCAATGAGAGACTGTTCCCCCGATTGCCGTTTGCAGTTTTTTTAGCTGCAAAGATAATGCAAAAGCGTGTTTTTTTAATGCACTTTCCGTGCCTTTTCATTGTTTTTGTGTATTTTTGCAACAGCTTCAAAAGATTATTAAGCAATGTGCGAGAACAATAAATATATCAGATTTGACTGGGCTGCCAAGCGAATCCTGTGTGACAAGGCAAACTTTGCTGTGTTTGAGGGGCTCATAACAGTGTTGCTTGGCGAGAAGATAACCATTTCGCAGATATTGGAAAGCGAGGGTAACCAAGAGACGGCGGATGACAAATTCAACCGTGTTGACATCAAGGCTGTCAACAGCAAGGGTGAGATTATTATTGTCGAAATACAGCTTACAAGACAACTGTATTATCTTCAGCGCATTCTTTATGGCGTTTCCAAGGCCATTACAGAGCATATCAGTCTGGGGGAGAAATATGATAAGGTGAGAAAAGTGTATTCCATCAATATCCTTTATTTTGATTTGGGCAAGGGGTCGGATTACCTTTATCATGGCAAGACAAGCTTTGTGGGAGTTCACACGGGCGACCGGCTTCAGGTGAATGAGAAAGAAGAGACAGAAATCAAAATGCGTGCTCCAGAGGAAGTCTTTCCCGAGTATTTCCTTATCAGGGTGAACGAATTCAACAGTGTGGCCACAACGCCTTTGGAGGAATGGATTGATTATTTGAAAAACAACACAATTAGGGAGGATACTGTGACGCCTGGACTGCGCGAAGCGCGCAAAAAGCTCCTTTATATGTCAATGAATGACAAGGAGCGGCGCGCTTATGATGCCCACATAGACGATATCATGGTGCAGAATGATGTGCTTGACACGGCCAAATTGGAGGGTCGTGCTGAGGGTCGTGCTGAGGGTCGCGCCGAGGGTCGCGCCGAGGGTCGCGCTGAGGGTCTGGCCAAAGGTGTTGAGCATGAAAAGAGAAGCATTGTCAAGATGATGCTTGCCGATGGGGAGTCCTTGGGAAAAATGGCCAAATACACTCAGCTTACCGTGGAACAGGTGAAGGCGATGGTGGAATCTGTTAAACATGGGGCGAAATAGTCCTTGTTCGCAGTCTTATGCCATTGCTGGTGCCTCATGCTGACAGCTTGCCTTCGCGAATCGTTCGGGGCAGGGTGTTGCTGTTCGTGTTCTTTGGACTGCTTGTGTGCCGGTTGGCAAGCGCTCAGCAGCAGCGTGACTGGGAACCCTATTTCTGTGAATGGATGGACTTGGAGGGCAACGATGGTGATGCCGAGCGCATTTATGATGAACTTTGTGAATTGGAAACCCATCCAATTGACCTTAACACAGCAACACGCGAAGATCTTGAGCGTCTTCCATTTCTTACGGATGAGCAGATTGAGGACATCTGTGCTTATGTTTATCTGTACGGTCCTGTGAAGTCTTTGAATGAACTTTTCCTGGTTGAGTCGCTTGACTATGACAGGCGCCGTCTTCTTCAATACTTCGTGATACTCGGGGAGGGACAAAAGGAGCGTTTCCCTTCATTCCAAGAACTGCTTGATGGTGGGCGCAACACGCTGACAGCCACTGTTTTGCTGCCTTGTTATGACCGTCGTGGCGACCGCAATGGCTACCTGGGGTACAAGTACAAACATTGGTTGCGTTACGAGTTTTCCAGTAGGAACCGGCTAAGAGTAGGGCTTGTGGCTTCGCAGGATGGTGGTGAACCCTTTGCCTCTTCTGGCAACAGGTGGGGCTATGACTATTATTCTCCTTATATTCAGGTGACAGACTGGGGCCGACTTGCAACTCTGGTCGTAGGACGCTATCGTCCGTCGTTTGGCTGCGGACTGGTGGTGGGCTCCTCGTTCTCATTGGGCAAGCAGACTGCATTGTCATCCTTTGGGAGGCCGACGGAGGGAATCAGGGCCTATACGTCAAGGTCAGAGGCAGACTATTTTCAAGGTATAGGCGCAACGGTAATGCTGTCGCAACGGTTGAAAGCCAGTGCGTTCCTTTCTTACAGACCCTTGGACTGTACCCTCAATGC
>CALBLK010000067.1 GCA_937895845.1 uncultured Prevotella sp. | reverse complement strand
GAGTAGGAGGCCGCCTCTTTTCCATTACGCCGACGGGTTGCCGTCCCCCCTCGCCTCAGGCAGCGCGCAAGCGCCATGCCCAAAGGCCACGAGGGGGGACGGCAACCCTCTTTTTTGTAAGGGACTGGTTGAAAATATTGAGCCGACGTTAACCCATTTTGGGGCTCACCCGATAAACCAGGTGAGGAGGCTCGGTCTTAACCCAGATGGGACAGTAGTAAAGGTGGTTGCTGTTGTCGCAGTGCGTATGCCACTTTGATGAAGTAAGAAATAGCTGTTCCCGAATTTCCGAATTTCCCCGTCTACTTTTGAAATTCTTTTTGTTTGTTGCCGCAAAGTGTGCATAAGCATACAATATATGCGGGCGATTGGCGTTATACCTGTGTGAATACCGACAGACACAGAGCGACAATGAAGCGAAATGGGCACGAGCTGGCAACCCGTCTTTGGCGGCGGATGGTATGGCTTTACCGGTGGCGCCATTGCCGTGGCTTTGGAATCCAGTCACCGTCCGATTACCGTTTTGTGTGTTATGTTGTCAACGAGCACTGGCCGTATTATGCCTATTCCGACTTGAAGCCTTTTGAAGAGTCAGTGGGAACGCGCTGGCACAGGCTGGGCCTGTTTTTTTTCAGGCTTTCCAATTATTGGCATCCGCAGTCAGCTGTTCTCTGTGGCAGAGGCATGCACGTCTTCCGTCCCTATTTGTCTATGGGTTGCCGTCGCACTTCTGTTACTGTTAGTGAGTCTGCGGACGACATCTCCCTTCCGAGTGACTGCCGCACCTGTGGCCCTGTCATTTGGATAGTCTCTGCGAGTGAGGCGAGCGGCGCCTTGCTTGAACGCATCCTCGGCCTTTCCGTACCCGAATGGGTGCTTGTTGTTGTCGGTATTCACCGAAGTCGTGGGAGCGTGCGACTCTGGAAAAGACTGCTGGGCGACCCGCGTGTGAGAATAACGTTTGACCTCTATGATGCCGGAGTGGTGTTCTTCGACAAGTCCAGGGCCAAGCAGAACTATACGGTAAACTTCTAACCCTAACTGGCCATCTGGACGAGAAGCATCTTGCTGCCGCCAGTGTCTTGCCATTTAAAGCAACCATATTATCTTCAAGCGATTACATTTTAACCAGTGCACAGTATGAAAATATCCAAGATTTACACAAGGACCGGCGACCGCGGCACGACCTCCCTTGCCTGTGGCAGCCGTGTCGCCAAGGCCAGCGCGCGGCTTGAAGCCTACGGCACCGTTGACGAGCTTAACGCCCACCTCGGGCTCCTGCTCGCCGAAATGGAGGAATGCGAGGAGCGCCTTGAGGTCGAGCGCATCCAGAACACCCTGTTTCATGTGGGCTGCCATCTGGCCACCGACCAGGCCAAGTCCCCGGCGAAAGGGGCCGCCCTGCTGCCCGAGGGCGAGGTGTCCTGGCTTGAGCATGCCATTGACCGCCTGGCAGCCGGCCAGCCTGCCCTCGCCGCGTTCATCCTGCCCGGGGGCGCCAGGGCCGCTGCCCAGGCCCATGTGTGCCGCACCGTGTGCCGCAGGGCCGAGCGCTGCGTGTTCGCCCTGATGGCCGAGGCAGAAGTGTCCCCCTCGGTGTCAGTCTTCCTCAACCGCCTCTCTGACTATCTTTTCGTGTTGTCGCGCAAATTGAACTTTATTAAAGGTGTTGGCGAAAAAACATGGCATAACGCTTGTAGATAAGAATAATTTGATTACTTTTGCGCGAAAATTACGAAAAAGGCAAAAAACGAACCGTTATGTATTGGACATTGGAATTAGCTTCAAAGCTGGAAGATGCGCCGTGGCCAGCAACCAAGGAAGAATTGATTGACTATGCAATTCGTTCGGGAGCGCCATTGGAGGTGCTGGAAAATTTGCAAGAGATAGAGGATGAAGGCGATGTCTATGAGAGCATAGAGGACATCTGGCCCGACTATCCTACAAAGGAGGACTTCCTCTTCAACGAAGACGAATACTGATTGCACAGCCCCGGGCCCGCCTGAGGCTTGGAGCGGCGAACATCAGCGACATGAGAGTTTCCATACAAGAGGGCGCGCACGACAAGCTGGAGCGGGCTGCAGTCAGTGCAGTTTGGCGCAGCTTGTCGTGCGCGCCCTCTTTTCTTATCCCAGACAGGCCCGGTCGGCAGGCTTGACACCTGGACACCGGCCCGCCACATCAACTAAAGACACCCCATCATGCAGAAAAGGCACACCGACAGAGAGCAGTACTTCCACGACCTGGAGGCCACATCCAAGGATTATTACATCGGCTATGTTTCTACTTTCAAGCAGCTTACACCCGAATGCCGTGTCCTGGAGGTCGGCTGTGGCGAGGGCGGCAACCTCGCCCCCTTTGCCCGGCTGGGTTGCCGGGTGACGGGCGTTGACATCGCCGAGTGCAGGATTGCCGACGCCCGGAAGTTTTTTGCAGAGGTCAGCAGCGCTGCCCGTTTTGTCTGCTGCGACTTTGCAACGTTTCCTGTCCCGCAGGAAGAGGAGGGCAAGTACGACGTCATCCTCCTGCATGACGTGATAGAGCACATCCCTTCCGAGGCAAAGGCAGGCTTCCTTAAGCACATCAAGAAGTTCCTCAAGCGCGACGGCGTGCTTTTTGTGGGCTTCCCCGCCTGGCAAATGCCGTTCGGCGGTCACCAGCAGATTTGCAGGAGCAAGCTGTGCTCGCACCTGCCCTTTATCCATCTGCTGCCCAACAGCCTGTACCGCTCGTTGCTGAAGCTGTGCAATGAGAGCGATGGCGCCGTGAGCGAGCTGATGAGCATCAAGGAGTGCCGCACAAGCATCGAGCTTTTCGAGTCGCTTGCGAAAGCGTGCGGCTACACTGTCGTCAACAAGGAATACTGGCTTGTCAATCCGCACTACAAGCGGAAGTTCAATCTCACCCCGCGCCTCCTGCCCCGGTGGATGTGGAACCTGAAGCACGTCAGAAACTTCTTCACCACATCGTGCTGGTACATCCTTGGCAGCCGGCCTTGAAAGCCTGCCGGCAGCCACCGCCCGTCACGCCGCGGCCGGCCGCCCCCCTGCCGGGGCCTGCGCCGTTTGCAAATCGAACCTTGAACGCCCAGTCCGTGCACACACCAGAAGACAAACCCATAGTGAAGATGAAAGACCTGCCGGGGCCGCTGCCCCGGGGAGCCGCTGCCTCGCGGCGCGCGATGGCGGAAGGGAGGGCCGTGCGGTGAAACTCGTCATCTGTCCTGCCGACCTCTCGAAGAAGCTCGCCCTGACGTTCGCCGACGGCGGCATCCGCGCCGGCTTCCCCTCGCCCGCACAGGACTACATGGGCGAGGCCATCGACCTCAACCGCGAGCTTGTGCGCCACCCCGCGACAACCTTCTACGCCCGCGCCGTTGGCGACTCGATGCGCGACTGCGGCATTGACGACGGCGACCTGCTTGTCATTGACAAGTCGGTAGAGCCGCGCGAGGGCGACATCGTCGTGGCCTTTGTCGACGGCGAGTTCACGCTGAAAAAGGTGAAGCCGGCCCCTGACGGCAGCTGCCTCTGGCTCATGCCGGCCAACGACGACTATCCGCCCATCAAGGTGACAGCCGAAAACAACTTCGTCGTGTGGGGCGTGCTGACCTATAACATCAAGCGGCAGCTGAGGAGGTAAGGATGTTCGGCCTTGTCGACTGCAACAATTTCTACTGCTCCTGCGAGCGGGTTTTCAACCCCGCCCTGCGCACCTCGCCCGTCGTTGTGCTGTCCAACAACGACGGGTGCGTCATTGCGCGCAGCAACGAGGCCAAGGCCCTGGGCGTTGAGATGGGCGCGCCGTTCTTCCAGGTGAAGGCCTTTCTCGAGCGCAACAAGGTCACGGTGTTCAGCTCCAACTACACCCTTTACGGCGACATGAGCCGCCGCGTGATGACGCTCCTTGCCGGTTTCGCCCCCGGTCTCACCCAGTATTCCATTGACGAGGCCTTCGTCAACCTTGCCGGTTTCGGCGAGGGCGAGGCCCTGCGCAGCTATGGCCGGCAGATTGTCAGCGCCATAGGCCGCGGCACGGGCATACCGGTGACGCTCGGCATCGCGCCGACGAAGACACTGGCCAAGGTGGCCTCAAGGTACGGCAAGCGTTACAAGGGCTACGGCGGCGTGTGCCTTGTCGACACGGAAGACAGGCGCGTGAAGGCGCTGAAGGGCCTGGCCGTGGCCGACGTGTGGGGCATAGGCCGCAGGACGGCAGAAAAGCTCAGGTTCCGCGGCGTAGTCACGGCCTGGGACTTCACGCAAAGGAGCGAGAGCTGGGTGCGCCGCGAGCTCACCGTGACCGGTGTGAGGACATGGCGCGAGCTGCGGGGCGAAAGCTGCATCGACATCGACGAGCTGCCCCAGAAGAAGAGCATCTGCACCAGCCGCAGCTTTCCCGGCCAGGGGCTGTCGCAGCTTGGCCCGCTGGAGGAGGCTGTCGCCCATTTCGCCTCCTCCTGCTCGCGCAAGCTGAAGGAGCAGCACAGCTGTTGCCGGGCTGTCACGGTGTTCGCCTACACCAGCCGTTTCCGCCCTGACGCGCCAAGCAGCGCCATCAACCGTACCGTGACCCTCACCGTGCATACCAACGACCAGCGCGAGCTTGTGGCCGCGGCTGTTGGCACACTGCGCGCGCAGTGGAGCCCCGAGTGTACGTACTTCTACAAGAAGGCGGGCGTGATTGCCTGGGACATCTGCCCCGACAGTGCCGTGCAGGCCGACCTTTTCGACACCGTTGACCGGGCAAGGCAGGCGCGCCTTGCCGCCGCAATCGACGCCATCAACCGCAAGAACGGCCGCGACACGGTGAAGGTGGCCGTGCAGGGCACAGGTGACAGCTGGCGCAAGGGCGACGGACACAAGTCGGGAAGATACACCACCAACATCGACGACATCATCAAGGTAAAGGCGTAGTGGCCGGTGCCGGCCGCCCGAACGGCCTTTTCCGGCAGCCCGAACGGCCCGAACGGCCCGCCCGTTCGGGCCGTTTGGCAGTGTGAAACGAACCGTTCGGCAGCGCGAGACGAACCGTCTTGCAGCACGAAACGGCATGAATGGCAGCACGGGCCTGCCAAAACGCCCGTTCCGCCCCCTGTGAGGCAAAGGGCGCGCGCAGCGGCTTGACAAAGTGAAACATGCGTCCGCAAGCACAAACAGGTGCGAATAATTTTCATCTCCCGCTCAATTTCGCTAACTTTGCACCAAACAAAGATGCGATGAATTTTTCTAAGACGTTGGCCGGCATCCTCGGCACCGTGGCCATAACCTTCCTGTTGCTCTTGATAGAGTGGTATGTAGCGGCTATAGCCTTTTTCATTGTCGCGCTGGCCCTTGTCTTGCTGTTTGCGCTTGCCGGCAGCGACCCGGCCCCCCGCAAGCCGCAAGACAGGCGCACCACGCGGCGCAACTCCGGCAGTGCTCCCGCCCAGAGGCAGTGGAACGGCTTTACCGACCCCGACGACTTTCCTACAGACGGGCTGGGCAACGGCGGATGGTGACAAACAGCCAAACTCAAATCGGTCATATATGAATTTGTCTGAAAGAATGCGTGCTGCAGTGAACAGGTTTCTCCTGGCTGGCGTTCTCGCCATGCCGGCCATTGCCGCCGCCCAAGACAGCGTCCGGCAGGACACGCTCACCTTGGAAACCATGATGCACAAGCTTCCCGAAGTGATGGTAAGGGGCGCGCGCCCAGTCGCCAGGGCCGAGCGCGGCATGCTGACGTACAACATGCCGCTGCTGCTGAGGCAGCTGCCGGCCGACAACGCCTATGAGGCGCTGACACGCATACCCGGTGTCAGCGATGCCACCGGAAGCCTGTCGTTCGCGGGCAGCAAGTTGACGCTGATAGTCAACGGCCAGGCCACCACGCTGACGCAGGAGCAGCTGGCCGAGCGCCTGAAGGCGATGCCCGCGGCGCAGCTGGCCAAGGCCGAGGTGATGCTGTCGGCCCCGGCACGCTACCACGTGCGCGGCATGGCCATCAACATCGTCACGAAAGACGATGCCGGAACCCGCCGGCTCTCGGGCCAGGCCATTGGCGGCTTGCAGCAAGGCAAGTACGCCAAGGGGTTTGCCCATTTCTACCTTTCCGTGCAACGGGGAAAGTTCGGGCTGGATGCGCAGTACCAGCTTGCCGACGGCTACGCCTACGGCGAGTCCTCGCGCATTGCCCGCCACCCGCTTGGCAACCGGCGCGTTGACTACCGCGACGACACCTGGCAGAAGTCGTTTGGCATTGCCCACAACTGCCGGCTGGGCATGAATTATGCCTTTGGCCGCAACCACCGTCTCGGCATAGCCTATACGGGTGAATGGAGCAAGTCAAGCACTGACACCCGCACTGCCGGCTCGAGCACAAGCGGGATGCACAGTGACAGTCGTGTGTATCTGCACAATGTTGACGTGAACTACCGGCTTCCTTTCGGACTTGCCCTCAGTGGCTCGTACACCAGCTACCGCACTCCGCAGCAGCAAGCCCTTGCCGGGACAATGAAGGCTGGCGGTGGCGCGGCAGGGACAGAGCGCAACCTGACAAGCGGCAGCGAGCAGACCATCGGCAAATGGATGTTCGCGGCCGACCAGGCCCACACCCTGGCCCGCGGGTGGGGGCTGTCGTATGGTGTCAGCGGGCAGTTCGCCGCCAACAGGAGCCACCAGGTCACGCGCGACAAGGCCGGTGACATCCTGCCCGGCGCGACCAGCGGCGCTGACATCAGCGAGCGAATCTGGAACATATATGCCGGCTTCAGCAAGCAGATAAGCAGGGCCTTCAGCCTTGACGCTTCCGTGGCTGCCGAGCACTGCCACTCGCCGGCGTGGGACAAGTGGCGTGCCTATCCCTCGCTCAACGCCTTGTGGAAAGTCAGCGACAGCCACATACTCAATCTTTCGCTCAGCTCCAATTCGCATTTCCCGAGCTATTGGTCTACCATGAGCAATGTGTTTTACTCCTCCACTTACACCGAAATACACGGCAATCCCGGCCTGAAGCCCTTCCCGATTTACAATGCCAGCCTGGTGTGGCAGGCCCGGAGACGCTACACGCTCACGGCTTTCGCAACGCTGATGCCCGACTATGCCGTGCAGCTGCCCTACCAGGCGGCCGACCGCATGGCGGTAATCATGAAAGAGACCAACTTCGACTATTCACGCAGCTTTGGGCTGCAGGCCTCCGCCCAGTTCGGTGCCGGCAAGTGGCTCGGCGGCAATGCGTTTGCCGCCGGCACCTACAAGCGCGACAAGAGCAGCCACTTCTTCGACTTGCCCTTCGACCGCAGCAAGCTGTCTGTCGCCCTCGGAGGCACGGCCGCTGTCAAACTCTGCCGCACGCAAGACCTGCGTCTCATTCTCAGTCCCTTTTTCCAGTCGAAGTCCATACAGGGCGTTTACGACATCAGTCCCATCTTCCGCATGGACGCCAAACTGCAATGGTCGTCGGGCGACGGCAAGTGGGGCGTGCGCCTCAACGGCACCAACATCTTCAACTGCCGCTACGACACCCATTCCGTGCAGGGCAACCAAGACTACCGCATGAAGCTGAACTACAACTGGGCGACGTTCACCCTCGCCGTTGTCTATAAGTTCGGCGGCTACGTGGAGAAGAAGGTGAAGGCTGTTGACACGTCGCGCATGGGCCACTGAGGCCGTGGCAAGCCATAAAAGGCAGAGAGGGCACTGCCGAAGCGGTGTCCTCTCTGCCTTCTTTCCGTGATCCGCTTGGGGCTCGAACCCAAGACCCCAACATTAAAAGTGTTGTGCTCTACCAGCTGAGCTAGCGGATCAAGGCCTTACACAAATGCCGTAAAGCGTGTGCAAAGGTATCGCTTTTTCTCGAAACGGCCAAATTTATACAGCCGTTTTTTCTGCTCCGCCCGTTTTTTCCCCGGCACTCGCGCCTGAGGGCTGCTTTCCGGGGCCGGCCAAGGCCCGGCTGCGGCTGTGTGGCTGCGCCGCCAGCCTATTCCTTGGGCGGTGGCGAGGCCGCGTCGCCCTCCTTGGTGATGTACCGCTGGTAGTAGGCGATGAGCAGGGTGGTGAGGGGCAGGGCCACAATCAGACCGATGAAGCCCAGCAGTGCGCCCCACACGGAGAGCGACAGCAGCAGGATGGCCGGGTTCAGTCCCATGGCCTTGCCCATGATGCGCGGCGTGAGCACCATGTCGGTGAGCGCCTGCACCACGGCGAACACGGCCAGGGCGGAGAGCAGAACCACCCAGAAGCTCTGCCCCGTGTCGGCCGCCTTGAGCAGCGACAGGATGACGATGGGTATCAGCGCCAGTGCGTGCAGGTAGGGAATGAGGCTCATCAGTCCGATCATGATGCCCAGGCCGATGGCCATGGGGAAGCCGATGAGCGTGAAGCCGATGCAGAACAGGATGCCGATGCACAGGGCCACGAGGCTCTGGCCGCGGATGTAGCTGTTCAGCTCGCGCTCGACGTCGTCGGCCAGCGCGCGCCAGAAGGGTCGGCTCTTCTTGGGAAACATCTTGATGAACCCCGAGGCCAGCGTCTCGTAGTCGAGCAGGATAAAGAACATATATAATAAGGTGATGAGCGAGGCCACGACGCTCAGGATGATGCTGGCCGTCTGGCTGAGCACGGTGAACACCTTGGGCAGGGCCTGGCGGATGGTGCCCGACACCTCCTTGTCGCGGAAAAACCTGTGGATGTCCTCCCTGTTGGCCTCTATCCAGCCGGTGATGGCCTCGGGAAAGTTGCTGATGCGCGTGGTGGCGTGCAGGTGCTGGGTGACCAGCTCGCCCAGCTTCTCGAACTGCTCGACCATCGGCGGCACAATCAGGTAGGCCGCCAGCCCGATGACCGAGAAGACAAAGGCGAGGGCGACAATGATGGACAGCGCCCGCCCGGGCACGTGCAGCCTGTACTGCACGAAGCACACGATGGGGTAGAGCAGGTAGGCCAGCAGCCACGCCACGAAGAAGGGCAGCAGCACGTCGCTCAGGTAGTTGACAACCAGCAGGACGCCCAAGACGAGCAGCCCGCCCAGGAGCCACCGCACAAAGCGGTCGAAGGTGATGGTCTTGTCGTTCATGGCCGCCTGTCGGTTGTGTCGTTGCTGTTTTCCTCGCACAGGGCCTTCTGGTAGCAGTCCCTGCACAGCGGCTCGTATTCCTGGGTCTCTCCGAGCAGCACGCGGCGGCTGTTCTTCACCGTGCGGTGGCTCACATAGGCCAGCGCGCCGCAGCGCACGCAGATGGCATGCACCTTGGTCACCTCGTCGGCAATGGCGCACAGCGCGGGGATAGGCCCGAAGGGCGCCCCCCGGTAGTCCATGTCAAGGCCGGCCACAATCACCCTCACGCCGCGGTTGGCCAGCTCGTTGCACACCCGCACGAGGCCCTCGTCGAAGAACTGCGCCTCGTCGATGCCCACCACGTCGATGTCGCCGGCCAGCAGGAGTATCTGCCCCGACGAGTCGATGGGTGTCGACACGATGGCGTGCCGGTCGTGGCTCACCACCTCCTCGTCGGAATAGCGCGTGTCTATCGACGGCTTGAAAATCTCCACCCGCTGCTTTGCGAACACGGCCCGCCGCATCCGCCGGATCAGCTCCTCGGTCTTGCCCGAGAACATCGACCCGCACACCACTTCTATTCTTCCGGGGCGGTGCGTCTCCCCTGTCAGGTTGTCTGTCATTTCCAGTATGTCATTTCCACAAAAGTACAAATACGTTTTAAAAATTGCAAAGAAAAGGCGCCCTTTTTTTGACAGTCGCGGATAATTGCCTACATTTGTCCGCACGTATGGGCATATTGTATATCGTACCCACACCCGTGGGTAACATGGACGACATGACACTCCGCGCCGTCAGCGTGCTTCGCGACGCCGACCTCGTGCTGGCCGAGGACACCCGCACGTCGGGCGTCCTGCTGAGGCACTTTGGCATAGAGAACCGCATGATGTCCCACCACAAGTTCAACGAGCACGGCACGTCAGCCGCGGTTGTCGGCCGCCTGCTGGCCGGCGAAACGGTGGCGCTCGTCAGCGACGCCGGCACCCCCGGCATCAGCGACCCCGGCTTCTTCCTGGTGCGCGAGGCCGTCAAGGCCGGTGTCGAGGTGCAGACGCTGCCCGGCCCCACGGCCTTTGTGCCGGCGCTGGTCTCCAGCGGGCTGCCGTGCGACCGCTTTGTGTTCGAGGGCTTCCTGCCGCCCAAGAAAGGCCGCCAGACCCGGCTGGAGCAGCTTGCCGCAGAGCCGCGCACCGTCGTGTTCTACGAGTCGCCCCGCCGGCTGCTCAAGACGCTCGGGCAGCTGGCCGCGCTTTTCGGCGGCAGCCGGCAGGCCGCCGTGTGCCGGGAGATATCCAAGGTACACGAGGAGTGCGTGAGAGGCACCCTCGCCGAGCTTGCCGCCCATTTCACAGCCACCGAGCCCAGGGGCGAGATTGTGGTCGTGGTGGCCGGCTGCGACCCCAAGGGGGAAAAACGCAACAACCCAAAACAACAAGAGATATGAAAAAGCTACTCTTCCTAACAGTGTGCTTGGCCGCCCTCGGGGGCTGCAAGCAGGAAAAGGCGAAGATCGACGCCGACGTGGCGCTCCAGACGCGCGACTCGCTCAACCGGATTATCACGCAGCGTGACAACGAAATCAACGACATGATGGCCACGATGAACGAGATAGACGAGGGGTTCCGCGAGATTAACAAGGCGCAGGGGCGCGTCAGCCTGGCCAAGGAGGGCGAGGGCGCGAGCGACCGCCAGCGGCTGCGCGAGAACATCCAGTTCATCCAGTCAACGATGCAGCAGAACCGCGAGCTCATCGAAAAGCTGAAGCGCCAGCTGCGCGCAAGCTCCTTCAAGAGCGAAGAGTTCAAGAAGACCATCGACAACCTCACGGCCCAGCTCCAGGAGAAGGACCGCCAGCTGCAGCAGCTGCGTGACGAGCTGAAGTCCAAGGACATCCACATCGCCGAGCTGGACCGCAGAATCGACGGGCTGCACGACAACGTGGACAACCTCGCCCGGGAGAGCAGCCAGAAGAGCCAGACCATCAGCGCGCAGGACAAGCAGCTCAACGCGGCGTGGTTTGTCTTCGGCACCAAGAGCGAGCTCAAGGCCCAGGGCATCCTGGCCGGCGGCAAGGTGCTCCAGTCGAATTTCAACCGCGACTACTTCACCAAGATTGACATCCGCGTGGACAAGGAGATCAAGCTCTACGCCCGCTCGGCCAGGCTGCTCACCGCCCACCCCTCGGGAACGTACACCCTGCAGCGCGACGCCAACAAGCAGTACGTGCTGCGCGTCACCGACCCCCAGGGCTTCTGGAGCACCAGCAAGTACCTGGTTATTCTGGTCAGATAGGGTCTCGCGCACCCGTTACAGCAACCCACCCGCTGCGCAGCCCGCTCAGCGGGTGGCTTGCTTGTAGGCCCCGCCGCTCTTCTTGCCTGTGCTCCGGTGCTTGCAAAGTGTAAACCAAACGCGCGGTTGAGTGTCACTTGTGAATGATTATGCACGGTATTTTAAAGACATTGTGCCCGGATTGCATAATTTTCGTAAATTTTAATAGCATTATTTTGTCCGTTAATGCGCTTTTGCTTAATTTTGCAGTCCATTAGAAAATATTATTAAGAATCAAGAAAATTAAAAAGAGTGTATTTATGGAGAAAAAACTAACAATGGTTTTGGCGTGTCTCTTCCTGTCGATAGGAATGGCCATCGCCCAGACTAAGGTTACGGGTACCGTAATAGCTCAGGAAGACGGACTGCCGGTCATTGGCGCCACCGTGATGGTGGAGGGGACAAAGACGGGCGTGGCCACTGACATGGACGGAAAGTTCACGCTCTCAGTGCCCGCGGGCAAGAAGCTCCGCATCAGCTATCTTGGTATGAAGAGCCAGTCGCTCAAGCCCAAGTCGAACATGAAGGTGGTGCTTGAGAGCGACCAGACTACACTGAAGGACGTCGTGGTGACGGGTATGCAGAAAATGGACAAGAGATTGTTTACAGGAGCAACTGCAAAGATCGACGCCGCCGACGCCAAGCTCGACGGAGTGGCCGACATCAGCCGCTCGCTCGAGGGCCGCGTGGCCGGTGTGTCCGTGCAGAACGTGTCGGGCACGTTCGGTACCGCGCCCAAGATCCGTGTCCGCGGCGCCACGTCTATCTATGGCAGCTCGAAGCCGCTCTGGGTGGTCGACGGCGTGATTATGGAGGACGTGACCGAGGTCGACGCCGACGCCCTCTCCTCGGGTGACGCCGAGACCCTCATCAGCTCGGCCATTGCCGGACTGAATGCCGACGACATTGAGAGCTTCCAGATTCTTAAGGACGGTTCCGCCACCTCTATATATGGCGCGCGCGCGATGGCCGGCGTGATTGTGGTCACCACAAAGAAAGGAAAGGCCGGCGTGAACAGCGTGAACTACACCGGCGAGTTCACCATGCGCCTGAAGCCCAGCTACTCCAACTTCAACATCATGAACTCGCAGGAGCAGATGGGCGTGTACCGCGAAATGGAGCGCGCCGGCTACCTGAACTTCTCGGAGACCTTCCGCGCCGCTGACAGCGGCGTCTACGGAAAGATGTACCAGCTGATGAACACCTACGACCCGGCCACCGGAACGTTCGCCATGCCCAACACCGAGGCCGCGCGCAACGCCTACCTCCGCGGCGCCGAGTACCGCAACACCGACTGGTTCGACCTGCTGTTCAGCAACGCCATCTCGCAGAACCACTCGGTCAGCATCTCCTCGGGTACCGACAAGGCCGCCTACCGCGTGTCGCTCTCGCTGATGAACGACCCCGGATGGTACAAGCAGAGCAAGGTGGAGCGCTACACGGCCAACGTGAACGCCAACTACAATGTCTCCAAGAAACTGTCGCTGAACTTCATCTCGCAGGCCTCCTACCGCAAGCAGCGCGCCCCGGGCACGCTCTCGCAGTCCATCGACCCCGTGTCGGGCGAGGTGCGCCGCGACTTTGACATCAACCCCTACTCGTATGCGCTGAACACCTCGCGCACGCTCGACCCGAACGTGGCCTACACGCGCAACTACGCAGACTTCAACATCTTTGACGAGCTGAACTACAACTACATGGACCTCAACGTGGTGGACACCAAGTTCCAGGCCGAGCTGAAGTACAAGCCCATCACCAAGGTGGAGCTGTCGGCCATCGCAGCCTACAAGTTCTCTACCACCACGCAGATGCACGAGATTCACGACAAGTCCAACCAGGCCATGGCCTACCGCGCCATGGGCGACGCCACCATCCGCGACGCCAACCCCTGGCTCTACACCGACCCCAGCGTGGAGAACTCGCTGCCGCAGTGCGTGCTGCCTTACGGCGGCTTCTACCGCGAGACCAAGTACAACATGAACAGCTGGGACTTCCGCGCCACGGCCTCTTACAACGACGTCTACTTCGAAGACCACGCTGTCAATATGTTCGGCGGAATGGAGATGAACAGCATCGACCGCCGCAAGTCCTGGTTCCAGGGCAACGGCATGCAGTATGACATGGGCCTGCTGGCCAAGTACAGCTACCTCATCTTCAAGCAGATGGAGGAGGAGAACACGGCCTACTACACGCTCGAGGACACCTATTCGCGCTCGGCAGCCTTCTTCGGAACGGTGAACTACGCCTACAAGCGCCGCTACTCTGTCAACGGAACCATCCGTTACGAGGGCACCAACAAGCTGGGCATGAGCACCAAGTCGCGCTGGCTGCCCACATGGAACGTGTCGGGCGCGTGGATCATCGACGAGGAGCCCTGGTTCGAGAAGCAGGGCGTGTTCTCGCACGCCAAGCTCCGCGCCTCCTACTCGCTCACGGCTGACCGCGGCCCGGCCTCGGTCACCAACTCTCTGCCCGTGATCAACAGCTACAACCCCTGGCGGCCCTCCTCGTCTGTCTCGGAGTCGGGCCTCCAGCTGGTGAACATCGCCAACTCCGAGCTGACCTACGAGAAGAAGCACGAGCTGAGCATCGGCGCCGAGATGGGCTTCCTCAAGGACCGCATCAGCGTGGTGCTCGACTGGTACCGCCGCAACAACTACGACCTCATTGGCATCATTAACACCATGGGCGTGGGCGGCGAGACCAAGAAGTATGCCAACGTGGCCGACATGCGCTCGCACGGCGTGGAGCTTTCGCTCTCCTCGCAGAACATCGTGACCAAGGACTTCCGCTGGTCGACCGACTTCGTTTACGCTTACTCCAAGAACACGGTGACCAACTTCGAGACCAATGCCCGCGTCATCGACATGATTACCGGCACAGGCTTCACCATCGAGGGCTACCCCGTGCGCTCGCTCTTCTCCTATGACTTCCGCGGACTCAACGAGAACGGTCTGCCCACCTTCATCAACGAGGAGGGCAAGCTCACCGTGAGCGACCTCAACTTCCAGGACCGCGAGCACAAGAGCCACCTCGTCTACGAGGGCCCCACTGACCCCACATCAACCGGGTCGCTGGCCAACGTGTTCACCTACAAGAACTGGAAGCTCAACGTGTTCATCACCTACGCCTTTGGCAACGTGGTGCGCCTCGACCCCGTGTTCAGCAACAAGTACTCCGACCTCGACGCCATGCCGCGCGAGTTCAAGAACCGCTGGACGGTGCAGGGTGACGAGAAGAAGACCAACGTGCCCGTCATCGCCGACCGCCGGCTCAATGCCAACGACAGCTACCTGTCGTACGCCTACAACGCTTACAACTACTCGACCGAGCGCGTGGCCAAGGGTGACTTTATCCGCATGAAGGAGATTGCGCTGTCCTACGACCTGCCCAAGAAGTGGATCGCACCGCTCAAGCTCAACAACCTCTCGCTGAAGATGCAGGCCACCAACCTCTTCCTGATTTACTGTGACGACAAGCTCAACGGACAGGACCCCGAGTTCTTCAACACCGGCGGTGTGGCCTCGCCTATGCCTAAGCAGTTCACGCTGACCGTCCGGCTTGGACTTTAACATTATTCGATGATTACAGAAAAAATGAAAACAGTATCTTCATATTTGATTCTGGGTGCCGCCGTGGCCCTGGCTTCCTGCAACGACTTTCTGGACAAGCTGCCCGACAGCCGCACGCAGATTGACACGCCGGAGAAAGTGACGAGCATCCTCGTGTCGGCCTACCCGGAGACGGAGGCTACCGTTCTCTGCGAGATGGCCTCGGACAACGCCATGGACAACGGCTACCAATACACCATTGAGAGCAAGTACCAGCAGGAAGCCTACCTCTGGGAGGATGTCACCGAGACCGAGCAGGACACGCCAAGCGCGTTCTGGGAATCTTGCTACAAGGCCATCGCAACGGCCAACCAGGCCCTCGAGGCCATTAAGGACCTGGGCGGCGACGCCTCGATGAACCCGCAGAAGGGCGAGGCGCTGATGTGCCGCGCGTGGAGCCACTTCCTGCTGGCCAACCTGTTCTGCCAGGCCTATAACCCCGAGACGGCCGACTCCCTGCTGGGACTGCCTTACTCGACCACGCCCGAGACCACGGTGCGGCCAAGCTACACGCGAGGCACGCTCCGCCAGCTCTACGAGAACATCGAGAGGGATATCGAGGCCGGCCTGCCGCTCATCTCCGACGACCTTTACACCTCGTCCAAGTACCACTTCAACAAGAAGGCCGCCTATGCCTTCGCCGCGCGCTTCTACCTCTACTACCAGAAATGGGACAAGGTGATTGCGTGTGCCAACGAGGTGCTGGGCAGCGACCCCACGTCGGTGCTGCGCAACTGGGCCGGCATCTCGCAGAAGGCCGCCAACTACGAGACGCGCTGCAACGCCTTCATCGACGCAGACGAAGCGGCCAACCTCCTGCTGATGACCGCCTACTCGTCGAGCCCCTACTACCTCGGGGCCTACTCGGTGGGCGAGCGCTACGCCTTCCACCCCGACTACATCTGCAAGCGCGAGTCCTACCGCGCAACGGGCATCTGGGGCAACAACACGCTCTACCTGGCCAACTCCTGCTTCGGCAACTCGCAGAAGATAGCCATCTCCAAGTACTACGGCTACTTCGAGTACACCGACAAGGTGCAGCAGATTGGCTACCGCCGCTCGGTCATCTCCTACCTGACCACCGACGAGACCCTGCTCTGCCGGGCCGAGGCCTACGCCATGCTGGGCAGCCAGCACTACCAGGACGCGGTGAAGGACATCAACTACTGGCTTGACACCAACGTGAAGGAGTCGATGAATGTCACGCTCAACGATGTGGTGAACACCTACAAGCGCATGAGCTACATGGAACGCGACGGACGGCCCATCGTGGCCGGGGGGGGCACGCCCAAGAAGCGCCTCCACCCGCTGGGCTTCACGCTTGCCGACGACGGCATCCAGGAGAACCTTATCCAGTGCATCCTGCACCTGCGCCGCTGCCAGACAGCCCAGGAGGGCCTGCGCTGGATGGACATCAAGCGCTGGGGCATCGAGATCTGCCACAACAGGGAGGGCTACCCCGCCGACACGCTCAAGCTCAACGACCCGCGGCGCGCGTTCCAGATTCCGGGCGACGTGATTGACGCCGGACTCCAGCCCAACCCGCGCACGGTGACCACCGAGATTACGGGCAACCTGTCTTTCTGTCCTTTCGTCAGAGAGGACAAGCCATTCATTTCATCCTTTAATAAATGACTTGCAAGATGATGAAGCTAAAATATCTTTTCATTGCAGCTGTCGCGCTGCTGACGGTCTCCTGTGGCGACGACGACCTCGACTCGCAGTCCATCTTCCACGACGAGGTGGTCGAGCAGAACGACTTTGACAAGTGGCTGCAGCAGAACTATGTTGACAGTTTCAACATTCAGTTCAAATACCGTTTCGAGTACAAGGAGTCGGACACTGACTACAACCTCGCGCCGGCCGACTACGACAAGGCCATCACCATGGCCAAGCTCACCAAGTACCTCTGGCTGGACGTGTATGCCAAGCTGGCCGGCAAGGACTTCATCCGCACCTACTGCCCCAAGATCCTCATGCTCGTGGGGTCACTGGCCTACGACGACGGCCAGGTGAAGCTGGGAACGGCCGAGGGCGGACTGAAAATCACACTCTACAACATCAACAGGCTCGACCTCAACGACCCCGGCGTTGACATCGACTTCCTGAACAAGTGGTACTTCCACACCATGCACCACGAGTTCGCCCACATCCTTCACCAGACCAAGGACTATCCCACCGAGTTCAACGAGGTGACCAAGACGTCCTACCAGGGCCCGGCGTGGATAAACCTCAATGACAGCGTGACGTGCTTCAAGATGGGCTTCGTGGGCAACTATGCCTCGATGGAGGCGCGCGAGGACTTCGTGGAGGTCATCGCCACCTACATCACGTCCGAGGATGACCGCTGGAACTATCTGCTGGCGCGTGCCGACACCTCCTACCACCACGACATACCCGACGCCTACAAGAACTATGTGGGCAAGGATGTCAACGGCAAGGAGCTGCTGCTCAAGAAGCTGGAAATCATCACCAAGTGGTTCAAGGAGTCATGGGGCATCGACATCAACGAACTGCGACGCGAGGTGCTCTACCGCTCCAAGCATTACCGCGAGCTTGACTTTAAAGACATTTCTGTTAACGAAGACAACGAGAAAAAATGAAACGCATAGCATATATGACAATCCTGGCAGCGGCGTTCTCGCTGGCTGCCTGCACAGTGGAACAGGACGACTTCTTTGATGACTCGTCGGCCAACCGTGCCGATGCCTCCATCCAGAACTGTTACAGCGTGCTCACCGGCGCCCCCAATGGCTGGCGGGTGAAATACTTTCCCTCAAAGGAGCAGTCGTACGGCGGCTTCAACTTCGTGATGCAGTTCGACGAAAAGGGCTATCTCACCTGCTCGGGCGACGCTGACATCTCGGGCGACATCACCGCCAAGGCCACCAGCCTCTACAAGATTTACCAGAGCAGCGGTGTCACGCTGACCTTTGACACCTACAACGCCATCTTCTCGAAGATGAGCGACCCCAAGGTGGTCATCACCGGCGAGACGGGAACCGGAATGGGCGGTGACAACGAGTTCGGCGTGCTCTCCGCCTGCAAGGACAGCGTGGTGCTCAAGGGGCGCGCCTCGGGCAACCGCGTGGTGATGTACCCGATGGCCGAGGGCGAGGAATGGTCGGCCTACCTCGGCAAGCTCGCCGACGTTGACAACCACATGTATGCCAAGAGCTACAGCCTGGTGGCCAAGGTCAAGGACACGGTGAGGGTTAACAACCGCGACTCGGTGTACGAGCGGATTGACACCACCACGTTCTATACCGACCTGCGCGGCCTCTCCTATTATTATATTTCAGGCAACGACCGCCAGGTGGGCACCGCCTCGTATATCATTACGCCCGAGGGCATGGAGTTCTACAAGTCCATCGACTACAAGGGCCACAGAATCAGCGGCTTCAAATATAACGCTGCGACCAAGGAGTTCGAGAGCTTCGACAACCCGGAGGTCAAGCTCGTTGTCGACCCGCTGAACCGCCAGTTTGTCAACAGTCTCTGGTTCACTTCCAAGGAGAACGTTGGCACATGGACGCAGAAGTATTGGAAACTGTGGGACAAGCAGGCCAAGACCAACTGCCTCTGGAAAAAGGAGGACTACGGCCTTGACGAGGATATCGACCTCAACGGCGAGGTAACCTTAGTCGGTGTGGGCCGCATCAGCGACTACTTCGGCCTTTACTACTATGTTTACCAGGAGCACCTTTACGATGCCTTCGCCGGCATCATTTACCTGACAACGGAACTGGTGGGCGACGACCAGATTAAGTTCAAGCTTACCAACGAGGGCTCCGGCGACACCGACATTCTGCTTGGGCGTGGCTATAGTTATGCCACCCGTCCGTTTGCCAACGCCACGTTCACCGTCTCGTCGGACAACCAGATGCGCACCTCTTGTGACTTGAAGTGTAACAACCGTGCCAACAACGATATGCACTTCACGACCCAGACCATTCCCTATCCGCTCCGCGACCCGGCCGACCGCCCCTCTTTGGACGAGTAAGGCCGGTGGGTTGCCTGGGACGGTACATGATTCCTCCCCGGCACTTTCGCCGAGCATTCGCACGAACGTTTGAGCGCAATGACAGCCCTAACCTTTTAATAGTGTTAAAAGTCATTGCTCTCAAGCGGTTTTCCCTCCATTTTGTTTGGCAATAATGATAATATCTGTAATTTTGCACCGTATTCGATAACAATTTAATTACTTTAGCATGAAAAAGTTTACACTCATTTTAGCTGCCGCCCTTGTTTCGCTGGGGTCAACAGCACAAACCGTTCAGCAGCGTGCTGAAATCATGAAGGCCTTGAGCCATCCCAATGTGATTTCAGCTAAGCAGCACAACATTCAGCAGTCACTCCTTTTCTCGCCCGACGAGGTGAAGAAAGCCAAGCTTGAGACTGCCAAGATCCTGAAGTCTGCCCCCAAGCGCCATCTTGATGTCAAGAAGGCAGAGGGAACCCCGCGCGAAAGCAAGTATGACATTTTCAGAACATACTACGTTGAATATCCTTATCTTGACAACTGGCAGAGTAGTGCGCAGACCAGCATGAACGAAGGCACTGTTGCCGTGAGCAACGATTCTGTCAGGATGCTCGTCGATGGCAACTTTGCCTACTTTCAAGGCAAGCGCAGTGCAGACAACTACTTTACGCAGAAGTATGGCCCTGAGGTTGGCATTGACTCCATCACTTTCAGCATTGAGGGCAACACTTTTGAGAGTAATGATGGTACTAAGACCTACAACCTGGCCCTTATGAGCTATGACAAGAATAGCGGTTTCTCACGTCTCAGCGACAAGACGTTTGGCGCCTACTATTTCAAGGATTCGAAGCAGATTGTTTGCCGTGACCTCCTTTATGGCTTCTTCGTGGGTGACTCAAGCACTCCCGTCGAGTATACAGTGAAGAATTATCAGTATCACTATTGTGCCGACTCCCTTGATGCTGCAACTTTCAGAGCCAAGGTGGTCCAGGATTATGTGAATTCCGAGGGTAAGCATATCAATTTAGGTAGCGACACTGCGCGCGTTGTCTTTGCTGGCGACTGTATGTTCATCAAGGGCTTGTCTGTTGCCAATCCTGATGCCTGGTATCAGATAGACTACCAGCTTTCAGAGGACCAGACTGATATTATCGGTGCCTATGTGTATTGCAATCAGTATATCGGTTCTGGCACATTGGAGCTGACCGACGGATCTAAGCCCTACTGCGACATTGTTTTCTATCCTGTTACAGTGAGTGGAGAAAAACTTTATCTTGCAGAAATGCTAAATATGTTTCTTGATTATAACGAAGACGGAACCATTGTCCTTTCTTCCGACGGCTCGGCCTATTACGGTGAACTTTTTGGTTCAAAAGAAATGGAGAATCTTGGCCTTTATTGCTATATTTATGGTGACGGCTCTGCATTCGATGCCGAGGCAGGTACGGTTATCACCATTACCAACGAAATTATTTCCGGCATCAAGGGCGTGAACGCCCAGGCTGCCGCCGGCAACGCCACGGTTGAGTACTTCGACCTGCAGGGCCGCCGTGTTGACGCCAGCGCCAAGGGACTTGTCGTGAAGCGCGTGCGCTCGGCCAACGGTGTCGTTACCAGCACCAAGATTCTGAAATAACCCCCGCCTTGCCGCCTGGCAGCGGCAAGCGCGCAACACAACAACAACTACATCCAGGCCCCGAACCGTCCCTTGGGGCGGTCTGGGGCCTGGTCTTTTAACTGTCCGGCGCATTCAGGCAAACTGTCCGGCGCATTTTAGAGTGTCGTCAGATGCATTGAAGCAGACCGACAGACCCATTTTAGTATTCAAACAGCAGATACAATGAAGACCAGACTATTTTCCACCCTGCTGCTCCTCTTCGCCCTTGCTGGCGGGGCCGCAGCCCAGCTGCCCTCTGTCACCCTGAAGGACATCAACGGCAAGACCGTTGACACCGCCAAGCTCAGCAATGGCGGCAAGCCCTTTGTCATTTCGTTCTTCGCCACCTGGTGCAAGCCCTGCAACCGCGAGCTAACCGCCATCAGCGAGGTGTACGACGAGTGGCGCGAGGAGACAGGTGTCAAGGTGATTGCCGTGAGCATCGACCAGGCGCAGAACATCAACAAGGTGAAGCCCCTCGTCGACGGCAACGGCTGGACCTACGACGTGCTGCTCGACCCCAACAGCGACTTCAAGCGCGCCCTGGGCATCCAGATGATACCCTACGTGCTGCTCGTCGACGGCCGGGGCAACATTGTGTACAAGCACAACGGCTACACCGAGGGCGCCGAGCAGGAGCTGATCGAGAAGATAAGGCAGCTCGCAAAGTAAGTGCCAACCCCAACCCAGCAGTACCCCATGAACAGCCTTTTCCCCCTCAGCCACCGCGCCGGACGCACCCTGCTGCCGGCTGCGCTCACCCTTGCCGTGGCCACTTCCGCCCCGGCACAGTCGGGCGACAGCGGCTTCTTTGGCAAGCCCACGCTCAGCGGAAGCATCCAGAGCGACATCCTCTTTCCCCAGAGCGACAGCAAGATAGGCACCGGGAGCTACAGCGAGACCGCCCTCACCAACACCTTCGCCGAGCTGAGCCTCACCACCAACCACCTCGACGCCGGCGCGCGGCTCGAGTACCTCGAGCATCCCCTGCCCGGATTCCACAAGGACTATGCCGGCTGGGGCGTGCCCTTCTTCTACCTCAAGGGCCATGTGAAGCATGCCGAGCTCACCCTCGGCACGTTCTACGAGCAGTTTGGCTCCGGCTTTGTGCTGCGCACCTACGAGGAGCGCAGCCTCGGCATCGACAACTCCCTGCTGGGCGGACGGCTCGTGGCCACCCCCGTGGCCGGCGCCACCGTCAAGGTGCTCGCCGGCAAGCAGCGACGCTACTGGAACTGGAACGACTCGTGGGTGGGCGGCGCCGACCTCGAGCTGGGCGTCGACCAGTGGGTGAAGGCCCTGCGGCAGCGCGCCACCTACCTCACCCTTGGCGCCTCCTATGTCACCAAGTACGAGGACAATGACGAGGTGCTCATGGCCGACGCCACCCACCGCTACAACTTCCCCAAGTTTGTCGGGGCCTACGACCTGCGCCTCCGCCTGCAGAAAGGCGGCTGGAACGTGCTCGCCGAGTATGCCGGCAAGGGGCAGGACCCCTCGCAGGACAACGGCTACATCTACCGCAAGGGCTCTGTGGCCATGCTCTCCGCCAGCTACTCCAAGCGTGGCATGAGCCTGCTGCTCCAGGCCAAGCGCAGCGACAACATGTCCTACCGCAGCCGCCGCACCATGACCTCGGCCGAGCCGGACAACTCGTCGTACATCAACCACCTGCCCGCCTTCACCATGGACCACACCTACGCCCTGGCCGCCCACTACCCCTACGCCACCAACCCCAACGGCGAGTGGGCCTACCAGGCCGAGCTGGGCTACACCTTCAAGCGCCACACCCCGCTCGGCGGCAAGTATGGCACCAAGCTCAAGGCCAACTTCTCCCACGTTCACGCCATCGACCGCAACGAGCACGCCGGCGGCACCGACGGCTACGGCTCCGCCTTCTGGAAGTGGGGCGACGAGCGCTACTACCAGGACTTCAACGTGCAGCTCGAGAAGAAGCTCAGCCGTGACCTCAAGCTCAACCTCATGTACATGAACCAGTACTACAACAAGACCGCCGTCGAGGGCAAGGGTGGAATGGTTCACAGCAACATCTTCGTGGCCGAGGGCAAGTACCGCTTCAGCAACAAGGTCACCCTGCGCGGCGAGGCCCAGTATCTCACCACCGGCGACGACGAGCACGACTGGGCCTTCGGCCTGCTGGAACTCTCCGTGCTGCCCCGCCTGATGTTCACCGTGTCCGACGAGTGGAACTGCGGCGCCACCGGCCTCCACTATTACAGCGGCTATGTCACCTATACCGCCGGCGCCCACCGCCTCCAGCTGGGCTATGTGCGCAACCGCGCCGGCTACAACTGCTCGGGCGGCGTGTGCCGCTATGTGCCGGCCAGCAAGGGAGCCACCGTTTCTTACAACTACAACTTCTGATGCCCCGGCCGTCACCCCCCCCGATTCACCAAATTCCTGTTCGCCCTATGAAATTCCGTCATTTAACTACCGCCCTCCTTGCCGGCGTCGCCCTGCTTGCCGCCTGTGACAGCATCGCCGAGCGCGACCGCCTGATTGAGGTGCCCTCCGTGAGCGTGACCCGCTCCGTGCTGGTCGAGGAGTTCTCCGGCCAGTACTGTACGAACTGCCCCTACGGGGCCGCCCAGCTCCACCAGCTTCAGCAGCAGTATGGGGCCGACACCGTGGTGGTGGTCACCATCCACTGCGGCGTTGACGAGGGCTTCGGCGCCGACCCTGCCGAGGACGACGAAGACTTCAAGAGCCTTGTCACCGGGATGGGCGAGGAACGCTACAAGCAGGTGGGCAGTCCGTCCCAGCCGTCCCTGCTGGTCGACCGCCGTGGCGGGGTGGTGATCCGCGACGATGTGGGTTCGAAACCCGAGAATGCCAGCAGCAAGTGGCTCACCGCCATCCTTGACGCCTTCAAGCTGCCGCCTGTGCTCAGGCTCGGCGCCACGGCAACCTGCCAGCCTGCCGACAGCACCATCACCGTGGATGTTCTGGCCCTCACTGAGGCCGACGCCAACGCCCGCCTCTCCGTGTGGGTCACTGAAGACCATATCACCGCCTTCCAGAAATTCTCCGACCACTATGATTTCGCCTACGAGCACAACAATATCCTGCGCGCCAGCGCCACCCCCCTCGACGGCGATGCCGTGACCTTCAGGGGCCACAAGACCGCCCGCTTCGCCTACCGCATCCCCGTGGACAGCCGGTGGAACGTGGCCAACCTCTCCATCGTAGCCTTTGTGACCGACAACAGCGGAGTCTGCCAGACCGTCAGGGTGCCCGTGAAGGTGCGCAGGTAAGCGGCGCGCCGCCGGAACAAGACAATAATCAGGTAAAGCAAGTATAGTATAAAGCAAGCATAAGATGAAAAGACTGTTTACATTAGCCGTGGCATTGGGCGCCTTTGTTGCCCTGAATGCCCAGAGTTTTGAAGTGCGCTACAATGGCCAGCCGGTGAAAGACGGCGACGTGGTGACGTTCACCCCCGAGAAGGTAGGCTCGCGCTACGAGATAGAGACCGGCACAGCCCTCTCCGTCTACAACCTCACCGACGAAGACCTTGGCGGAACCTGTCATGTGGAGATTGTCGAGAACTCCGCCGCCAGCGAGAAGTTCCAAATCTGCATGGGCGGAACCTGCTCGGCCTTCTCCACCGTGGTCTACGACAAGGACTTCATGGTCAGCCCCGAGAGCGCTGCCGGCACCCAGCTCGGCTTCCGCATGAAGCAATATGGCACCACCACCGTCAACCTCACCTTCTCCATCCTTGACCAGGAGTTCACTGTCACCGTGAAGGCCGTTCACGCCGACCCCGCCGGCATTGAGAGCGCCGGCACCGACAGCCGGACCCGGTCTTGCGACGCTTACGACGCCACCGGTCGCCTTGTCCGCCGCAACGTCCAGGGGGCCGGCGCGCTGCCCCGCGGCCTCTACCTGCTGCGCAGCCGCGGCGGCGAGTGCAGGAAGGTCTTTGTGAGATAAGGCAGACCGAACCAGCCAGCCGCACCCGTCCGGCACCCCCTTGGGATAATGCAACCAAACATAAACTAACGAATATTTTTGCAAGATGAAAAGATTGTTTTCTCAAAACCTCGGAACACTCGCCACGCTCCTGCTGACCGTGATCATGGCCTTCGCACCCGGCAAGGCCGCAGCCGACGACGGCTATGATGCCTACTGGTGGAACTATCCGCCCGCCAAAGGCAAGGTAGACTACGTTAAGATCCATGCGCCGGGCACTACCTACGCCGGCGTGTTTGTGCCCGACAGCCTGGGCGAGGCCGTGCTCGACTCCGTGCGCATCTATTGCAAGGACCCCGCCACCATGACCAACGTGCGCGTGTGGGTGTCGTCCTCGCTCGCATCCATCACCGCCGACAACATCGTGGCCACCTTGCCCACGGTCAAGGCCGGCGAGAACACCGTCAAGTTAGCCACCCCCTACGCCATTCCCTTCGAGGGCGTCTACGTGGGCTATGTCTTCGACAACAACGCCGCCGACGGCTACACCTACTCGCCCAGGCTCAAGCGGATGACTGAGGGCGGCTACTACATCTTCAACGAGACCTACACCAAGAACTACTGGCAGTCCAACATGACCACCGTGGGCCTGGGCAACCTCGGCTTCAAGCTCCATCTGAATGTGCCGCGCCGCACCCCCGACAATGTGATTGTCAGCGTGGCCCCGGCCGACCCCGCCACCGCCAAGGTGGGCGCGTCTGCCTCGACGGCCGTCACCGTGCGCAACCGCGGCTCCAACACCGTGTCCAAGCTGTCGCTCGCGCTCGAAGTCAACGGCCGGCAGACGGTGCGCAACTACACCCTGTCCCCGGCCCTGGCCAAGTGGGCCAGCACCACGCTGAACCTCACCCTGCCCGTGCAGACCGAGGCCGGCAGCTACAACATCACCGGGACGGTGGACAAGGTGAACGGCCGGGCCAACACCGCCACCGGCAACCGCAACGCCTTTGCCTTCGGACAAGTGCTTGTCGAGCAGAGCCAGCCGCGCACCGTGGTGTTCGAGGAGTTCACCGGCACCTGGTGCGGCTGGTGCCCCCGCGGCGCCGTGGCCATGAACAAGCTGGAGGAGAGCTGCGGCGACGACTATGTGGGCATTGCCGTCCACTCCGGCGACCCCATGTACACCGCCGACTACTATGACCTGCTGGCGGCATTCAACCCCAGCTACCCCACGGCCACGGTCAACCGCATCCTGAAGGACGTCGACCCCTACCTGGCCTACCAGACCACGGCCCCGGCCAAGTTTGACGGCATGACCCTCTTCCGCGAGGGGCAGCAGCAGCCCACCGAGGGCACCGTGAAGCTGGAGGCCCGGTGGGACAGTCCCGCGAAGAACGTGCTCACCGTGAACACCCAGACCACCATCGCCGTCAACTATACCGACGCCCCCTACGCCCTTGCCTTTGTCCTCACCGAAGACGGTATGTCAGGCGAGGGCCAGGACTGGATGCAGTGCAACTATATGGCCGGCATGAGCGCCACCTATCCCGACCCCGACCTGGCCGCCTACACGGCCAAGAACGCGCCCGACTACGTGACGACCACCTACAACCACGTGGCCGTGGCTGCCTGGGAGCCCTACAACGGCATAGAGAACTCGGTGAGCGGCACGGTGAAGGCCGGCGAGGTGATGAACTACACCGCCAAGCTCGACATCACCGGCAACACGCTCATCCAGAGCCGCCACCGCCTCAAGGTGATTGCCCTGCTGCTGAACAGGCGCAACCACACCATTGTCAACGCCGACCTTGTTGACCTCACCGACCCCACCGGCATCCAGCCGGCCACTGTCCCCGGCAGCCGTGCCGCCGAGGTGGCGCGCTACAACGCCGCCGGCGTGCGCCTCGCAGCTCCGGCCAAGGGCCTGAACATCGTCAAGCTGTCCGACGGGCGCACCGTCAAGGTGATGGTGGAGTAAACCCAAATCGGTCATTAGACCGAAATAGGCAAAAAAGTGAGAAGTCTTCCCTCTTTCCGCCCCTTGTCACTGTTTCTTTCGGCATCTTGCTGCCGTAAGTGTTTCGCCATAGCCCGCTATGCCTTCAACACTTACGTGGCAAGCTGCACGAAACAAACAGCAACCCGGGACGAAATCTAATGACCGATTTGGGGTAAACTTTCCGCTTGGCCTGACAGCCATTGCACTACAAAAAGCAGCCACCTCTCGCCAAGGAGAGGTGGCTGCTTTTGCTTTCTGTATGCGCCACTTCCGGGCGCCGGCCTTTGTCATTCGTGCGCCGCGCGCGTGTATTTGTCGAACACCTCTGCCGTGACCCGGCAGCCGCGCAGGCTCCTCACAGCCGGGAACCGCGCGAAATACACATCGTCCGTGTGCAGCCACTTGTGGCTGCACACGGACGGCGCCCGCCGGATGAGCCGTTCCACCGCCGCCTGGTACTTCGGGTTCACCACCGACAGCATCCGCTGCCCCCCGGCAGTCTCCAGTGCCAGCACCAGGTAGTCCTTTTTGCGGTTGTGCTCCGCCACTGCCAGCCCGTCGGTCGGCACGCTCACGCGGATGTTCCATCCGTGCTCCCCGTTCAGCCTGTCCATCCACTGTCTGAACAGCTGTCCGTGGGGCGCGGTGTCACACTGTCCGCTCCACGCGATGTAGTAGTGAATCATCTCGTGGAGCAGGATGCTTTCCGCCTCGTGCTGCGGCAGGTCATAGTATGCGCTCACCTTGATGGTGGGGTTGGCCATTTCCGTTGTCCCCGGCGGCCACTTGCGCCGCCTGTCACAGCGGAACTGCCCCAGTTGCGTGCGCGAGTTGTCCACCTCGAGGCGCGGCTCCGGCAGCTTCCCGCCGAAGTACGCCCTGTTGAACTGTCCGAACAGCTGTTCCAGCTTCTCTTTGTCCATGCCTTCGCCGTTGCCCTTACGCCCTTCCGCTTTCGTAGACCATCGTCTTCACCGTGTCGTTCAGCCCGCGGGCCGCCATCAGCTGCTCTATGGTGAGGTGCATGCGGTAGCGCCAGTAGTGGCGCGGCTCCGCCGGGATGTTGATGCGCTCCGCGTTCTCGTCGGCCAGCCGCAGGTTCTCGTCCATGGCCAGCCAGTCCTGGAGCGACAGCAGGCACAGCATGGACGGGCTGGTGAGGTGGCGGCCCACGATGTCCCTGGCCAGCCATCCCGGCAGCGGGTGGGGCGCTTTGCCGTCGCGGTACAGCCTTGTGCGGTAGTATTCCTGTGCGCGCTCGGCGTCCTCGTCCCACCACTGCCGCAGGGTCGGCATGTCGTGCGTTGAGATGGTACACACGCTGAGGTAGGGGTTGTGCGACAGGTGGCCGAAGCGCACCCCATACTCCTTGGGCATCGACTGTATCTCCAGCGTGAGGATGCGCAGCTCGTCCATCACCCAGTGTACGCACTCCGGCACCATGCCCAGGTCTTCGGCGCAGGCCAGCATCCTTGTGGCCTCGGTGACCAGCGGCAGCTTCTTCATCGCCTCGGCATGCCAGAACTGGTTGTGCCGGCGGTAGAAGAAGTCGTTGTACAGCCTGTTGAACGCAAACTTCTCGCTGTCGCCCAGCACCTCGTAAACCGGGTCGAGCTGCGCCCCGATGCGCGGGTGGAACTTGTCGTGTTCCCTGTGGTCGCGTACAAAGAGCACGTTGCTCGCCAGCGTGTAGAGCCCGGCGCAAATGTCTGCTGGTGCTGGTGAAGAGTGTGTGGCTGAGTCTGGCTCTTCATTCTTCATTCTTAATTCCTCGTTCCGGATTTTCCGCTCCGTGTCATACGCCGGCTTCAGCCGCCACACGTCACCGTAGCAGTGGTCAAGGTAGCGCGCCTTCACCTCGCCGGCCCTGTCGCCGAAGAGCTTGGGCAGCATCCAGTCGCGGATGTAAGGCTCGGTGTAGAGCTGCTCGTCGAAGTGCAGCCCGTAGCCCTCAATCTCCTCGCGCGTCATCGGCAGGGCGGGCGAGAACTGTCCCAGCAGTCCGTGTACCGCGTTGGCGGGAATCTCCCAGATGCGGAAGAAGCCCAGCACATGGTCGATGCGGTAGGCGTCGAAGTACTCCGCCATCTTGCGGAACCGCTTCACCCACCACGAGCAGCCATCGCGGAGCATCTCCTCCCAGTTGTAGGTGGGGAACCCCCAGTTCTGTCCGTTGGGCGAGAAGGCGTCGGGCGGCGCCCCCGCCTGTCCGTCCATGTTGAAGTAGCGCGGCTCCAGCCACGCCTCCACGCCGTTGCGGCTGATGCCGATGGGGATGTCACCTTTCAGAATCACCCCCTTGCTGCGCGCGTGGTCGTGCGCTGCCCGCATCTGCCGGTCCAGGTGGTACTGCGTGAAATACCAGAAGTCCAGTTCGCGTCCCAGAATCCTGTCCTTGACCTTCAGCGTGCGCGCCTGTCCCTGTCCGCCCTTCGGCGTGAAGGTCACCGCGCTCCTGTCGGCGCTCACCGTCACCGTGTCGGGCCAGCTGGCAAAGTCAGCCGTGCCATAGCGGTCGCGGCACAGGCAGAACACCGCGTAGGGCACCAGCCACTCCCAGTTGTCGGCGGCAAACCGCCGGTAGTCCTTGTGGCGGCGCGTGGTCGCCCACTCCTGCCCGAACAGCTCGTGCAGGCAGTCCATCTTCGCCTCGCTCATCCGCTCGTAGTCTATCTGCGGCAGCGCGTTCAGCTCGCGCCGCCGGGCCTCGTAGTGCTCGCGCCGCCGGCTGTCCTTGAGCGGCGGCATCTGCCTGAAGTCAATGTATTGCGGGTGCAGCGCGTAGATGCTGATGCAGTTGTACGGATAGGAGTCCTGCCAGGTGTGCGCGGTGGTGGTGTCGTTCACGGGCAGCACCTGGAGCACCCGCTGCCCCGTGCTGGCCACCCAGTCGGCCATGGCCGCCAGGTCGCCGAAGTCGCCCACGCCGAAGCTCCCCTCCGAGCGCAGCGAGAACACCGGGACCACCGTGCCCGCCCCCTTCCAGGGGTAGATGGGCATGGCCGCCTGCGGCAGCTCGCACACCATGCACTCCCCCTTCCCGAGAGCGGGCACGGCCATGGAGCGGTTGGCGCCCACCTCCCAGAGCGGGTCGTCACTGTCCTTGTCGCTGAGTGCCACAAACTTGAATTCGAACAGCGGGCGGCTGAGCGCGGCCACGTCGACAGCCACCCACCACTCGTTGGGCTGCTGCTCCGTCATCTCCAGCGCGCGTGACACCTCCCAGCCCCCCAGGGCAGGGTCGTCGCCCACCAGCGCCAGCCGCTCGTGGGGGCGCAGCTGCGGGGCGCGCACCTTGACGGCCAGCGCCCCGCCGAGGTGCTCCGCTGAGCCGTGGCGCAGGCTGTCCGGCGTGAGCGCGCTGCTGTAGAGCGGCGCGTCCTCGGGCAGGTCAATCCAGCGGTCGTTCAGCGTCACCGCCGTCCAGTCGCCCGGCGGCAGCGTGAGCCGGTGGCTCTCAGCGTGCCATTCGTGCCGCTGCTCGATGCCGTTCTTGACCATTCCGTAGGCATAGTCGGTCACCGTGCCGGGCGCGATGTCCAGCTCGGCTGTGCAGCGCCAGTCCCTGCCGTTGTCAGTCTCCATGCTGTGGCGCTCGGGCTGGCTGTCCCTTCCGTTGCGGAAGATGTCGACAAACAGCTCCTCGCCAAACGAAGTGACATAGTTGATGTTCAGTTTCAGTCTCATCATTCAGTATAACTTTATGTTAAGATGTTCAAAAAGCCACGTTCACCGTAAGCCCCTCGCCCGACAGTCCCACCGCCGTCTCGCAGCCGGCAAACAGCTTGCCGGTGGTGAAGTAGACCAGTTCGGTGCCCAGGATGCCGATGGCCGCCCCCGCCGCCACGTCATACCAGTGGTGGCGGTCGTGGGTCACGCGGCTCACGGCAACTGCCGTGGCCACCGCGTAGCCCCCGGCGCTGATCCATGGCGAGTGCTGTCCGTACTCCTTTTGCAGGATGTGGGCGCCGCTGAACGCCATGGCCGCGTGGCCCGAGGGGAACGACCGCCGGTCGGTGCGGTCGGGCCGCCACTCGTGTACGCTCCTTTTCAGCGCCCAGGCCATGCCCGAGGCCGCCACCGTGCTGCCCACGGTGTTGGCCAGGTAGTGCCAGCGCCCCTTGGTGCGGTGCTCCACGTTGCACACGTCGAGGACCAGCACGGTGAGCCGTGGCACATACTGCAGCGTGTTGCCCAGCGGGTCGCTGCGCTCCTGCTGCGCCCGGGCGCAGACGGGGACAAGGAGAATGGCGGCTAAAAGCGCGAGCCAGTGTTTCATGAGTGTGTGGTGTTTGTTGTCGCAAAGGTACACTTTTTGCTGCAAAAGCTGACAGCTTCTCGCATAAATCGGCTAACTTTGCATTGGAGCACGGCTCGCAGGCGTTAGCTTGTTATACCAGAGCGTGTTATAATAAACAAAGAGTGGTAAGATAAAGAAAAGAGTGGTAAGATGAACACAAAGGCAAAGCCATTCGTCAAATGGGTTGGCGGTAAGGGACAGCTCATTGGGCAGTTGGAGGCCAAACTGCCTGCAGACTTTGACAGTTGGGGCAATGTGACATACATAGAGCCGTTTGTTGGCGGTGGAGCCATGCTGTTTTATATGCTGCAGCAGCATCAAAATATCCAACGTGCTGTAATCAACGACATCAACAGCGACTTGATTACCTGTTATCGAACAGTGCGTGACAACGTGGAGCAACTGATTCCCGCATTGCATGATATGCAAGCGGAATATTACGCTTTGCCAGGCATGGAAGCCAAGTGTGAGATGTTTATGTCAGTGCGCCAACGTTATAATGAGAAGAATCTTGATCCGATAGAGAACACGGCAAAGTTTTTCTTTCTTAACCGCACCTGTTTCAATGGTTTATTCGTGATTATGCAAGTGTCAACGAAAACTTATCTGTCTCTCGAACATGGAGAACCTCAACGCCGTTTTCATCAATGATGGCATGGCACAGTCGGAACGGCTCGTCAAATTGAATCAGATAGCAATCCTACAAATGAGAACCCTTGAAGATACAGGAGGCAGAAAACCTTTGAAATAAATATGAACTTACGATTCAATACATCTTTGGCAAACGGTTACAAAAGTGCAAGTCAAAAAGCTCGTGTACTTACGGAAGATTGGCTTGCACATAACATGTATTGCCCTATTTGTGGCGAAGTGACAATTCGACACGCAGAACCGAATGCACCAGTTAAAGATTTTGTTTGTGACAACTGTAAATCACAATATGAACTTAAAAGTAAAAGGACAGAAAGTGACAGATTCCAATCTGCTGTAGTTGATGGTGTTTATCGAACAATGATTGAACGCATCACTTCTTTGAATAATCCCAGTTTTTTCTTCATGCATCACAATAGATATGAGGTCAACAATTTGGTTATCGTGCCTAAATGTTTCTTTACCCCTGATGTTATTGAAAAGCGAAATGTCTTGAAAGAAAATGCTCGTAGAGCGGGTTGGGAAGGATGTAACATCTTGATGAAAAAGATTCCTGCAACGGCTAAAATTCCCATAATCTGTAATGGAGAAATAATACCTGTTACCAATGTGGTTTCGCTGTATAAGAAAGTTCTTAATCTGCAAACGCACTCAATGGAAAGTAGGGGCTGGCTTATTGATACTCTTCATGTTGTTGAACGAATGGAGGGTATTTTCTCACTCAAACAGATGTATGAATATTGTGCAGAACTTAAAATAAGTCATCCTAACAACAATCATATCAAAGATAAAATCAGGCAACAACTTCAATTTCTGAGAGACAAAGGCTTCATCGAGTTCAAAGGAAATGGAATCTACAAAAAAATATAAACATGGAAGATATACCTAATTTTATTGTTGTCTTAGACTTTTGCGAAGGAAGAGTCTTAAAGATAAGGCTCTCGAAAGAAGAAAAAGAATAGGCAACACGGTGTGACGATTTTGACGAGAAAGTCAATTACTTATCCGGAAAGTATGGATTTTCATTATCCAATAGCCAGTGGATGGGATTGGAAGAATTGAAAGAAGAAAATATTGGATTTTAGTTTTGGTTATGGCAGAATATATTTTTTATACAACGGAAGGATTCACACAGGACCCCGCGGGTGATGTTGTTGAGAATTGCCAACTTATTGGCAGAGCATTTGGAAATAACAAGAATGAAGCAAAGAACAATCTCTTGAAAGAGAACCCTTGGATAGACGAACATGGCTTTGATGAAGAAATGTTTGTTGGCAAAGAACTCACACCATGTGAAAATGCAGACAAAAAGTTGTCTTTCTTGACAGAACTTCTTGATGAAAGCCAACTAAACAGCTACACAACTTGGTTAGAAACTATAGAAAATCATCCATTTCACTGAATTTGTCATTTGGGCAAGAAAGATGCAGAAGGTTCCCCATAAGTTTAATACAACTTTATTTTGAACACCCGCCAGAGACCTGCGGTGACATGAAAAGAGTTGACAATCCGTTTTCGTGAAATAGAAAATCCGCGCGCCCGAAGTGGCCGTTCCGCCGCCCGGGGGGCGTGGCCTCCGCCACCCTTTCCAAGCCTTTTCACACCCTTCTGCCCGCAGACAGGTGCGTTTCACCGTGCCAGGCGCACCGCCTGGCAGCGCCATCCGGCCCGTTTGGCCGGGCCATCCGCACCGTTTGGCGCAGCCAAACGCACCGTTCCGTGCCGCCACCCCAGCCATGCCGCCCGCCGAGTCCTGAGGAGCAGCAGACAGCAATGCGCTAACACGTTGAGCCACAGCACGCTGAAAGAAACATGAAAAATACGGCGTTTTTTCGGGCCGCGGCCCTTTTGTTTTTGAAAATCGCAAGGATTCCGCACTTTTCTGTCCGCGTTTTTCATCGGTTTTGTCTGCCGTTTTCTTGCCTGTGTGCACCAAAAAGCGTATTTTTGCAGGGACAAGTGACGGAACATACCCGACATGAGCCAATGACGGACAACCTAAACGCTAACAACTGACAACCGAATGACCATGCAGAAAACCCTTCTCACACTCTGCCTGGCCCTCGCGGCGCCGCACTGCGCCCGGGCACAGGCCAACCAAATGACTTCCGAACAGGCAAAGACCTATTACCGGACAGTGACCAAACAGACCGTGTCGTGCCATGACCCCTCGGTGGTGTATGAGCCGCAGAGCGGGCGCTACTATATCTTTGGCAGCCACCTGGCGCAGGCCTACACCGCCGACTTGCAGAACTGGACTGCGTTCCGCGCGCCATGGGGGGCCGTGCAGGCCGACGGCACGGTGAAGACGCAGGGCGTGACCAACGCCGAGGCCTTTGCCCTGAACCAGGTGAAGACCGTGACCATTGGCGGCAGCGAGGTGGACTTCGGACCCTTTGACGCCAGCGCCTGGGGCGCGGCCTACGGCGGCGACTACAGCATTGACGGCAACCTGTGGGCGCCCGATGTCATCTATAACCCGAAGATGAAGAAGTGGTGCATGTACATGAGCGTCAACGGGCCGCACTACAACAGCGTGATTGTGCTGCTCACCGCCGACAGGATTGACGGCACCTACGTCTACCAGGGACCGGTGGTGTTCGGCGGCTTCTGCTCGGCGGCCGACAGCCGCGTGTCGTGGAAGAAGACCGACCTCGAACTGGTGATTGGCGCCCAGGCCACCCTGCCGGCACGCTACAACCAGGGCACCGGAGGGTGGGCCAACTACTGGACCAACGTGATCGACCCCTGTGTGTTCTATGACGACGGCGGACAGCTGTGGATGACCTACGGCTCGTGGTTCGGCGGCATCTGGATGCTGAGGCTCAACGGCGACACCGGCTTGCGCGACTATGACACGGCTTACCCCAGCGACTACGCCGCCAAGGGCCGCAGCCTCACCTCAGACCCCTATTTCGGCAAGAAGATTGCCGGGGGCTACGGCGTGTCGGGCGAGGCCTCGTATGTCGAGAAGATCGGCAAGTACTACTACCTCTTCATGAGCTACGGCGGACTGGAGGCCAAGGGCGGCTACCAGATGCGCGTGTTCCGCTCGGAGAAGCCCGACGGCCCCTACCGCGACGGACTGAACCGCACGGCCACCTACACGTCGTGGGTGAGCAACTATGGCGTGAACCCCGACACCAGGGGCGAGAAAATCATGGGACCCTATGACAAGTGGGGGCTGATGACCACCGGCGAGCTGGCCCAGGGGCACAACAGCATCATCGCCGCGCCCGACGGACGCAACTACCTGGTGTACCACACCCGCTTCAACAACGGCACCGAGGGCCACCTCGTGCGCGTGCACCAGGTGTTTGTCAACGAGGACGGCTGGCTCTGCGCGGCACCGTTCGAGTATAACGGCGAGCAGACCACCGACGCCGCCATCGCCGCAAGGGCCTCGTTCGGCAACGGCGACATAGCCGGCGACTATGACCTGCTGGTTCACAAGTACAGCATTGACCACGCCAACCTCGAGGTGGTGACACCGGTCAGGGTGACGCTGACCGCCGACGGAAAGGTGACGGGCGACCGCACCGGCACGTGGGCGACAACGCCCGGGACTGACTATCTCACCGTGACGCTGGGCAGCACCGTGTACAAGGGCGTGGTGCTCGACGAGCAGATGGACGGCAAGAGCCTGCGCGCCGTGAGCTTCACCTGCTGCGCCAAGACGGGCGTGAACATCTGGGGCTACAAGCTGCGCCCCGACTACGCCCTGGCCATGCAGCTCAACGGGCAGACAGTGCCGGTGAGGGACAACGCCTACGTGGGGCAGAACATCGACCTCATGGGCATGGACCTGGGCATTGGCGGCGTGAGCCTGGAGTGGACAAGCTCGCGCCCGGACATCATCTCGAACACCGGCCGCTACAACCCCGCGGGGCTTGCCGAGAACGTGGCGGTTGAACTCACCGCGCGCCTCACGGCCGGCGACTGGTTCTGGACAGACACCTATCGCGTGACGGCCGAGAAGGAGACCATGCCGGCGGCCGACTGGACTTCGGGCATGCGCTGCCTGTACACCTTTGACGACGACAGGCTGGCCAACGCCGTCAACCCGGCTGAGACAGCCGAGCTGAAGAAGAACGGCGCCAGCAGCCTGCCCACATTCGCCACGGACAACCTGCGCATGGGGCGCGTGGTGAGCACGAGCTTTGGCGCCAATGGCAGCGAGAGCTATGTGGCCATGCCCAACCCCCTGCGCGGCGCCACGCTCAGCGAGGGGGCCACGCTGTCGTTCTGGACGCGCCGCGCCGACAGCAACAGCTGGGACGCGCTCGTGGCCTTCTTTGACCCGGCGTCGGCGGCGCGCCTCTACCTGTCGGGCAACCTCTACCTGGGCTTCAACGACAACAGCGGGACCTGGCTTGACATCAACCACCCCGAGACGGCGCCGGCAGACAACCTGCCTGCCGGCGCGTGGCACCTGGTGACCCTGGTCTTCTCGCGCAAGGCCACGCAGGGGGTCAGGTTCTATGTCGACGGGGTGGAGCGGCGCGCCAACACCTACAAGGGCGAGGCGGGCGGCAAGGCGGTGGGCGCCAAGGCGGAGTTTGACTACAACGCCATCGTTGACCACCTCGCCAAGTGCGAGCGGTTCTTCCTGGGCTACGGCTCGTTCTGGGGGTCGGCCGCGGCCTCGTTTGACGACGTGGCGGTTTACGACCGGCCGCTGAGCTATCTGCAGGTGCTGGCCCTCAAGACAATGGAGAACCGCGCCTGCGACCTCGGCGGCGTGGTGACCGGCATCGACGAGGTGAGTGTGAAGGCAGACCGCGCCGGCAGCGACCGCATCTTCGACCTGGGCGGCCGCGAGGTGAAGAGCGGCAGCAAACGGCCGGCCCCGGGCCTGTATGTCGCCGCCGGGCGCAAGGTGGTGGTGAGGCCGTAAAGGCCCCCGCATCCATAAAAAGCAGGGTGTCCGGTTTCCAAGCAGCTGCTTGGAAACCGGACACCCTTTTTATGCCCTGAGCGGCCTAATCCCAAAAATCCATATAACTTTTGGGATTGTAATCCCAAATTTCACTGTGATTTTTGGGATTACGATGCTTTTTATGTAAAGGAAAAGGCCATGGTTACGCCGGACAATCGGATGGAGTGGGTCGTATGGCAACCCGCATTTAGAAAGCGAAAAACTTCTCCTGCATTTTCTCCTTGAGGTTGAACTTCTTGGTGGTGTCCAAGGCTCGCTCGATACAGATAAATTTCTTGTCGGTATGAGCCATGAAATACTCCACGGTCTCGTCGGAAAGGGAGGGGTCCGCGGTGACATAGGCTTCCTTGTTGCCATCCGTTGCCAGAAAGACCGTGTTTTGAGTAAATCCTGTTTGCCTCTCCAGCTTGTAAGTCAGCATGAAGCCCTGCTTGATGAGAATCTCCGTTATCAGTTCTTCATCATTGTATGTGATGGTGAGCTGACGCTCCTTCTCCTTGACATACGTCACAGCAGGAGCAGTCCGGCGATGCCGCAGCAGACAATCATGCGGATGGGGTTGACCTTGTAGAACATGGTGCCGATGAAGGTGGCGGCGAACAGGAACACGCTGACAAAGAACTGCCAGCCGTCGGCCGTGGGCGTGGAAAAGTTGTCGGGGGTCATGAGCAGGAGCGTGGCCGCGCCAAGAAGGCCCACGACTGCCGGGCGCAGTCCCATGAAGAGCGACTGCACGAGCGGTGTCTTCATGTACTTCATGAACAGGCGGCTGATGAGAATCATCAGGATGAACGACGGCAGCACCAGGGCGAAGGTGGCCGTGGCGCTGCCAAGGACAGCCATCGGCTCGCCCATGCCGGCGTTGTGAACGGCCATGTAGCCGCAGTAGGTGGCCGAGTTGATGCCGATGGGTCCGGGGGTCATCTGGCTCACGGCCACGATGTTGGTAAATTCGGCTGTGGTCATCCAGTGCCAGTGGTGTACCACCTCGCCCTGGATGAGTGACAGCATGCCGTAGCCGCCGCCGAAGCCGAAGAGGCCGATGATGAAGAAGGTGCAGAACAGATGGATGAATATCATGCTTTCGGGGTGGGGGAGATGAAGTGTCCGTAGATGAAACCGCCGGCGGCGGCCAGGATGACAATGAGGACCGGCGACACGCCGAGGGCCCAGATGGCCAGTGCGCTGGCAACGGGAATCCAGCAGGTGGACAGGCCGATGCGCGCGCTCCTGGCCATGTTGAACGTGGGCACGGCAATCAGCGCCACCACAGCCGGGCGGATGCCGCGGAAGATGGCGGCCACGGTGGGGTTGTCCTGGAACCGGCGGAAGAACATGGCAATGAGCAGGATGATGACGAACGAGGGCAGGGCCGCGCCAAGGGCGGTGCACAGCGCGCCGCGCGTCTGCCGCAGCCGGTAGCCCACGAAGACGCTGATGTTGATGGCGAACACCCCCGGGCAGCTCTGGGCGATGGCCACGAGGTCGAGCATCTCCTCGCGCTTCATCCAGCGGTGCCTGTCGACAACCTCGGCCTCGATGAGGGGGAGCATGGCATAGCCGCCACCCAGGGTGAACAGCCCAATCTTGAAAAAAGTGGAGAAGTAAGTCCAGTATGCCTTGCCGGCGTGCCTGTTAAGCGGTGCTTTCATCACTTGTGTGTATGATGGCTAAACATATTTGTATGTTGTGTGGCGGTGGGCAGGAGGGGCGGCAAATGCAGCCGCCCCCCCTGCTTGTCAGCTGTGGCGCTCAACCCACTTGCGGGCGTTGACGAAAGCCTCTATCCACGGTGTCACCTCGTCCATGCGGCGCTGCTCGGGGTACCAGGCGCACTGCCAGGGGAAGATGGCCCGCTCCAGGTGGGGCATCATGGCCAGGTGGCGCCCGTCGGCCGAGCAGATGCCGGCCACACTGTAGTCGCTGCCGTTGGGGTTGGCCGGGTAGCCGTCGTAGCTGTACTTGGCAATGATGTTGTAGCTGCGCTCAGGCTCGGGCAGGTGGAACTTGCCCTCGCCGTGGGCCACCCACACACCCAGCTTGTCGCCGCTGAGCGAGCCGAACATCACGCTGCTGTTCTCGGGAATGGTCAGCGACACGAAGCCGCTTTCGAACTTGCGCGAGTCGTTGTGGAGCATGCGGGCGCCGGGTGCGCCCGTGAGGCCCAGCTCGACCATCAGCTGGCAGCCGTTGCAGATGCCCAGCGACAGCGTGTCGGGGCGCGCGTAGAACCTGTCGAGCGCCTCCTTGGCCTTGGGGTTGAAGAGGAACGCGCCGGCCCAGCCCTTGGCCGAGCCCAGCACGTCGCTGTTGGAGAAGCCGCCGCAGAACACAATCATGTTGATGTCGTCGAGCGTCTCGCGGCCGCTGATGAGGTCGGTCATCATCACGTCTTTCACGTCGAAGCCGGCAAGGTAGAGCGAGTAGGCCATCTCGCGCTCGCCGTTGGTGCCCTTCTCGCGGATGATGGCCGCCCTGACACCGCTGCGCCCGCGGCGGCCGGCGCTGAGGCCGTACTGGCTGAGGCGGCCGGTGAAGCCGCGGGCGAACTTCATCTCCAGGGGCTGGCTCTTGTAGTTGCGGTAACGCTCGGCTGCGCAGCCGTTGAGGCTCTGCTTGCGGTCAAGCAGGTAGGAGGTTCTGTACCACGTGTCGCGCAGGCTGTCGATGTCCAGCGACAGCTCGCCGTCGCCGTGCCTGATGTCGACGGTGCGGCTCCCGGGCGCGGGGTAGCCGATCTTGGCATAGCCGACACCGCGCTCTTCCATGAACTCGCGGAACTCCTGCCTGTGGCGTTCGGCCACCTCGATGACCACGCCGGGGTTCTCGGCAAAGAGCGTCTTCACGATGTCGCCGTCCTTGCACAGGTCGAACAGGTTGATGTGCATGCCGCCCCCGGTGTTGGCGAAGCACATCTCAAGGAGCGTGGTCACCAGTCCGCCGGCGCTGATGTCGTGCCCGGCCATCACCCACCCGCGGTTCACCAGCTCCTGGACTGCCAGGAACGCGTCGCGGAAATACTCGGGGTTCTTGACGGTGGGCACGTCGTCGCCCACGCGGTTGAGGCTCTGGGCAAAGGCCGAGCCGCCGAGCCGCAGCTCGTCGAACGAGAAGTCAATGTGGTAGAGGCTGGCGTTCTTGTCGTTGACCAGCACCGGCGACACCACCTTGCGGATGTCGCTCACCTCGCCTCCGGCGCTCACGATGACCGTTCCCGGCGAGATGATTTTCTCGCCGTTGGGGTACTGCTGGGTGAGCGAGAGCGAGTCCTTTCCCGTGGGCACGTTGACCCCCAGGCTGCAGCAGAAGTCGGACAGGGCGCGCACCGCGCTGTAAAGGCGTGCGTCCTCGCCCTGCTGCGAGCGGCAGGGCCACATCCAGTTGGCCGACAGGCTGACGCTGTCCAGTCCGCCGTCGAGCGGCGCCCACACCAGGTTGGTCAGCGCCTCGGCCACCGACAGCACACTGCCCGCCTCGGGGCTGGCCAGTCCGGCCTGTGGCGCGTGGCCCAGTGCGGTGGCGATGCCCTTGCGGCCGCGGTAGTCGAGCGCCACCACGCCGCAGTCGCTCAGTGGCAGCTGGATGCGCCCCTGGCACTGCTGGCGCGCAATCTTGCCCGTCACCGAGCGGTCAACCTTGTTGGTGAGCCAGTCCTTGCAGGCCACGGCCTCCAGCTGGAGCACGCGGCAGAGGTATTCGCTGACTTTCGAGGCGCCGCCGGTGTAGGTCACTGCGCCATAGTGGCGCTCCACGGTGCTGTCGACCATCACCGTCTTGGGCGAGTGGCCGAACATCTGGGCCACGTCAAGGTCGAACGGCTTGACACCGTCGCCCTGCACAAACGAGAAGTGGGCGTCGCCGGTGGTCTCGCCCACCACATACATCGGGGCGCGCTCGCGCTCGGCGATGCGGCGCACGTGGTCGATGTGCTTCTCGTCAATGAGCAGTCCCATGCGCTCCTGGCTCTCGTTGGCGATGATTTCCTTGGCCGAGAGCGTCTTGTCGCCGATGGGCAGCTTGGTCATGTCGATGCGTCCGCCGCACTCCTCGACCAGTTCGGAGAGACAGTTGAGGTGGCCGGCCGAGCCGTGGTCGTGGATGCTCACCACGGGGTTGACCTCCTCCTCGCACAGGGCGCGCACCAGGTTGTAGGCGCGCTTCTGCATCTCGGGGTTGGCGCGCTGCACGGCATTCAGCTCAATGCCGTTGCTGTAGCGGCCGGTGTCGACCGACGACACCGAGCCTCCGCCCAGTCCGATGCGGTAGTTGTCGCCGCCCACCACGACCACCTTGTTGCCCGGCTGCGGCTTCTTTTTCAGACAGTCGCGCCTGGTGCCGTAGCCCACGCCGCCGGCGAGCATGATCACCTTGTCGTAGGCATATTTCGTGTCGCCGGCACGCTCCTGGTGCTCAAAGGTGAGCACGGAGCCGCAGATGAGCGGCTGTCCGAACTTGTTGCCGAAGTCGCTGGCGCCGTTGGAAGCCTTGATGAGAATCTGCTCGGGCGTTTGGTAGAGCCACTTGCGGGCCGGCATCACGCGCTCCCAGTCGCGCCCGTCGCTGTTGCCCTCCTGCCCGTCGTCGCCTAGCCGGGGATAGGCCGTCATGTAAACGGCGGTGCCGGCGATGGGCCACGAGCCGACACCGCCGCCCATGCGGTCGCGGATTTCGCCGCCGGTGCCGGTGGCGGCGCCGTTGAACGGCTCCACGGTGGTGGGGAAGTTGTGGGTCTCGGCCTTCAGCGAGATGACACTCTCCACGTCTTTCACCTCGAAATAGTCGCTGGTGGACTGGTCCCTGGGGGCGAACTGCTCCACCACCGGCCCCCGGGCAAAGGCCACGTTGTCCTTGTAGGCCGACAGTATCCTGTTGGGGTTCTCCTGTGTGGTTCGCTTGATCATGGCAAACAGGCTCGACTCCATCTCCTGTCCGTCAATGACGAAGGTGCCGCCGAAAATCTTGTGGCGGCAGTGCTCGGAGTTGATCTGCGCGAAGCCGAAGATTTCGGAGTCGGTCAGCGGGCGGCCGTTCTCCTTCTCAATCTTGTGCAGATAGGCTATCTCCTCGGGCGAGAGGGCCAGACCCTCGCGCTCGTTGTACTCCTCCAGGTTCTCCACGTGCCTGATGGGCTCCGGCTTGATGTCCACGGTGAAGACACTCTGGTCAAGGCCGTCGTACATGCGCTGGAGCATCGGGTCGTGCTTGGCGTCGGCTGAGCTAACGGGGAAGTACTCCTCAATACGCGAAATGCCGCGGAGACCCATGTTCTGTGTTATCTCTACGGCATTCGTGCTCCACGGTGTGACCATCTCGCGGCGCGGGCCCACAAAGAAGCCTTCGAGCTTCTCGCTTCCCGCCGGCTCGGCGTTGCCGTAGAGCCAGCGGAGCTCTCTCATCTCGTCCTCACTCAACCGGTGGTCTGTCTCGGTTGCAATCACGCTCTTCTGGGGAGTCTTGAAAAATAGTATCATGCGCTTTTATGATGTATGGTGTAAATGTGCTGTGACGCGCGGCGCAAATGTCCGCTGCTGCAAAAGTACAAAGAATTTTGCAATAAACGGCCACATTCGATTCGCAAAACGGCCACATTCGATTTGCATAGCGGCCCGGACGGATGTCAAGCCCAATTCGGCAGTCTGGCAGAAATAGGCCATGCCGCGGCCTAAAAATGTTTTAATCGCCTTGCCTATGGTTAAAATAAACTAAAGAAATTGTGCTTTTCGGCCGTTTGTACGTCATATCAGTAACTTTGTAGCGTGAATGTCGGCTGTTTAGCTTTCCCTGACGGGATGCGCCAGACGGACAGACACCCGCCTTTTAGAGAGAGGAACAATAGTCATTCATTATTTTAAACGACAACGAAGATGAAAAGAAATGTTTTAGTATTGTCGCTTGTCGCCGGCTGTCTGGTTGTCAGCAGCTGCGTGAGCAAGAAGGACTTGGAGAACTGCCAGCTTGAAAACAAGGAACTTTCCAAGAACTACCAGGACACCAAGGAGCAGCTTGCAGCCAGCAAGGCCCGCGTGGCCAGTCTGGAAGAGCAGCTCAAAGGGTCGAAAAAGGCTTACGAGTCGCTTCAGGGCGCGCTTGACAAGAGCCTGACCAATGCCAGCCAGAACAACGTGAGCATTGAGAAACTGGTTGACCAGATTAACGAGTCGAACCAGTATATCCGCCATCTGGTGGAGGTGAAGACCAAGAGCGATTCGCTCAACATGGTGCTCACCAACAACCTCACCCGCTCGCTGAGCCGCGAGGAACTCAAGGAGGTTGACGTGCAGGTGCTCAAGGGCGTGGTGTACATCTCGCTGGCTGACAACATGCTCTACAAGAGCGGGTCGTACGAGATTAGCGACCGCGCGGCAGAGACGCTGAGCAAGATTGCGAAGATTATCACAGACTACAAGGACTATGACGTGCTCATCGAGGGCAACACAGACAATGTGCCCATCAGCCGCGAGAACATCCGCAACAACTGGGACCTCTCCTGTCTGCGCGCGTCAAGCGTCGTGCAGGCCTTGCAGACCAAGTATGGCGTTGACCCTAAGCGTCTTACGGCCGGTGGCCGCGGCGAGTACAACCCGCTGGCCCCCAACACCACCGAGGCCGGCAAGCTGCGCAACCGCCGCACGCAGATTATCATTACGCCGAAGCTCGACCAGTTTATGGACTTGATTGACAAGGCTCCCGAGAACTGATTTGCCGGCTTTCACAAAAAAGTCCGGGCGGATGCTTCCGCCCGGACTTCTTTGTGCCGTTTCATAGGATGGGATGCAACAGAATGAACCCCAACAGGTCATTGTCCGTTCTGGTGGCCGATTGGGGAAAAAGGTGAAACCCTCTCATAGCAGACAGGCACAAGCGACTGCCTGACAAAGAAAAGCCAGGCTTCTCCCCGGGGAGAAGCCTGGCTTGGTCTTATTGTGAGACTTGCCTCGTGTGGCAGTGTCTTACTCGGCGCGCAGTGTGAAACGCTTGAAGGCGATAACAGTGAGATCCTTGTCGGCAGCCTTGAGGTATTCGCTCACGGTCAGCTTGCTGTCCTGGATGAACTCCTGGTTGAGCAGGCACGACTCCTTGAAGAACTTGGCCATGCGGCCCTTGGCGATGTTCTGAATCATCTGCTCGGGCATGTTGGCAGCCTTCTTCTCGGCTTCCTCCTTCTTGATTCTGCGGATATCCTCGGCCTGTGCCTCGGTGATGTTGCCCTTGGCAATGCCCTCGGCGATGTGCTCCTCGTTCTCGGCGATATACAGGTTGTAGCCGGCTTTCTTCAGCGCGCCCTCAACGGCTTTCTGAATCTGCTCCTCCTTGGTCTTCTCGATGGCCACCTTCAGCTCGGTGTCCTTCACGTCCTGCGGTACGCTGGCCTCGTCAAGTGCCACGGGGTTCATGGCTGCCACCTGCATGGCAATGGCGTGTGCCTGCTCCTCGGCGGGCTTGTTGGTCTGCACCATGGTGCAGAGGTTGTGCTTGTTCATGTGGTCATAGCACGACACGTTGTCGCCCTCGATGAAGTTGTAGCCGTCGAGTTCCATCTTCTCGCCGGTGATGCCCGAGCGTGCCACCACGGCGTCCTGCACCTTGGTGCCGTCGGCGATGGTCAGTTCCTTCACCTCGTCAAGGCTCTTGGCCTTGGCAGCCACGGCGGCGTCGAGGATGTCCTGGGTCAGCTTGATGTAGTCTGCGCCGTTGGCCACGAAGTCGGTCTCGCACTTGAGGGCGATGATGGCGGCAAAGCCGTTGGCCGCTTTCACCAGCACGCAGCCGTTTGCGGTCTCGCGGTCGCTGCGCTTGGCGGCGATAGCCTGGCCCTTTTCGCGGATAATCTCCATAGCCTTGTCGAAATTGCCCTCAGCCTCGGTGAGCGCTTTCTTGACATCAGCGAGGCCGGCGCCGGTCATGGTGCGCAGCTTCTTGATGTCTTCCATATTTGGTTTGTAAGCCATAATTGTCTTTAAATTCTGTTTGTTGTTGATACTGATGTTTGGTGTCGCCGGTCTGTTTGCCGCCGGCGCCTTTATGCCTCTGCCGGCGCCTCGGTCTCCTCTGCTGCGGGAGCTTCGGGAGCGGCTGCGGGTGCCTCGGTGGCAGCAGCCGGAGTCTCAGTGGCAGCAGCTGCGGGAGCCTCGGTGGCCTTGGGTGCGTCCTTGCGTGCCTTGCGTGCGCGTCTGGGCTTGTCCTCTGCGTTCTCGGCGTCGGCCTGTGCCTGTGCGGCGGTCTCGTCGGCCTTCTCGGCCTTGCGCTCCTCGAGTCCCTCGGCGATGGCTGCGCAGCAGGCAGCGAGGATTACCTCGACGCTCTCCTTGGCGTCGTCGTTGGCGGGGATGACAAAGTCGATGTTCCGGGGGTCGGAGTTGGTGTCAACGATGCCGAACACGGGGATGCCCAGGCGGTTGGCCTCTTTCACTGCGATGGCCTCCTTGAGCACGTCGACCACGAAGAGGGCTGAGGGAAGGCGGGTCAGGTCGGCGATAGAGCCGAGGTTCTTCTCCAACTTGGCGCGCTGGCGTGTGATTTGCAGCAGCTCGCGCTTCGACAGGTTGCTGTATGTGCCGTCGTTCATCAGCTTGTCGATGTTGGTCATCTTCTTCACGGCCTTGCGGATGGTGGGGAAGTTTGTGAGCATGCCGCCCGGCCAGCGCTCGGCCACGTAGGGCATGTTGACGCTCGCTGCCTTCTCGGCAACCACGTCCTTAATCTGTTTTTTAGTAGCGACGAACAGCACCTTCTTGCCCGACTTGGCAATCTGTTTGAGGGCCTCCGCAGCTTCGTCGATTTTGGCTACGGTCTTGTGAAGGTCTATGATGTGGATGCCATTGCGCTCGGTGTAGATGTAGGGAGCCATGGCGGGGTTCCATTTGCGGCGGAGGTGGCCGAAGTGGCAGCCGGCCTGCAGCAGCATATCAAAGTTTGTTCTTGACATTGTCTCTTTGCTTTTAAATTGTTGTTTACTTTCTTTTTTATTCTTGTTAGAATCAACCGGCGGGTAGTCCTCTCCCGATTCTATCGAGGAGTCGGGCCGGTTTAGATGCTAAACGTGTCAGGCTGCGGCATTAGCGCTTGCTGAACTGGAAGCGGCGGCGAGCCTTGGGGCGTCCCGGCTTCTTGCGCTCGACGGCGCGCGAGTCGCGGGTCATGAAGCCTTTGCTCTTCAGCGCTTTCTTGTCTTCCTCGTTAATCTTGACCAGTGCGCGGGCGATGGCGAGGCGCAGCGCCTGGCTCTGCCCGGTGAATCCGCCACCGTCAAGGTTGGCCTTGATGTCGTATTTCTCGGCTGCCTCGAGCAGCAGGAGGGGCTGCTTCACCACATACTGCAGGATGGCTGAGGGGAAATAAACGCTGATATCCTTCTTGTTGATGGTAATCTTGCCGGTACCTTCGCTTACATAAACGCGAGCGACAGCGCTCTTGCGGCGACCTATTGCATTAACTACTTCCATTCTTCCTTATTATTTATACTGGTTAATATCGATTGCTTTGGGCTTCTGTGCCTGGTGGATGTGCTCTGTGCCCTCGTAGATGTAGAGGTTTTTCAGAAGGCTGCGGCCGAGCGGGCCTTTGGGCAGCATACCCTTGACAGCGTGACGGAGTATCTTCTCAATGCCGTCGGGCTTCTGGCGGAGCTGGGCGGGGGTGTTGAAGCGCTGGCCTCCGGGATAGCCGGTGTAGCGGGTGTAGACCTTGTCGGTCTCTTTCTTGCCGGTGAACTTCACCTTGGCGGCGTTGATGATAATCACATTGTCGCCGCAGTCCACGTGGGGCGTAAAGGTGGGCTTGTACTTTCCGCGGATGAGCTTTGCCACTTTGGAGCAGAGGCGGCCGACAACCTGGTCTGTTGCGTCGATCACAACCCACTCCTTCTTCGCTGTTTCCCTGTTAATGGAAATAGTCTTGTAACTTAAAGTGTTCATTTTAACGTTTAAATTTTACTACTAAAAAACATTGTTTCATTTCGTTGTCGGAAGGCGATTCACTAACCGTTGCGCCCGGCCAAAGACACAACTATTAACACGCCATCCCCTGGGGGCCTAAGAGTTCCCCATGAAATAATCGGACTGCAAAGTTACGGCTTTTCGACTGAATAGGTCGAAAAGCCGCTTTTACAGTCCGATTATTTATGGTTTATTAACGGTTCAGGTATTTCTTTCCGTTCTTGATGACAAGTCCTTTGTAGTGGCTGTCAGCCCTGTGCCCGCCGGTTGTCCATGCCGTGCCGTGCGCCTTGCCCGCGCCGGCCTCATGCTCGCTGATGCCTGTGTTGGTGCCTCCGGCGGTCACGGAGGCCTGCTTGATTTCCCAGCAGGGCGCGGTGCCGGTGGTCGACGTGTAGCGGAAGCCGATGGTGACCTTCTGTCCGGCGAAGTCGTTGAGGCTCACTTTGCCCGACTCGTTGAACGCCCAGCTTGACCCGGCGGGCCATGTGATGCCGGTGAGCGTCGTGGCACCCCGGCTGGTCTTGGCCACCACGGAGAGGTAGTCGGCGGGTGTGGCGCAGTAGTTCACCGCGTGGCTGAAGGTCAGTGTGGCGTGGCTGTAGTCGGTGAGGTCAAGCTCTGGCAGCCAGAGTGTGGCGTCGGCGTCGTGGCGGGTCTTGGTAGAGCTGTCGTAGCCGTTGGCTTTCCACCCATACTTGTCGGTGATCTGCCATATTTCAAGGCCGCTCTCGGGCTTCTTGTCGTAGGTCACGGTGCATCCGCCCTCGTCTTGCGTGAAGTCCTCGTCATAGACAGGCACCTCGCCGGCTGGCGGGTCGGGCGGCGTCACGGTGCCTCCGCCGCTGTATTCGCCCGACTTGACGGTGGTCTCGGGGTTGAAGGGCACGTTGGTGCTGTCGCCCCACACATACTCCATCAGGTTGGGGAAGTCGACATAGGGGTTGCGGTTGCCCTGGATGCCGTACACAGCCTCGTTGCGGTCGGTCTCGGTCTTGCTCACGGGGTCTTCCTTGGCCCATTTGATATACAGGGTGTAGGCCCACTTCTTCAGCGTGGGGTAGGCGCCCTGCTGGAGCGAGTTGAACGCCTGGTCGTTTGTCCAGGTATAGTCTTGGTAGGCGGTGGCCATGTACATGTAGCCGCGCGAGAAGTCTCCTTTCCACTCGTCGCTGGGCTGCCACACCTTGAACCCTTCCGAGCCGGCGCCCACCTTGATGCACCCGTTGTCGTAGTAGCCCTTGCCGCCGGTCTGGGTCACAATGCCCATGCCATAGTTTCCCTTGCTCGAGTTGGCCTTCGAGTCGCTGGGCATCAGGTTGAACAGGTCCTTGTAGGCCTGCCTCTTCGAGCCTCCCCACCAGCTCTTGGGGAACGAGTGCTCTATGTTCATGCCGCCTGGCACGCTGCCCCGGCTCTGGAACTTGACGCGGTTGTTGCTGTAACGGTCAACGACGTAGCCGCTGTCATTGTCGGTCACGTAGAACCCCCACCATGTGTGGTTGGCTCCCGAGCCGTACTCAAGCACCTTGGCATCTTTGATAATCTCGTGGATGGCGGTCTTCAGCTCGGCGCCTTTCTTCCCTTTCAGCGCGTCGTAGTAGCCCTCAGGAATCTGCGCGGCCGCCGTGAGGGCTGTCATTGCGACCGGCGCTGCCATGGCCAGCCGTTGCCAGTTGTTCTTTCTCATTGTCTTTTTGGTGTTATGTCAGTGTGCAAAAGTACTGATTATTTCCTGTCCGCGCAAACGGAATGGCATATTTATGCTGTTTTTATGGCGGTTATGCTACGGTTATGCTACGGCTATGTTGCGGGTAATATCCCTGGGGGCTGTGGAGCGCACCAGGAGCCGCCTCTGTGCCAAACGCAGAGCGGAGGGTGCCCGGCTGTGCCGGGAACCCTCCGCTGTCGCTGTGCAAGGTGTCTTGCGCTCAGTCCTCGTCGTCTGCGGGCCACAGTGATGAGCCGTTGCCCTTGGCTGCGGCGTCGGCGGCGTTGCCGCCTTCTACGGGGTTCGTGAGGTCGATGCCTGTGCCGTTGCCGTTCACACCGCCGCTCACGGCGTCCATCAGGTTCTCTTCGATTGTCATCATGCTGATGGCGGGAGTGCTGTATGTTTTCTTGTCCATAGTCAATGTCCTTTCTCTTTGGTTTTATTTGTTAATCATCAGTTTCTTTCCGTTCACGATGTAGAGGCCTTTCTTCAGGCCCTTGGTGCCGTTGCCCACACACTGTCCGTTGAGGTTGTACACCTTCAGGCTGTCCGCGCCCTCAAGCTCAACGCCGTCGACAGCGGTAACCACGCCGCCGTTGAAGCTGATGGCGGCCACGGTGGCTGTCGCGCTGGCTTTCTTGATGTAGGCGCGCATGCCGTTAATCTTGTTTTTGCCTGCTGCGGGGGCGAACACTCTGCCGTCCTTGCCGATGAAGAGCTCGGTGCCGTCGGTGGCCAGCTCAACGGGGCTGTATGTGCCCACGAACTGCACGTCGGTGCCAACGGCCTTGGCGTCGGGGTAGAGTATCTTCACGCCCTCGATAACGGGGTTCACAACGGTCTTTGCAGGCTTGATGAGGTAGGGGACTGTGTTCTCAATGGCGGTCACGGCATTGAACTCCATCACACCGTTTGCTGTCGTGCCTGTATATTCGGTAATCTGGGTGCCTTCGCCAAACACTTCTGCAACTTGCTCGGCTGTGAGGGCGAACGGAATGCAGAACGTGTTCCAGTACTCGCTTGAGAGTGTGCGGGTCAGTGCCACCTTGGCTGGGCCAACACCCATGGTGTAGTTCTTCTCGGTCTCCCTGAAGTTGTAAACAATGCCATACTTCTCGATGGGGCAGATGTCATAGTCCTCGTTGTATTTCACCACGATGCCGGTAACGTCAACGTTCGCGTTGTCATAGGGGGTGTCATACCCTATCTTGAACTTGTCGTAAATCAGAGCCGTCACGTCGTCTCCGTTGAACACGCTGTATGTTTTGTTGTTACCCGAGCCATTAACAATCACGGTACCGTTCTTGACCGTCACCAGGTTGTTCACATACTTGGCAATGTCGTCGGTGCTGATTTCAACAGGCTTGGCAGCCTCCTCGCTCGGAGTGATGGTCAGGTTGTCTGCCGTTGTCAGGTTGTCAGCGCTGACCAGCTCGGGCAGACCTTTGTACTCGTCATATTTTCCGATGATAGTGCCGTTGACAATGGCGTTGGCAGTGACGCTGGCACTGTCCTCCAGACCGGTGCCGTAGATGTTGATGGCTCCCGAGGCATCGCGGACAAAGAGATTGGAATAGTTTTTGTAAAGCACCTTGGCGTCTTTCAGTGTCAGGCAGAAAGTCTTGGTCTTGTCAGCGGCTCCCTTGGCGAGAAACTCAGCGATGTTTGCCGCGCCTTCTGTATCCACCACGGTCAGCGTGTAGCTGCCCTCAGATGCGTCATGGTCTGCATCGCCGGCGTACTTTGCCGTCACTGTTACTTTTCCGGCTTGGCCGGTGAGTGTCACTTTGCCAGTGTTGGATTCAAGTATGCCGATTTGGTCGCCTGTCCAGCTGTATTCAACGGTCGCGCTTTCAATCACGCTCTCATCCTTCGCGCTTTTAACCGTTGCCGTCGGTGCGTCAAATTTGTCTCCCTTGGCTATGGTGTAAGATGACTGTGGAAAAGAAACGGTGGTTGCCTTCTCGGAAACCGCTCCGGCACTAACCACCTTCACCTCGTCAAGGAAGAAGCGGTTTTTAGAAGGATACTCTGCTTCAAAGGTTATCTTTGTTTCTCCCGTTACACCGGTTATGGTCATGGTGTGAACGGTGAATTTTTCATTTTCCAGAGTTATGGTTTGTGTGCTTGCGGAATCGCCATCAAGCACTAACGAACCATTTGACACACTTACTTTAATGGTCTTGCTGTCATCTTTCCATGCTCCAGCCTTGAAGGTAAGTGTGTTATTACCGCTTAACGAAATGGGGGGGTAATAATAGAGCCTTTTTTCTTAGAAGAACCTCCTAATCTAACACACTTGCTAGCTGCATAGCCATATGTTACTTTCCAGCCACTGTTGTCGTAGTTACCATCTTTAAGGGTGCCGGATGCTGTATTACCACTCCACTTGTTATCGTTACCACCAGTTCCGCTGCAGTTGTCGAACGACTCGTAGAAGATTTGTGTTTGTCCAAAACTCGTGCTTGCCCCGGCAACCAGTGCGAGGAGCAGCACCATGTAAATACGTAGATACTGTTTCATGTTTTTTGTTGTTGATTTAAACATTACTTGAAAATATGTTTTGTTTTTTGTTGTCAAAGTATCAATACACGTTTCTTTCAGTCATGTTTCAACGGTGTGAAGAAATTGTGAAAAAGTAATCCATTTAATCATTTTGTCTGCAAAAGTATGTCATTCTCCTTATATAATAGACAAGCGTGTGATTCTTTTAAGAATAATTAAACAAAAAGCAGACATTGGACACGCACTCACAAGAGAGCTGTCCAATGCCTGTAATGCTGTGTAAATGTCGCTTTTCCTTGTCAGATACGCTCGGTGCCGGCTCACATTCGCTCGATGTCAGCGGCCGAAAGCTCTGTCACGGTCGCAATCGTCTCTGTGGAGAGCCCCTGCGCTTTCATCTTGCTCGCAACCGCCAGCATATCCTCCGCGTGTTGCTCCGCGCGTCCTTCCGCGCGTCCCTCTTCGCGTCCTTCCGCACGTCCTTCTTTGCGTCCTTCCGCACGTCCTTCTTTGCGTCCTTCTTCACGTCCCTCCGCGCGTCCTTCCGCAAGTCCCTCTTCACGTCCCTCTTCCCTGCTGGTCTCCAGCACGCTCTTCTGCGTCCT
>CALBLK010000066.1 GCA_937895845.1 uncultured Prevotella sp. | reverse complement strand
CACAGACACACTTTATATTCACGATACAGTCTCCGTGGCCGTCCCTATCACCCTTGACCGTTATACAACAAAGGATTATGATATAGCAGTGTCTGGCTTCCACACAAATCTCGAATACGTCAAGGTTTTTCCAGAGACAAAGATAATCACAAAGACGGTTACAGAGTCGCAAAGAAAGTTTCGTTTCGGCCTTGCGACGGGGCCGTCGGCATGTCTCACACCGGACGGGCGGTTCGCTTACGGTCTAGGTATTACGGGCGGCGTTTTAATTACATTCTGACATGAGCAAAGCAAAATTTAAGATAAAAGTCCAGAAAGGCAAGAAGTCTGGCACGAAACTTGCGGCACTACCAATCAAAGTGGTGAAGAATGACAACCCCAACGGAGAAAGACTCATGGGCAAAGGCATTCAAATCACCGTTAGCCCTAAAGTTAATAGCCATGGACAACCAAGACGAAAGCGATGAACGTATAAAACGACTGATACTTACATTAAGGGATATTACACTTGCGGTACAGATAGCACCGTTTGTGGTGTCCCTTTTTTATATTGTTGGTATCATTGTCCAGACATTCTGCCCGGTGGACACGGCATGGCTGTTCAGTATCATCCTTTTCACGCCACCGCCAATTATCATCATAATGCTGATATTCTCAAGGATACTGCGTCTTTGCAGATGGCATCGCCTTGCCAGCGCCATACCGCTTGTGCCATTCTGCTTCACAATCATCGACGCTTATCTGATAGAACTTACAGATATTGCCGTATATATCCTGAACGGAATCACCGTTTGCATGACCATTCTGCTGCTTGCGGCTGCATACAATGTTTTTCTAAAACCACATCATTATGTTTAATCCTAAAGACTATCTAATCGAGATTCTTGAGTTCTACATCAAGAAGTTGCAAAGCGATTCTTGCACCATGGAGGAAATCAACAGTGCGACACAGGCTATCGAGTCCAGTATGAAAGTTTACGGCTCAATCAGCGACATCGCGGACTTCTACAACAAGCCTGAGACAACTATCCGTGTCAACATCTTCCGCAAACTTCTGGATAAACCTATCCGCAAGGTGCTTTATCCGTTCCACAAAATACATCGTATTGTTCCAGACAGTTGGCGCAGTAGAAACGATTTAAGGATATAACGTAACTTCCTTCTCTATTCCCTCCGCGATGTAGTAACTTTGTGCCAAGACCGAATGGCGGTCGAAACACACTAATACCAATATCATGGAGACAAAAACTTATGTAATCGGCGACGGCACCGGCACGGGCAACAGCGGAATGTGGGGCTGGCTCGCCAATCTTGCGCAGAACAGGGGAGTTGACCCGAACGTTCTGGCGATGATGAACAACAACGGCGGCTGGGGAAACGGCGGCTGGATTTGGTTCTTGTTCCTTATCCTCCTTTGGGGCGGCAACGGTTGGGGCGGCTTCGGACGAAACGGCCAAGGCACAGCCGACCTTGCGTCCCTTATCAATGGGGATAACGGCAGGGACTTGCTGATGCAGGCCATCAACGGGAACGGGACAGCCATCAGCCAACTCGCTTCTACACTGAACTGCTCCGTAGGACAGATTCAACAGTCCATCAACGGCGTGATGACACAGCTCCAGTCACTCGGCAATCAAGTCGGTATGTCTGGGCAGGCCATCATCAACGCCATCCAGAGCGGCAACTGCTCTATCGAAAGGCAGCTCGCCCAGTGCTGCTGCGACAACAGGCTTCTCACTACACAGCAGGGCTATGAGAACCGAATCGCCATCTCCGAGCAGACCAACATCCTCGGCTCGAAGATTGACCAGCAGAGCGTGCTTATCAACGACAAGTTCTGTCAGTTGGAGCAGCGTGAGTTGCAGAACAAGATTGACGCTCTCCGCGAGGAAAGGTCAAACCTTCTGGGACAGATTTCACAGGCCAACCAAACCGCGCAGATAGGACAGTACATCAACCATGCGTTCACACCGCTCAACTCGGCTTTGGCGGCGTTGCAGTCAGAGGTTGACGGAATCAAGTGCAAGCTCCCGCAGACGCAGGTCGTACCAGCACAGAACGGTGTCTATCTGTCCCCTTGTCAAGCCACACTTCTTGGCCTTAACGGTTTGAACGGACTTGGCACAGGTGTAATCGGCAACGGCCCTTGGCTGTAAGTTGAACCGGGCCGCCTCTTGACGGCCCATAATACTTTTGAGTATGATACCGTTTTATTTCATGGCCAACAGAGGCGGGATTCCAAGAGTAAAATCCGAAAGCGTGACCGTCACCGCTACTGACGTGAGGTTCAACTTCACAAGTGACGCACGGTTCGCAAGGAACTTCAGCGGATTCGTCGCTGTCTGGCTTGCGCAGGCGATACCGACGGGAACTACCGGGACACTGCCAGTGGTATTCTCCTCCGTGGCTTCCGGCGACCAGGCCGTAACTACCTTAGACAACGCAGCCGTCACCGTGAACAACATCAGCGGCACGGGAATCTACATCGCCTATTATGAGGCTTCAACAGGAACATTGCAACTCCTTACAGGACTTGCGTAACAATTAAATCATCAGAGACATGTTCAGCGCATTGAGACAGTCAGGCACAGTGTATCTACTGACAAAGGGTGACATCCCGACCCTGAAGACGGGTGTGGTTCAATCGGTTTCTTCTCCGGTCACGAAATTCGGCACGCAACTGATGCCGGGACAGTTCCAGCAGGATACTGTCATAGACTTGACCGTGAAGGCAGGCGACGAGTTGCTGACCTTCAAGCAACTTCCGTCCGCGGCGGTCATCGCATCTTCCGGCAACATGGTTATTTCCGAAAGCCGTGACGCCATGATAGCCGAGGTTGAGAACATGATACGGACAAGCAAGGAAGTCCTTGGGAGCGTGGACTATCACAAGAACGCTCTGGAGGCCTGCGAGTCCATCATGTGCTCACTCAATCCGCGGCTTGCCGAGGAAAGGGAACAAAAGGAAAAGATTGAAACGCTTGAAAAACGGCTTGGCGGCATGGAGGAATCCATAGGTGATATGAAGGAGCTGCTGGTCAAGGCGCTGAACAAGGTCTCTAAATAAAACAAGACAGAATCATGAGAATAATTGAGATAACAGAAAGCAAGCTGGACAAGATGTCCGACTTGGCTGAGGAAATGCTGACCGCCGGGGGAAGACTGATGCACTGCATCAGCGAGCTGGGCGAGGAGAGCGGATTCAACATGCGCGGGGGCGACGGGGACTATCGTTCCATGTCTACTATGAGGCGCAGGCACGAACGCGATGATTATGACGGTGATGACTTCGGTGAGCGCCGTCGCAGATACCGCTATTAGCCATGTACAGGGAACCGCTTGACATTTACGACGAGAGGCCGGCGGCTATGGTCGCCTACCTCCGTCACAACGGAATGCACTTCAACGGCAAGGCGCAGGAGTTCGCATCCTCGCAGATGCGCAAGAAGAACCCGGCAACCGGAAAGATGGAGCGCATCGACGCGTGGGGTAAAGAGCAGGTCGATGACATGCTGAAACGTAACGGGATAACCTTGGAGAACGCCGTCGGACACGATTATGTTTTCGTGGCTAACATGGCCAAGGCTGATTTCTTTGGTTCAAGCATAGAGGACGAGGCGCACCTTGCCAAGTATGTCAAGGATGTCATTGACGATCTGGACCAGGCTGACGGATTCATCTTCAACCGTTGGTATGCCGACACAGTGCGTTCCGGCATCCCCGTAGATTGGGAGAGCATATTATGATGGTTCAGCGTGTCTCTTTGCCCGATTGGCGGTGGAACGTGATGTTCTGCTACGACGCGGTAGCCGATGACACGGACACAATTCTTGATTTGATGGACGAGGCGGGAATTTCAATCGACAAGATTGAGGCCGCAGAAAGAATCCTTTCACACATCCAGTCCAACACAGGCCTCACCGCCTCATCCTTCAATTCAAGAACCTCCGTCTGCGTGATAGGCAGGGCATCATCCGTGTTCGAGTTTCAGAACACCTACGACCACGAAAAGGGACACGTCACAATGCACATAGCAAAGGCCATCGGGATAGACCCTTTCGGCGAGGAACTGCAATACCTTGCCGGCGAGATAGGGGCAAAAACATATCCGGTCGCAAGGATGTACCTTTGCGCCGGATGCGGTGAGGGCAGATAGGGGCGGCAAGTTGCCCGTCTGTCAAAACAAGCGCCGTGCGGTGGGATTCGCGCGGCGCTTTTGTCAATCGTCAAGAAGGAACTCTTTGGCATACGGCAAAGACCGTATGAAGTCGCAGAAAGCGGACCAGTCTTCTGCAAGGCGGTGGCTCTTTCGCTGCGAATAGATATTCCTTGCAAATATGTTCCTAAGACACAGATAGTTGGTCGTGCAGCGCATGAACAACTCTATGCCTTGCGGACAATTCGACACCAAACGCATGAAGTTCTCGTATGTCGGAGATTCCAAATACGCCTTTTGCAGAGCCGAAACCTCTTTTATGGTATTCTCTGTAACATATTTGTTACAGCATTTGCCTATATCCATCATGTAGAGTTTGTGCATCTTGCTGCTGGAGTTCACTATCTTTAAGAAAGTGTACCGTTGCAGTTCCGGACTGATGTAGTTCGGATATACCAAGTCAAAGGCGACACGGATCCCGGATAAGAAGTTGGAGTGACCGCCGCCAAGCGGTGCAAGTTTTTTCGCCCTCTCAAGAGACTTCTCGAACTCCTCGTTAGTGTATTCCGGCAGTTCAAGCCGCATCGAGTTGCGGCACGCTATGACCGATTCCTTCAAGTCATAGACCCTCACATTCTCAACCCTAAGCATTGTTTTTCTCCGCAATTAAAGGATTGTACAATTTCGCTCCAACGTAGTCGCAGTCGTCGAAAGACTCGATGCAGAACTGGACCATAGAGTAACCCATCAGCACAAGGAACTTGTATATGGTGTCCTTGCTTGGCGGTGTGGTGCCTCGCTCTATCTTCCACAGCGTGCTTTTTGACACGCCAAGACGTGCGGCGAATGTCCGGAGGCTCTCATCGCACTCCAGACGCGCTTTCTTGAATACTTTGCCGGGATTCATCAGAATTTGTTGATTTGGTTGATTATCTGAACCACGGTATTGACACGCTCCTTGGCAATCTTCTTTGTCAGTCCGTTGGCATCCGCACGCTCCGCTCTTTTTATCAGAGCATTAGACAGTTCCAGAAGGCCTTGGATTATCGCTCCCTTGGCAAGATAGACATTCTCGCCCTTACTTTCTTTTTCGCAGTACGAGGCGGTGATTGTCCCGTCCTCGGCGAAAGTCACGGCTATTTTGGCCGGTTTTTTATTTGCCTGTGCTGCCATAACCGCCTTCTCCTCTTTGTGTTTCAGACAATTCATTCGCCTCAATTACCTCCACTTCCGGCAACTTCATAAACACTATCTGCGCTATTCTGTCGCCGACAGCATAGACGTTAGCCGTGAAAGGGTCGGGCACGTTGAACACCGCCGTAACCTCGCCACGATAATCGGAATCTATGACACCCACGCAGTTCGACAGCGACATATCCTTCTTGCAGACTGACGACCTTGGGAAAATCAATCCTACATAGCCTTCCGGTATCTCGAATGCGAGTCCGAATCCGTACTTGATTTGCTCTCTCTCTTTGTCCCATGATGCGGATATTGCCGTCAAATCAAAACCGGCTGATTTCTCCGTTCCTTTGCTTGGCATCACCGCTCCGGGGGTGAGCCGCTTGATTTTCACCTTTATCATTATTAAATTGTTTTAATGCGCTCTTGCGCTAAACGAAAATAGTCTTTATCCAATTCAATGCCAATGAAATCGTACCCAAATTTCTTGCAGGCCATTCCGGTTGTCCCTGCACCCATGAACGGGTCAATGACCGTCACGCCCTTTGGAAGAACACCAACTATCCGTTCCATGACTTCCAAAGGCATTGTGCACGGATGATTGATTCCATTCTTTGCCTTGCTTACGTTTTTGACTTGATTCACGACGAACCAGTCGTACATCGCCGCACCAGTGTAGCCCATTGCTAACCTTTTTTTTATGCGCTTATCGTTTGGATTTTTGTATGGCTGCGTCACTTGTTTCATTACAGGCTTGACATCGAAAAATGCAACATCCCGATGCTGCCGTGCCGTATTGGAATTGTAGCACCAAGAAATGACTCTTTGGGGAACCTTGTCCAATGCTTTCGCAATCTTGAACAACATCTCTGGATAGTGAATCAGCACGGACGGTCTATCGCCTATGACAGAAACAAGCCAAGCAAGATATTCCGTCTCCTTTCTTTTATCTCCGTAGGACTTGTACTTGTAGCCTATGTTGAATGGCGGGTCAGTGACTATGACTGAATTGGATGGCACAGGAATTTCTTTCAAGATTGTCGTGCAGTCACCGCAGAAAAGATTAAGCATTGTCATCAAAATAGTTTATGCGAAGCCCCTCTTCCTGAGTCTTTCTATTTATTTCATATTCCCTCGGAAAATATTTCTCGAAAAGACGGTCATATTCGCCGAACGAAATGTCCCTGTCGAAAAATACTAACACAGAATCTCCATTGGGCTTAACCCAGCAGCCGTTTTCATCCAAATTGAATCCAGCCTCTTCTGGATTGACCACAAAATCTTCCTTTTCCGTCAATCCAAAAACAACCAACTCTGGTTTGTCAAGCCTCCACGCAAAAAGTCGCAGAGACGGGGTGACAAACAGAATCTTGCATTCAATGCCGTCTATCTTCTGAACGCCAACAAATGCGTCTTTGTCAAAGTGAATATCTGTCTTCATTTTCAAAAACTAAACATCCAGTCATCATTAAACATTTCGGGGTGCTTCGGCCTGTACGGCTTCGCTTTAATCTCCGCTACCCTCGGCTCCCACTTGATTTCCTTGTGCCACCTGCGTTCGCCTTTCAGACATCCGCAGCTCTCCGACACGCCACGCTTCAAGTCCGAGCCTTTAACCTCTCTGATTGTTCCGCAGTCACATTTGCAAAGAAAATATTTGCACTTGGAAGGTGCGTTCTTGCTCGGCAGTTTTGATCCTGCGAAAGACTGGACAACCCAGTGGCCGAAACGGTCGCCCGGATTTATTTCGACTTTCGCCATTCTTCCAACTCCTTTTCAGTCCAATACCCGGAATACTCTCCGTTTGCGAGGAAGTTATCCAAGTCATACCATATTGGCTCCCAGCCGAAATTGTCTTGTCTAAAACAACATTCTTTGCCGGGAACCGGGACGAGTTTTCGCTGCCAAGTCTTGAACAGCGTCTTTCCGTTTACCACTATATGCTCCGAATCGTCGAAACAACTTGCGAACGTCTCCCACGGTATAAAGTGGTTGATGTCGCTGACAGAAAATGAACTTTCGAAGATTGGTTTCTTTTCTTCGACCTTGTATGTATTGGAATGAGCGTCATATACAAGGTTTGCCAAGGTCTGCATCACGTCAAACGAGTCTACTTCACTATTAAAGAAAGTGAACAGCGTTTCAAGTGGATTGAGTTTGTCCTTATCTGTCATCCGGTCTATTCTGAACCCGAACGGCAACACTATCCGCAAGCGCTCGTATATCTCCCTGCGTATGTCATACGCAGTGAACTGCCGTCTTTCCGGTGTCAGCCTGTGATAGTAGTGTTGTGGTATCTCGTAGGCGAGACACGACACGTATGTCTTGCTTCCTATCGCATAACGGTAGGAAGTCCACATCAGCATCTCCTCGAACAAGGAGCATTTTTTCTCTTTTTTACCCATGTCTAAAAGTTAAGGGAAGGCCGCCCCTTCCCTTTATCTATGTTGAATGGCTTGGCTTGAAACACACTTCGGCGGCAAAAGCGGTATTCGTTTACCTGCAAGAAACGTGCCTAATCAATCACCACGTTCCCCTTGATGCCCTTTCCTCCCCAGTCGGCCACATAGACCTTGCACGGGGTGTACTGGCTCGGCCCATCGAACATCACCACCTCGCTGTCCTGCGGCATCGCCTGCAAGGCCGCTATAAGTTCCTTTACCGTCATTGCCAGTCCTCCTCGTCCAAGTCGCACTCGACCTCGACATCATCGTTACCGTGAAACACAACTCCTTTCAGATGCTCGCAGCCCCTGCAATCGTAGGGGCACTCGCAAGGTGCGTCAAGCGGTATCATCTCCGCTAATTTAACCCACTTCATACTTTAAGGTTTTTCGCCAAATCATTAAGTCCAACCAAGCGCAGGGCGTGCTGCAACTCGTGAACGTATTGTATCGGTTTTACAACTCCACATCTCTCGAAACTAATCTCGGTCATACGTGGCTCGTCATTATATCTGAGCGATACCGCCACATACCACGTCTTACCCTCGTCGAGATATAGGACATATCCGCGCTTTACCTCTTCGTCAAATTCAAATCCGTTAGCCAACAAGATTTTAGACGTTAGAGGTAAAGGCTTGACATCCTCCTCCCTGAACGTCTCTATCGTCTTTAAAGGTGACATTATGCCGATAGGCTCATCGTCTTTGAGGCTTAACGACACGACCCTCACGGGGTCGTCAAGGCAACTAACGATGTCGCCTAATTGAAGTTCTGATACTTTCATAATTATTCCTCCCATTCTACTTTACATGTATTGATATAGTCTTGGTTGAAACCTATATTTCTCTCCGCTTCTTCTTTTGAACCATACACCCCGCCCCCAATAGGGCTGTACGCGGCTTTGTATATATTCATCCAACCCATATGCTTTTCTGGCGCGAATAAGAGGTCTAATTTGTCACGACCTTCCGAACAGATACCTGTTTCGCTATATATATATATATGTCTTCGATACCATTATCAACAAGGGCTACAATAGGATATACGCTGCTTCTGTTAGTACAAATAACCCTCGCCTTTCTGCCGTCTCTTGTAATAATCCTCCTGTTGGGGTTCTTGAGATATTCCTCTAAACTAAACTGTTTCATATTATTCCTCCATTGCTTTACGAAATCTTTCCATTCCGCTTTGTTGTACTTTTGAGTCTCTTATCCAATCATCTGGATAACCTATTTCTGCAAGATAATTTGTAAACCAATTAGCAGCCTTTTCAATCACCTCTTTACGTGCTTTTTCTACTGCTTTGACTGTATGTGTAGCCATAAGTAAATCATGAAATATCAATTCGTCTTCCGTCATAACTATTCATCCATAGCTTTTTGAAAATTAGATATATCGTCGGTGTATTTAAGATTTTTAATTAGCCACAACTTTGCTTTTTCAAGCATCCATTGTGCGCCTCGCTTAAACGCATCTCTTCCTTCAACTCTGGCTATTGCAGCAAATGGATTTACTGGGTCATCATCAATACAAGTCTCTACGTACTCTTTTGCTTTTTCTTCGATAGTCATAATTACAACAACGGTTTAGCGGTTTCCAACAAGTCTGTAAAATTCATTCTTCCAAGGCTGCTTGTCAAGCCATTTAAGTATTTGTTCTTTTGTTTTCATAACTCTAAATTTCTACTGGTTCATCCTCCGAAAACTTAAACATATTCAAAAGTGTTTAACTCCGTTTGAATACATTCACTC
>CALBLK010000065.1 GCA_937895845.1 uncultured Prevotella sp. | reverse complement strand
CACGATAAAAATCCAAAGAACATACAGATATTCTTTGTCTGCTAATTTAAGGATTATAGCATCAAGGGCGCAATAAAAGCGTTCCATTATCTGCTTGCTTACTGGCGTATTCATTTCTTCGGTATATATGCTTCAATTATACACTTGTAATCCTTACACCCATTGGCATATTCTATGGGTACAATAAAGCCTATTTGACATGGACGCATTTTTACATATTTCTTGCTGTATAAGGTTGTGGGGTATTCGATATTGTCTTTTGCCATTATACTTTTATAAATTTTGGTCTTTGGTGCAATCTGACTTTTGCCCTTGGAAACATCTTTCAATGCAATAACGGTATCGTCAAAAATGATAGGCTTGCTTGTCGTGCCATTGACGATTAGAAACTTATCCCAATCAACAGCAATCATATCGTTAGTTTTGTTCTTTACTTCAACTTCTACAAAATAATTCATATTGTTGAATGTAAATGATATTTGCACACTGTCATTGGAATAAGCAAGTGTATCGCTCTTTATAGGCTCTATCATACGAAGAAAGCAGCCAGCGTTTTTTACTTGGGCATTTGCTGTAAGGCAAACAGACAAAAGCAAGCCTAATATGGTCTTTTTCATACGCTCATAGTCCTTATTAGTTCAACATCGGCTTTCAGCTCTTGCAGTTCATCAAAGGGCAAGCCTTTAATTTTTGCGGTCGTGATAGCCTTTTCTAACTCTGTAAGCACCTCCAAACTCTTTTCTGAATTTACTTGGTGTATGGCGATACTCTGCTTGCAAAGCTCAATCACCATTCGATAGTATTCTTTCATGTCTTTCTGTTTTAGCCGTTCAATACTTGGGGAACTTGCCAAATGGGGTTATCCGACATCTGCAACCGCAGCATTGCCTACCTGTTGGGCAGTTCCCTTTTTGGCTACCTCCAACAGAGCCTCCAACTTCCCTATCTGGCGGTTGAGTTCTGCAATCTCTCTGTCCTTGTCGGCAAGCAAGCCGTAAGGCGCAATCTGCTTTTCATTCATCATGCGCACAATCATTGAGGAAAAAGCCTCGCCTCCTGCTGTGATGAAATCAAGGCTATCCTCGTTTACTTGGACTTGTTTGTTTGCAGTCTGCTGTATTTCTTCATTTTCATCTCCAAACATAGTGCCCGTGCCATTCTCCAACCATTCAAGATTTAAGTTTGGCACAAGGTCTTTCAGTTTTTGGGTAAATAGTTTAGGCTCTTGGGTCTTTCCGTTTATCACTTGCGAGAAAGCCGAGGGGTTGTTATACCCCATTTTCTGCCCCAATTCCCTCTGACTTGCCACAACTCCCGACTTTGTTAGGTGGCGTATCAAAATTTTATATCTATCTAATTTGCTCATTATCAATAACTTTATAAGTATTACGAAATTTATTTTGTACACACCATAAACTTTTTGCCTAAATTATTTGGTTGGTTTAGGTAAATTGTTTACCTTTGCACCACAACAAGTTTAATAGTGTTGCAAAGATATAAAATTATGTCTGTAAAACACACTAAATCAGTTAGAAAATGAAATATAAGAAGAAATCTGTCTTTCGGCAAATGTACGATGCGCTGCCAACTGAACGCCCACAAGCTCCAAAAACGGCATGGGTGAACGACATAGCGGCATTGGTTAAGGTGCATCCCGTGACCGTGAGGTGCTGGCTCGCCGGGACGCAGAGGCCCGATGAGCTGCGGACAGACATCATTGCCAGGCACCTCGGCGTCAGCGCAAAGGAACTGTTTAATGTCAAATGAATAATATCACAAAGTTATGGTTATCACAATGGATTTGTACGAACTGAAGAACATCTGCAAGGAGATGGCGGCGCTGGGCGCGGCCACGATAGTGCAGGGAAACGCACCAAGCAAGGACATGGTCTCGCAGCGCGAGGCGTACCGCCTGTTCAAGGAAATGCGCGTGAGGCGGTGGGTCGAGCAGGGCCTTGTCACCCCGCAGCGCAACAGCGCCTCCCCAAACTCAAAGCGCTTCTACTCGCTCGTGGAGCTGCAGTCATGCAACAGCGCGGAGATGCTGAAGCCGATTATTAACCGCGGGTAACGACACCGGGACAGCATGATTATCGCCAAGCCCGAAGTGAGGCCGGACGGCCTGTACAGCCAGTCACAGGCGGCGCGCGCGCTGCATGTCGACCGGCACACCGTGGCCCGCTACGCCGCCCGCGGGCTGATTAAGTTCAGACGGCGCAAGGCCGGCAGGAGGCCGGTGACCACCGGGGCGGAGATAGTCAGGTGCTGGAGGTCAGTGTATCATCTTTAAATTCAAATCTAAATCTAAATCTAAATCTAAATCTAAATCTAAAATTGCATTGACATGGGAAAGGTAATGAAGAACTGGCGCTACTGGCTGCTGGCCGCTGTCGCCACCGCCGCCGCGGCCCTCCTGGTGGGGACACCCGGCGACAATGCCCCGGGCTACTGGCGGATGCTCGTATGCTCCAGGCTCGCCGGGGCGGCGCTCGCCTACGCTGACGTGCGCCTGTTTGTGTGGTTTGCGCGGCGCAGGAAGATTGACGACCTTCTGGAATGCGCCCGCGAGAGTGACTAAAAATTGAAAGCATCAAACAAATATGACAATGAAGACAGACTTTAGCATTAACGTACAGGTCAGCCTCGGGCTGACACCCGGGCTGGAGCGGCTGGTTAAGGCCCTCATGGCCGGCGGCCACGGCGGGGGCACAGCCATGGCACAGGACACCCCGGCGGAGCCGGAGGGCGAGACAGCGGAGACCGCCGCCCGCAGTGAGGACGCAGCGCAGACGCAGGAGGCACAGGGGCCAGCGGGGCCGACCGAGGAGGACGTGAGGGCCGCCATGCACAGGGCGCGCCAGCGCATAGAGGGCGAGGACTACAAGGAGCACACCGACGGCGAGCCCTACAAGAAATACCACAAGCCGCTGACCGCAGAGTTCAAGCGGATGGCGTCACTGCTCGGCGCGGACAAGCCGAGCGCGCTGGGACCCGAACAGCGCGCGGCCTTTATCAGGCAGTGCGACGAGCTGCAGGTGATGGATAACGGGACGGTTGGCTGCGCCACCCCATTCTAATGACACCAATACGCATACGGATATGGCAGGAAAGCACGCACTGCTGTCGCCAAGCGCGGCGCACAGATGGATGAACTGCACCGCCTCCCCGCTTCTGGAGAAAGACGTACAGGACACAAGCAGCGCCTTTGCCGAGGAGGGGACGCTGGCCCACGCCTACTGCGCGAGGAAGCTGAAAGCGTTTCTGGGCCTGGACACGGCGGACGAGGACAGGGAGATTGCGGAGCTGGACGGAAAGTACCACACCAGGGAGATGGACGAGCACACGGACACCTACAGGGCCATCGTGCTGGAGAAGTTCAACGCAGCCCGGGAGCGGACAAGGGACGCCCAGCTGCTGGTCGAGGTCCGGCTGGACTTCGGCCGCTACATCCCCGAGGCCTTCGGCACCTCCGACGCGGTGATTATCGCCGACGGCGTGATGGAGGTGATTGACTTCAAGTACGGCAAGGGCGTGAGGGTCTCCGCCGTGGAGAACCCGCAGATGAAAATCTACGCCCTTGGCGCGTGGGACAGGTTCAACTTCGAGTACAACATAAGCAAGGTCAGAATGACCATCGTGCAGCCGCGCATTGACAACCTCAGCGAGTTTGAGACCGGCGCCGGCGACCTCGTCAGATGGGCGGAGGACGAGCTGCGGCCAAAGGCGGAGGAGGCCTACGCGGGCGGGAAGCAGAGACCCGGCGAGTGGTGCCGGTTCTGCAAGGTCAAAGCGGGCTGCAAGGCGCTGGCCGCGGCATGCCTCAACGCACAGCGGGCGCACGCAGACCCGCGCCTGATTGGCAAGGAGGACATGGAGCGCGACATCCTGCCCCTGCTCCCCACGTTCAAGACCTGGCTGTCGGGGGTCGAGGAGTACAGCCTCCGGCAGGCGCTGGACGGCGTGCAGTACAAGGGCTTCAAGGTCGTGGAGGGGCGCAGCGTGAGGAAGATAGCCGACCCCGGCGCCGTCATGGAGCTTCTGGACAGGGAGGGGTTCGCGAGAGAAACCTATCTGAAGCCCGCCGAGCTGCGGGCCATCACCGACCTTGAGAGACTGATAGGCAGGAAGAGGTTTGGCACCCTGTGCGCAGACTACATCATCAAGCCGCAGGGCAAGCCGGCGCTGGTTCCCGAATCAGACAAACGCCCGGCACTCAACCGGGCCGCGGACGACTTCAGCGGCATTCAATGACACATAAATAACGCAAAGAGATGGACAGAGAAGAATTGAGAGCGGCCCTGGACGGGCTGAAAGAAAGGCAGAACAGGGAGAACCGTGAGAACGCCGAGACACTCTACCGCATCCAGAAAGAGCGTGACACGCTCGTATGGGCGGCAAATGACAGCATGAAAAAGCGCGTCATGCAGGAGAACATCAGGCACAAGGAGACCGCAATCGGCATTGAGCGCGAACGGCAGCAGCTGTTTGCCGACTACAAGGCGGCAATGGCGGAAAGCCGGCAGGACAAAGTTTAACATTTTAAATTCAAATTCAAATTCAAATTCAAAAAGCTATGATTGAACCAAAAGTAATCAACGAGACAAAGGTAGTCTTCGGCCCCTGCCGGCTGAGCTACACCCATGTGTTCGAGAAGTACAGCCCCGACGGCGACGGCGAGGGCAAGTACATGACCAACGTGCTCGTCCCGAAGTCTGAAAAGAAGACTGTCGAGGCCATTAACGGGGCCATCGAGGCGGCGCGCAAGGCCGGAGTGGTGGCCAAGTGGGGCGGAAAGGAGCCGAAGAAGATTGACTTGCCACTGAGGGATGGCGACGACAGGGACGACGAGGTCTACGCGGGCCACTTCTATCTGAACGCCAAGAGCAACACACGCCCGGGCGTGGTGGACAGGAAGAAAGTGCCTATCACGGACGAGGAGGAGGTCTACAGCGGCGTGTGGGCCGTCATGTCGGTCACGTTCTACGCCTACGACGTCAGCGGCAACAGGGGTGTCGCGTGCGGGCTTAACAACATCATGAAGTTCAAGGACGACGACCATCTGGGCGGCAGGGTGTCAGCCGAAAGCGACTTTGGCGGCATGGACTTTGACGACGAGGACGACGACGACCTGTAAACCGGCAAACCGGGCCACCATCCGCCACAGGTCGGAATTTCGCAAAAGACAACCAGTCGCCGGCGGTGGTGGCCATTTAACTTTTTAGGGAATGAAAATCATGAAAAGAATCGCCTCCCTGCGCAGAAAGGCCAGGGAGAGGAGCGCAAGGGCGGCGCTGCGCGACGTCGTCAGCTACGGATGCGGGACGCGCGCCGACGACAACGCCATCTACATCTACGTCGGGG
>CALBLK010000064.1 GCA_937895845.1 uncultured Prevotella sp. | reverse complement strand
TTGCCGAGCGCAGCTTATCTTATGCAAAGATAATGCAAACGGCAGAAACGGCCAAAACAATAGTCAAAAAGCATTAAAAAAGGTACAGGCCGGCAACAGCGCCAGCCTGCACCTTGGCTTGTGCGTGAGCCATGCGCCCACACGTGAACTTATTTCCGAGCCATCCGCATCAGCCGTTGCAAGGAAATTGTTTTTCGGGCCTTCAGCTCTTCGGCCGTTTTCCTCACCCGGTTCAGACAGGCTTCCGCCCTGCCAGCCACCTGCCGGTAGCTGTTAGCCCCAACAGCCATTGAGCGTGCCGCCTTTGCTGAGGCAGCTGCTCCAAGCGGCTGGTAAACGACCATTCTGTCGTTGGGGTAATAGACAACGCCCACCGCAGACTCTGCGACTGTCGCGCCGTCAATCCACGCATACTGGCTGCCATCAGCCGCTGTCCCATTGGCATACTTGTTAAATTTAGAGTTATAATAGTCAACAACAGTAGACGTATCCACGCTCTCATTGATGGTGATGAGTGAGTGTGTGCATTTTTGCGAAGTAGCATCTATCTTAAAGCAGGCCAAGTTAACATAGTCTGTTCCAACGACATAGTACATCATTCCGTCCTCTTCCTGGTAAGGCGCGCCATATTTCGCTGTTAACTGGTCGCGTGTCAAGCCAAGGTCTTCCCAGTAAGTGCCAAAGACATCCGTGGTAGTGACGGTCTCATGCAGACCCAAGAAATGTTGCGTTTCCAGCATTAGCACCATGTTTTTGGTTTTGTCATACGCCACAACAGCCTTGGAGGCTTGCAAGTCTTTCAGGGTTGAAAAAATCACATACGCGTCCGACTCACTCTGTTTATAATAGCGAGAGTTCATATAGCTCAACACCTCAACCTCTGGCACGCCATCCTTGAGCACCAGCTGCATATCTGTGACCAGTCCATCCTCAGGGCACAAGAAGACATTAAGACAGTCAATCATGTCGTGCAGCTGCAGCCAATAGCGAAACGAATAGCCATCGCTGCCGCTTTCGGGAGAGCCAAGCTCCCTCAGCGTGTTGGCCATTCCTGTATAATCCATCCCAATGATGGAAACATAATCATACCACAGGTCAGCACAGTTGTCGCCAACAATCACTTTGACCCAGGCGTCTCCGTCAGAGGTGGCTACCTTGATATAGGTCGTACCCTTTTCTCCCTCAGCCTTAATCAAGCCATCGGCTGACACACTGGCAATCCTCTCGTTCTTGCTTGTGTATGAATAGACCGTGTAGTCCGGATAGTTTGCAGAAAACTGAATGGCGGCAGTCTCACCGACATTCAGAGTATATGTTTCCACAATCTTTCCATATTCATGGGTACCATTCTTATCCGACGCTATGGTGAAGCCAAGTTCTTTAAAATTTTTCACTTTCCAATCGTTAAACATCATCCGGCCCATGAACGGGTATGTCCATGTTAGTCTCATGTTCTTACTGTCCAGTTCCCACGTACCTTTGGCTTGTCCACATCTTTTTATGATTGCATAACGCATGTAAAAGGTGCCACTCTCACTGTAAGTGTCCTCTTCGCATAATTCCTCATTGTACCAGCTGCCCGCCAGGCTCAGAGCCTGGTCTGAGTTTTCTCCACTTGTTTTGTGGTCACAGCTGTCATCAGAGCATGATGACAAGCAAACGGCCATTGCAATAGCAATGAACAAATTGATTTTTTTCATGTTTTAAGTGTTTTGGCTAATTATTTTGATGTTAATCGTTTTTTACCATTTTTACCCCCTCAAGAGTGTGGTTTTACCTGGAGAGCTGTCACGCACACGTTTCACGGTGTTTTCGTTGTCCTTTTTTTTATCGCCTCCGGGAGCCTGCTGATCACCATCTCCCGACCTTTTAAGGATTGTTTTAGTCAGTTTCTTCTGAAGAGAATCTTCACTGCCGACTTTCTGCCTTTTACCTTTAATTATTAAGGACGCTATGCCTTTCTTAGCAGTGTCAGCCTTGCAAATAGCCATAACCCTCACGGTAGAATCCTTATCGAATGCCACACCCCTGCACAAGGTTATTGTCTTGCGTACAGAGTCAAGCTTTATCAGATGCCTGTCATACTGATAGAAGACGGCAGTGTCACTGCACCCGGACACATCGACTTGGAACTTTACTTTTCCATTATTGGCCAGCGTGTTCCGGAAAAGCTTAAGCGAAACGCTTATATCCGGTGCATCCCCGTGCGATGCCAGCGGCCTTATCAAAGAGTAGCCTGCAAAGCACAGCGCCAGCAACAGGCATAAGCCAAGAACCAGGGCAAAAGCATTGGGTATGGTGAGAAGCCTGCCCCCTGCTCGCTCGTCGGCAGTAATCGTCTGGCGGCCCTTTCCCTGCTTGGCATCCACTACCTGCAGAAGCGCAATGGTGATGTTGTCACTGCCACCAGCCGCAAGTGCCGCCATGGTAAGCTGCTCCTTGCATTTGGCCAGATTGCCGCATCCAGCCTCAACAATGGCTTCAATGTCTTCATCCTGACAAACACCGCACAGTCCATCGGAACAAAGCAGAAAGATTTCGCCTTTCTCCACATCACACTCTGCCACATCAGCCTTGGCCCTCTGTGAGGTGTCACCAAGACTCCTTGTAATCACATTGCTGTTAGGATGGCCCATGGCCTCAGTCTCTGTCAGCGCTCCGCCGTCAACCAACTGCTGCACATACGAGTGGTCCTTAGTCAGCCGGCGAATCCGCCTGCCTGGGATGTAAGAATAGGCTCTGCTGTCACCCAGCCAAGCCAAATACATTCTGCTGCCGACAAGCCACGCGATGACAATTGTAGAACCCATGCCCTGCGTGCAGACATCTTTCTTGGCACGCACCTTAATGAGAATGTCAGCCTCACGGACAACCTTTTTCAGAAAAGATTTAATGTTGTCGGGGGTGTGCAGCACATCCGAAGGCATATTCTGGGGCGAGAACATCCTTTGGACTGTGTCGACGGCGATGGCGCTCGCCACCTCACCTGCATTCTGCCCACCCATGCCGTCGGCCACCACCATGACACACCCTCGGCTTCCGAGTGGGATGGTCTGCTGAGAATCAGCAGGAACCAGCCACTCGTTCTCCGTCAGGTCAGGGCAAACGGTAAAGTTGTCCTCATTGTTTTCGCGCAAACCGACATTGGTGCCCGCGAACAGTCTGAATGTCGTCATGTTCACTTCCGTCTCTTTTTCTTGGAATCCGCCTTGCTTTCGCCCGCGCCCTTGGCCATACTCCTGGTGATGTCACTCTTGGTGATGCCGCCCCGGGAGCCTTTTCCATCGGCGGCCAGAAGCTGGAGGCTCCACGCCTTGTCACCATTCCTCACAGCCATGCCAGCCAAAAGGAACTGTACGCGACCGCCGCTCTCATATATTGGAACGACATACACGCCGCCAATAATTTTCTCGGGACTGTCTGGCGACACCGAAACAAGCACACTGTCGGCACTGACCGCAATGGACAGGGGTGACAGGCGCAAGTCAACAGTCATTGCACTGTCCTTTGTGGAGGTGCGGCTGCAAGCCCAGACCATATAGCCATTTTTTCTTCCCAGTCCCTTGTCCAAGCACAGACCGAGGTCGGCCTTCTTGTCTAAATGGATATACAGGCTGCTGTCGGCATTGAGCGGCTGCACATAAGGTGACGGGCCGCTGTACAGTTCAAAGTCTATGGAATGGTAAACGCTGTCCGAGAGCATACGCTGGTAAGTCCAGAACAGACTGGGTACATAGTTGCCCGAGGCATTGGCCCTGCTGTAATCGGCGTCACCGGCCCAAGGGCGCATCACATCGCCCTGGAACAGTGTGCCGCCGGCGACCTTCACGGCAAGCGAGTAGCTCTCGCCATAGTATGGCAGGTTGTTCTTGCCATAATAATCCTCGCCCTTTTGCAGACGGTACTGCTGGCGGATGATGGAGAGACTGGGCAACAGTGCCTCGCGGACCACCCCACTTTGCGCACTGGCTGTAGACAGCACTCCACTCTTTTTCAAAACATCCAGTATCGTAATCTGCGCAGAGACTTCCAGAGCCAGTGCCAAGAACAGCACATACGATAATATTCTTTTCATAACAGTCAGTTTTTAGTTTAGATTACACATAGGAATTAGATGGTTATAGAACTGCGAGTTAAAGTCACCGCGGCTCACAATGCCGATGACCTGCAGCTGTCCATTATGCATCACAAACACAGGGCCGCCGGAGTTGCCATGGTCAACTCCCTGGCTAATCATGATGCACCTTGCATTGTTCAAGCCATCTCTGGACACACTCATTTTGTTGTAGATTGGCTCAACAAACTTGCTCCCGTCACCACGGCCTATGCTTTTAGGGAAGCCTAACATGTGGACGGTCGTCCCGCTCTTCAGCGAGCCTGAAATGGCGGCGCCGTTCCTAATCACGCCCTTCCTGCCCACGCGGCAGAAAGCCCAGTCATTGCCTAACGACTTCTCGGAACCAAAAGCCAGCTTGCTGTCCAATTCATAATGCTCTCCTTCAAGGTCAACAGAAACCTTGCAGGGCGTGTCATAACTGTCATCCACTCTAAACCTGTCGGAACGAATTTCAAAAGACTGCTGGTTGTTTACGGCTTTCACGACAGCATAAATCTTGGCTTCGCCGCCGCTTTTCTGAGCAACCGCATAGCATTTGTTCAAATCGGGGTAGAAGAGCCAAGGCTCCACACAATGCCGAGCGGTAACAAACATACCGTCCGCGGTCAAGAAGCCGGTTCCGGTGGCTCTGGAAATCACCTGCACGTTTCCGTTGCAATCTAAATAAACAATCGTTGTCAAGGCATAGACCGAAGACTTCACCCTGTTTATCTCTTTTTGCAGGGTTTCGTCTCCGCCAACGACCACCGTCCTGGTCACTGCCCTTCTTCCAACTTTTTTCAAGGAGTCCAACCTGCCCGCTAACTTTTCGTTCTCTTTCTTCGCATTCTCATTCATTTTGCGCAGCATGGATGAGTCTGACAGGAGTTTCACTATTGACTTGTCCTGCTCAGATATCACGTAGCTTCCGCCGCCGGCAAGAAGAACCAGAACCACAGCCAGACACGCAATAGCTGTCTTATAGGGCTTGAGCGCCTGCTTGCGAAACAGCTCAAGCCGCTCGGTCATCTTGATGCTCGACACCAGGCTCTGCTTGCCGGCCGGCACGATAAAGCCCAAGCGCGGCCCCCCAACGGAGAGCTGTATCTCGTCACCATTTTCCAAATACCATTCTGTGTCCACGGGATGTCCGTTGAGAAATGTCGAATTTGTCTTCGACAGTTGCACCAGCTTCCACCGATCGCCGTCCTTGACAATGGCCGCATGATGCCGGCTCACGGTTGAGAACGAGTCATCGAAGCGCACCTGACAGTTGGCATCGCGCCCAAGTTCTACCTGATCGATTATAATCTTTTGCGACTCTCCTGCCTTGTGATACTTTGAGGCATCCTTGTGCACCAGAATGAAATAACGGCGTCCGTTACCATTGAACAGGGCACTCACACCAGCACCGACAGAGCCTTTGAGCGTGCGCTTGTATTGAACTGTTTTGTTGTCCATTTTGATTTGACTTAATAACTTAATAATACTATTCTACTTTTAGTTTATACTCACCGGCTGTTATGATGTCACCGGTAAAGACCTTCTGGCCGTCCACGGAAACCGGCGTAGCATTCAGATAAGTTCCATTGGTAGAGGGGACCCATCGCCGCTTGTCACTTTGCCACTGGCCGTCACGAATCACCCAATAGCCACCGTCCTTTGACCGTTCAAGGGTGAAATGGCAGCGTGACACATAATTGCTCACACGTTCGGAAAGAACGATGTCGTTCGTACTGCCACGGCCAGCTCTCAGCATCCTGCCATGACTTTGGAGGAGGCTGTCCAGTCTGAACTCTGCACCGATGATTTCTCCCTGCGTGACCACAATCCGGCTGATGGCACACGACCGTGACAGGCGATCGCTGACCGCACAAGACAGGCGCCCGCCCAGCATGGGTGCCAAGTCCACCAATACATCCAGGGCACTCTGATAACGCTCGCGGTAGTTGGGAGCCAGGCAATGTTCTATAATCTGAAGCCAATCACAGCCATACGGTGACATTCTCAGTCTGTCTGCATCCCACTGCCCGCGTCTGGCGCGCTCTTGATATTTCGGGAAGTCCTCAAAATTCTCAATGTCACCAAACGGGAACGAACCTGAAGTGAGCATCTCGTACATCATCACCCCAAACGACCAAATGTCAACAGTAGGCAGATAGGTCACTCCGCCGCCCTTTCTGTCAAACATCTCCGGGGACATATACAGCGGCGTTCCCTGCACCTGCTTCGGGCGCTTGCTCCACCAGCCCTTCTCCGACAGGCGCCGGTTCTTGTCCATCTCGCCCACTACGCCAAAGTCAGTGAGCGCAGCCTTGCCATTGTTACGGATAAGCACATTCTCGGGTTTCATGTCACGGTGAATCTTCCCCTCAGAATGAAGGGCGCGCAATCCCTCAAGAATATCATGCGCATAACCGGGCAGACGCGCCTGATCCTTGCCAACGGCCCGCGACAGGTCTCCCTGCGAACAAAACTCCATCAGCAAATAGGGGTTGCCCTGGACTGTGCCAAAGTCAAGACTGTGGATGAGATAGTCGCAAGCAAGCTGGCCCGTCTTGTACTCCTGCTCAAACTTCATGACCAGGGGGCGGTGCAGCTCACCCGCAACCTCCCAGAGCCTGAGCAGCTTCAAGGCATAGTCTCTCCCAAGATTGTCTCTCACCTTGAATACATTGCCATAGTTGCCGCTGCCAATCTGTCTGACAATGGAATACTTGCCATCAAACAAATCACCAGCGTTGACATCAATTCGGTACGCAACCATCGGATAACACCTAAGGGTTATAACTCGAAACGGTAAAGTTGGTTGCCCAGCAGAATCAGGTCACCACTTCGCAGCTCCACCTCGCGAGCGGCCTGCACAAAGGTGGTCTTGTACTCGCTCCTGTCCACAATGCCCCACACTCCATTCTCGAAAGTGATGCAGGCCTGTTCGGACGAGGTGATGGTGGGGTTCTTCGGGTCGGTGTTGTCGCGGCAGAGTGCCACCTCGTTGCCCTCATAGCCAATGGAAGTGCCTTCGGGCTCCCCTGTCTCTTCCGAGATGGGGGTAAGGGTGAACACGCCCTCCTTGTCACCCTTGCGGATGGGGCGCACGGTCTTGCGCAACTCTGAAGCCCGGTGAGCCTGAGCCGCCACGACAGGCGTTTCTGCCTTGACCGAACTGTAACCGCACGCAGCACACTCGCCGTTATCAAGGGGGTAGCCGCACTTGGGGCACAGTTCCTCCCTGACAGTCTCGGACACTCCCCCTGCCACACTCTCGCGCACAGTGGCCTTAGGGTTGAAGCAGCCCTCGGGATGAAGGGCTGTAGGCCGGTCGTGTCCCTCTGCAAGCACACCATCGCCCTGCGCCCCCCATGTCAAGGGTTTGTTGCATTTCTCACAGGTTGTCTTTCCGTTGGGATTGTCCCAACCACAAAATTGGCATCTCATATTATTCAGACTTTTTGGTTTTTAAATATCTCAATGTATAAGCCAGCTTGAACTCAAGTGTGTGGATGCGGTGCTTGTAACCCCTCATCGTCACATCACTGTTGTTGAGCACCGTCCACCGCTCGTTCTCCCAGTAGTTTTTCTGTGCCATGTTAGACAGCATCCGCGTGTAGGAGAGACCGAACGAGATGCCGGCCCACTCATAGGCCACGCCGAGCCGCAAGCCATAGTTGAACTTGGCAAACGGAGACTCTTGAAACTGGTTATGGTGCGGAACTGCGGCATCATTGCCTGTGGTGTACATTTCCTCCCAATAGACACAGGGCTGGTACAGGTTGAAGTCGGCACTCGCAGCCGTGTGGTGAACGTAATTATTGTTGTCAACCGGCTGGTGGGTCACGGAATTGTACCTTCTCATGGTTTCACAGTCCGAGTTGCCGGAGAACTTCATCTTTGAAGAGAGGCCAAAGCTGAGCACAGGCCCGGCGTTCAGCTGGATGTGGCTGACGTTGCTCACCTTAAACCGGTAGGAAGCCAGGATGGGCACCTCTATCATCGTGTGCGTGTAGTTCTCGGTATAGGAGTTCATCAGCTCACCTTTCTGATACATGTAAGCGTTGTCATCACCGAGCGGCTGGGTGTAGGTGGTGTTCTGATTAAACTCATTCTTGTATTTTACCTGCGTGAAGTTAGCTCCCGCAATCAGGAAGATGTTTTTGTGCAGACGGATGTCGGCAAAGAGACCGAAGCTAAGGCCTGTCGCCGACTTATAGGAAGCGTTCTCAGCGCTGGTGCCCAGGCCATAGTCTACCACAGAGCCTACATAGTCGCCACCGGCAGATGCGGAAACAAACGGCATATAGTAGCTGGCACTGATGCCAAGGGAGAAGTTGCGGCCTCCCACCAACTTGGAGTTGGGGAATATCAGGTCCTGAACCATCAGCGGGGCCTGGGTGACCAGCACGCCAGCCGTCTGCCTGTCGGTGCGCACCTGGACACTGCCCGACCGAGGCTGGCCGTTTGGCAGGTTCTTTCCGCAAACGATGCGGATGCTGTCCTTGCCCACACGCTGCACGTTCATCCAAGTGGGATAGTTGCCCACAAACCAGTTGTCAGCATCGGTATACACCCTCACATAATGCACGTCGCCCTCTTCGTTAGCCACAAGGTTGTTCTGAGACAGTGTGAGATGCTCCTCGCCAGCGCCCTGGCAGATTCTGATGGTGACCGACTTATTTGGAGACACGATGACGATGTCGTCCGTCCGTTCCATCACCCGGTCGTTCGGACTCACGGTTATGCGGATGCCATCCTTCTGCTTCTCCACCTTGCACCACGAGGGAACCGAGGTGACATCCCAGTTGGCATTTGAAGTCACTGTTATGCGGTCTGCCGTACCCTTGGCAGGAAACGCCAGGCTCTGCGCACCAACCTCAATATATTCGGGCCGGCCCTCCTGGACAACCTTTATCGACTTGTACAGCGAACCGCTCTTGACGATGAGCGTGGCCACCTTGCTGCGGATGTCATCATTGGCCTTGCGGCACTGCACAATGAGGTTTCGCCCGTCCACGCCATCTGTCTTGCACCAGTCGTTAGTGCCATCTATTTTCCATTTGCCTGTTGACTTTACGGCCACCTGCTTGTCACCTCCCTGGTAAGGTATTCTGATTTCTTGCTCAGAGATTTCCAACACAGGCAGGCGCTTACGGCAATATTCTATCAGCCTGTTACAGTCAGTCCTCAGCTCGGCATCGCACCCCTTGGCGCGTTGGTAATAGGTGATGGCCTCGGCATAATTCTTTCTGTCTTTCAACGCATTGGCCTGTTTGAACAGTTCCATGCAGTTTTGCGCCTTCATCTGCGTGGAAAAGGCAAACACGCCCACCACAGCAAACAACGTTACTTTTAAGATTTTCATTGTGATATAGTTATTGATTGATTACTTTTCTCCAATTTGTCTAATGTTGTGAATATGTGTTGTAGTTATTGTTTGATTACTCGTCTCCAATTTGTCTGATGAGGACCGAGAAACTTGTCTAATGTTGTGAATATGTGTTATAGTTCTTGGTTGATTACTCGTCACCAATTTGTCTGATGAGGACCGAGAAACAGATTCTTTCAACTTGACCGTCCGCCGGCCAAGCCGTCTGCGTGATATAGTTATTGATTGATTACTCTTCTCCAATTTGTCTAATGAGGGCTGAGAAACATATTCTTTCAACTTGACCGTCCGCCGGCCAAGCCGTCTGCCGGCATCCACCGCCCCGCACGCGCTATATTCCACACCTTTTTTATACATATAGGTGTAAGTATTGTCGATCACCCGCTGTGACGGCCTCCACATCACTTTTCCCCTTGCCAATGCAGAGTCGCTCGCCTCTATGCCGAGAGCCTGCTTGTAGATTTCCGCGGCCGAGCACAGGCTGGCAACATTGATAGCAGCCACACTCTCCTTTTGCTTTTCCTGCTCTATTATCCGCTTTTCCCTCCCTACAATATGGCTGGCTTCAGCCACCTTGGCCAAAAACGCGCTGTCATTCTTGTTGGTCGTTGCCACCGGCACGTTTTCGTCCGCTCTTTCTATCGGTGCCAACGACCAGACAAGACAGCCGCCGCCCGCCACCAAGGCACACACGGCGGCAACAGCGAGCTGGCGCACCGGCCACCTCTTGCGCGGCATGACGCCAGCCTTGTGACTTTCCACACGGCGCAGAATTTCGTCAGCGTCCGGGCGGTCCCAGGCATTGAGGGCGAGGCAGTCGTAAACCAACCGTTTCAGCTCGTCAGAAAAATCCAAGGAAATCGCCGGCACCTTTCCATCCTTGGCTTTCTGGGTCACTCCGCCATACTGTCCAAAAGGCACATCGCCAGTCATCAGCTCGTAGAGCATGGCACCAAAGGCCCAGATATCACGGGCGCAGACACTCTGAGCCTCCATGCCAAAACTCTCAACAGACATATACCATGGAGTGCCACCACCCACACTTCCCCTGGCACTCTTCCGCAAGGTGTTGCGGGTCTTGGTGCTGATGCCAAAGTCAATGATGAGATACTGTCCGTCGGCATTGATCAGCACATTGTCGGGCTTCATATCCTGATGGACAATGCCCCGCTTGTGAAGGTACTGCAAGCCTGAGGCCACCTGCTCTATGAACACCCACAGTCCGGGCTCGTCAATACGCCCTATCAGCCCTTTGGCCGAGCCATTCCTGCACACGCTCATGGCCAGATAGGGCAACTCGTCCCGATAAATGCCAAAGCCTATGGCATGGATGATGTTTGAGTGATTGATGTCGCATAACCTGGCAAACTCCCGCTTCAACTCACTTTTCCCCTCCTCGTCAAGCTCTCCGTTAGGAGTGTATACCTTTAAGGCAACGTCAATGTCAGCCATCGTGTCGTGGGCCAGCCATACCTCGGAGAACCCTCCGCCCCCAATTTTCCTAACTAACTGGTAATGACCGTCAAAAAGAATGTGCGACTCCTTTATGTCTACAAGACTTATCATATTGCGAATATGTCTGTTATGGTTTGAATTTCTCACATACATTCAAGGCAAACTTATTGAAAAGATTCGCCCCGAGAATCATTTTCTAATCAATTCCATGGGGACACAAAAAAAGCGTGAACCTCTCGTTGTCGCTCCACTTTCGAGGCTCTCGCATTTGCCCTGTACCGTTGAACGAACAACGAACAGAGCCCACGCCGATATGATATACTACACTAATCTCCAACGAAAAAACTCATTGACACGGCAAAGCGCAATACACGCAACCATGGCAACAGTCATCGCTGGGTGTGTGAATAATCACATCCCTGGACATCTATCGCTGTCTTGTCTTGACGGTACATGAAATTTGCGAGATTTCGAAAGTCAAGCTCAAGCGTTGATAAACGCCTTCAATATGTCAACCTCCAATTCCCACCCTAAATCCACTTCTGTCCTCTGCCACTGGCTGACATCGGACTTCATTCGGCGTGGGTGCATGTATCAGGCCATACTACAATGACTATCTTTACGAAAAGCCACATAACAAGTAATCCCTGACGCAGGAAGTCAAGTGCAAAAATAACATATTATTTTTAAAATTAGGCAAACGCGCCGCAAAAAACACGCGAAACACAACAAATTAACATTTTACCAGACACTTCACATGAACGCGCATACGCATAAGAAGTTTCTTCGCCCACCCTACTTTGCAGAATGAGCCTCCTCCCTGTCTGACCTTATCAAATGTTTTTAATCAAAACCGGCCATCAGGTTTCATCCCGGTTTGCTGTTTGTTCCGGCATATTGCTGGCGGCAGTGCTGAAGTCACTGCGGGCTATGGCGAGACACTGACAAAAGCAAATCGCAGAAACCTGCATCTTTGAATTGCAACACCGTTTGCACCATTGTCTATGAAGACGAGCGCCCTCCGAAAGGTGACAGACACGCAGATCTTTCGTCTTGAAAATTACAATTCCATGAAAAAAACGGCCTGAACGGTAAAAAAAAGCTCTATTTCAGACGGGTTGTCTTCAGTTTTCTCTATTTTTGTAGGGGTCAAGAATACATGCTGTTTTCATTGAAAGGAGAAATATGGTAACCTACATTAACAATATGGAAAAAAAAGAGTTTGCATTCAACGGCATGTCGGTCAACGGTATCGGCATGCTCCTTGCCAACATGGCGGTCACTCTCGGGGCCGGCGTTGTGATGTTCTTAGGCTTTTGCAGCGAGTGTCTCCTGGGGTATGCCGTGGGCGGACTGGGCATCCTGCTGCTTGTGTTCACACTGGTGGCCTGGTTCGGATTCGTGCAGATTGAGCCGGGTGAGGCGCGCGTGATGATGTTCTTCGGCAAATACCGCGGCACCTACGAAAAGGTGGGCTTTCACTGGGTGAACCCGTTTATAAACACCAAGAAGCTGTCACTGCGCGCACGCAACCTTGACGCGGAGCCCATCAAGGTGAACGACAAGGTGGGCAACCCGGTGATGATCGGCCTCGTGCTGGTGTGGAAACTCCGGGACACCTACAAGGCAATGTTTGAGATTGACGCGCAAACCATGGCGCAGACAGCCACAGGGACAAGCGTGCAGAATGTGATGAAGGCCTTCGAGAACTTTGTAAAGACACAGAGCGACGCCGCCCTGCGGCAGGTGGCCGGCCAGTATGCATACGACGACACAAGAAGCAACAGCAGCGAGATTACGCTGAGAGGCGGGTCAGAGGAAATCAACAGGCTGCTGGTTGACAAGCTGAACGAGCGGCTGGCCATGGCCGGCATCGAGGTGGTTGAGGCCCGGATAAACTACCTGGCCTACGCTCCCGAGATTGCGGCCGTGATGCTGCGCCGCCAGCAGGCTTCGGCCATCATCACGGCACGCGAGAAGATTGTGGAGGGCGCGGTGAGCATGGTCAAGATGGCGCTTGACAAGCTGAGCGGCGAGGGCATCGTCAACCTTGACAACGACAAGAAAGCGGCCATGGTGAGCAACCTGCTCGTGGTGCTGTGCGGCGACGACTCGGCGCAGCCTGTTGTCAACGCCGGCACGCTGAGCCACTGACACCCATCCCGGGAGGGCTGGTGCCCGCGCTCAATGCGCGGGCACGGGCCGTCCGCCAAGGGTGTATCTGCCGGCCTTCGTGGTGACAACAACATTGCTGCCGACAAGCAGCTTGCGCGCTTCAGACCTCCGGGCGGAGGCTGTGGGAGAAGCGACGCCAGCCGCGGCAGTCACCACAAGGCGCACGCTGGCCTCGCAACCGCCATCCGCTGCCCGGGCCGCTATGGTGGCCTCGCCGGCGTTGAGCAGGGTGACAAGCCCGCCGTTCACCATGGCCACCTGACCGTTGTCGCAAGTCCAGCGGATACGCCTGTCTGTTGCTGTCGCGGGCAGGAGGCTCGGTTTGAGCACAACATGCCCCGCCGACACGTCGGCTGTCACCACAGGCTCGCTGAACGTCAGCGAGCGCGACACCTCGGGCTGGCGCTGGCTGCCCTTGCGATAAAGGAAAGGCAGCGGCAGAGAGGTGGAGGAATAGACATTGAAACGGGCGTAGCTGCCGGCAGGGGCGTTATAGCGCAGGGTTCCACAGTCAGCATTGACGTTGGTGACTTCCGCCCCGTCGTAGCCCAGGCTGACCGTCCACAGCGTAGACCCCTCATCCCATGCCAGCGACTGCTTGCCCGTGGCGCCCAGCGCACGGCCATTCTGGTCGGTCAGCGTCCAGGACTCCTGGCCGTCAGCCTTGCCGAGCGTGAACCGCAACACATCGGGGCTGGAGACATCGGCTGTAGAGGCTATCACCATGGCATCAAGGTAATGCGACGTCTGCATGCCGTCAAAGTCGGCCGCAGCGCAGCCGTTGCGGTAAATCATCACTTCGTCACCTTCGCTCAGCACGCTCTTTTTGGTCAGTTTCTCATAGGCCCATCCCAAGGGCGACTCCAGTTCCGCCCCGGGAGCCTCATCATATTCAATGGTGATGGTACTGACATACACGGAGCCTTCGGCCGTTCCACCTTGCAGCACAAGACTTGCCTCGTCCGCGGCAAGGGCTGGAATGTCCAGCCGCTTTGTGATGTCCACATAGACATTGAGGTCTTTTGACACCCATTGTCCGAACCATGTCTCGCTGGCAAAGTCGGCGGGGCGCAGGACATAGAGCGACTTCTCGCCATCGCAGACCGCAAGGCCCACCTGCCCAGACTTGCTGTTAGAGCACATGCTCAGCGTGACACTCCGCAGCTTGCAGCCCTTCCACCCCTCAAGCCAGAGCGTGGCCTTGCGGTTGCGCGGTATCTGGTTGTAGCGGTTGCCGGTGGTGGCCCCGTAGTCGTTCTGGAAATATGCCCACGAGCCCTTGGGCACCATGCCACTTGCCGCCAGCGAGAACTCGCCCGTCGACTTGTTGTACTCCACGATTCTGTACACGGCCTCGGCCGCATGGGCGCAAAGGGCTGCCGCCACGAATGCTGTCGCGGCCAACGCCCTGCAAATGAGACTGCTCTTTTTCTCCATAACTCCTATGATTGCGTGTTGTATGTAAAGTGAAGATGCCTGTTCTGCAACAGGTTGCAAGAGTGCATCCTTGGCTCACCGGATGGATATATCCTTGACAAAGGGCCGGTCAAAGCCCTCGACATAGATTTTCAGGCGGGCATTGCCCGGCTGGGTGGTTGACTGCAGCCGCACGAGGCCCTCGCCAAAATATGTTGTCAGTTCCGTGGTGCGCCATGACTCCTGGCGGCGCATGTCGCCGGTCTCCACGCCGAGCAGACGTATGGGCCCCTCCACCTCGGCACGGAATTTCCTGGGTTGCATCTGCTGCACCAGACCGTCCTTGTCCACCAAGGTAAGGCGCACATGCGACACGGTGCTGCCTGTACGCCCGCCCTTGATGCTGTAATCCCCCTCCAAGGGCGAGAGCGCGGTGTGGTCGGCCACGATACGGACACCGGCCACGGGGCCGTGGTTGATGAGCGAGTCGCGCACCGCCTCCCTGCCATCCTTGTAGCCGATGGCCAGCACCTTGCCTTGCCGGGCGGGCAGCCAGACGGTGATGCAGTGGTCGGGGTAGTCGGCTGTGACACGCGGTTTCAGCGGCAGCTGGGGGTTGCTCCACATCGGGAAGAAGAACTGCACCGAGTCGCAGGTGGTGTAACACCTCACCTCGACACAGCGCGAATCGGTGTAAGGCAGGTCCCACGTGTCGGCCATCGGGGGATACTGCCAGTGGTCAGTGCCTACGGCCTGGTCAAAACAGTTGTCGCGCACCACCAGCTTCAGGTAGTCCTTTTCCGGGTTCCATGCCGGATGGTAGAATGCGGCCTGCGGACGCTCCTTCAGCGTCATGTCAAACGGGCAGGAGCACCAGCCCTTGGCCGGCCACGGCGAGGATTCGCCGAGATAGTCGACCCCGGCCCACACAAACGACCCTGCGATGAAAGGGTTTTCCTCGACAAAGTGCCAGGGATTGCGCTCCACGAAGTCGCGCACCAGGTTCTCGCGCAGTCCTGAGTAATAGACAAAGGCCTCGGCCACCAGCATCTTGCGCTCCGGGTGGCGCTTGTGGTCGCCTATCATCCTCGGCTCGAGATAATTGTAGCCCACGAGGTCGGTCACGTTGCCAAACTTGTCCTCGAACCCCTGCTGGCAAGCCACCATCGTGGGGCGCGTGGGGTCAAGGCGCCTGACTATGGCGTTGAGTTCGCGCGCCCTGTCTACGCCCACGTTGCTTTTCAGCCACGCCTCGCTCACCTCGTTCCCGATGCTCCATACAATGACCGATGGATGGTTCCTGTCGCGCAACACCATGTCGGCTATGTCCCGGTGGGCGCAGCCGTCATAGAACGGCTCATAGTATCCCGACTTCCATTTGTCGAAAGCCTCGTCAATCACCAAGAGGCCGAGCGTGTCACAGATGGCCAGGAACTCGGGCGACGGGGGGTTGTGCGAGCAGCGTATGGAATTGCAGCCAATGGCCTTCAGCGCCTTCAGCCTGCGAAGCCACACCTCGTCTGGCACGGCCACGCCCAGGCTGCCCGCGTCCTGGTGCAGGCACATGCCTTTCAGCTTCATGTTCCTGCCGTTCAGGTAGAAGCCTGTGTTGGCATCAAACAGGATGTCACGGAAGCCAAAGGGGGTGGTCACCTCGTCGACCAGCTTTCCCTTGCTGTCGCGCACCTGCGTGGTGAGGGTGTACATTGTGGGGGTGTCGGTGCTCCACAGCTGCGGCCGCTTCACCGTGAGCCTGCTTTCTGCCACCGCGCCACCGCCCCTTGCGGTCGCCGTGGCCACTTTTTTCCCGCGGCTGTCTGTCACCGTATGGGTGAGCTTGCAGTTGCCATCCCCCTCCAGCTCGGCTTGCACGCTCACCGTCCCGTCGGCCTTTGCCGCGACAAAGATGCCATGCTCCTTGACATGCGTCCTGTTGGTGACCTGCAACCACACGTGGCGGTAGATGCCCGAGCCGGTGTACCAGCGCGACTGTTCTTCCCGGTCTACGTGAACCACCATGCGGTTGCCGCCCTGCCGGTTGAGGTAAGGGGTGAGGTCGAACGAGAACCCGGTGTAGCCATACACATGGTGCCCAAGCCTGTGGCCGTTGAGCCACACCGTTGCCCGGTGGTAAACGCCGTCGAACGTTATGCCCACCCGGTCGCCACGGGTAAGCCTCGCGGCCAGCCATGCCGGCAGCGTGAAGTCCTTGGCATACACCCCCTGGCCGCCGGGCAGGTAGCCGGCGGAGCCGCCCACCTTGGGGTCGAAAGGCAGCTCGATGCTCCAGTCGTGCGGAATGGTGACCGGGCGAAACGCCTTGTCAGACCTTGCGGCCGACGGAGCCGGCGCGGTTATCTCGCTGGCCGTCACCTGCGCCTGCTCCGGCTCGGTGTCATCGGTCACCTTGGTTCTCTTGGCTGTTGTGACATTGGCGGCCAGGCCGGGCTGGCTGACTCCCAGCGCCTTCACTGCATCTTCAGCCTCTGCGCGGCTAGCACACAGGCGGAAGGTCCACCCTTGGTCAAATGTGCACTGCACACGCTGTTTCACTGCGGCATTCGCCGCGCTACCCACAGCCAGCAGGGCAAGGGCGAGGACGACAAGCTTTTTCATAGACAGGTCTTTAGGCAATTTTGAACGCGGTTACGCAGCCATTGCTGCTGCTCGCCGGGGGTCATCCGGCTGTTGTCAAGCAGCAGGGCATCCTCCGCCGGACGCAGGGGGGACACCTCGCGGTGAGAGTCAATGTAGTCGCGCTCTTTCACATTTTTCAGAATCTCGCCGTAGTCGGCCTCCATGCCCTTGGCCTTCAGCTCGTCATAGCGGCGCCGGGCGCGCACGTCGGCCGACGCCGTGACAAACACTTTGAGCTCGGCGTCGGGAAACACTGTCGTGCCGATGTCACGCCCGTCCATCACAACGCCTTTCTGCGCCCCCATCAGCCGCTGCCGGGCCACCATCGCCGTGCGCACAAAGGGCAGTGCCGCAACGGGGCTGACATGGCTTGACACCTCCATCGAACGGATGGCGCGCTCCACGTTCTCGCCATTGAGGAAGGTCTCGGGCTGGCGGGTCTCCGGGTTGAGCCTGAAAGTCACGTCCACCCTGCCCATCTGCCTTTCAAGCCCGTCTGCCTTCACGCTGCCGTCAGCGTTAAAAAGGCCGTTGCGCAGGGCAAACAGCGTGACGGCACGGTACATGGCGCCGGTGTCTACATAAACATAGCCCAACTCGCGGGCCAGGCTCTTGGCCATCGTGCTTTTCCCGCAAGAGGACTGGCCGTCGATGGCAATCGTTATACGCTTGTCCATTAGTTATAAACAGTAAGTGAGATTGAACAACAGGGAGTTGGATGACACATGGTACTTGGCATAGGCCACATGCAGCTTGAAACGCTCGAGCTGCAGTCCGCCCCCGAAGGAGAGGGCTGCGCCATGGCTGCTCTCGCCGTCGCCGTCGCTGATTTTCATCTCGTCGCCGCGGCGGAAATTATAGCCTGCAGCCAGATAAATCTGGCTGGACAGCAGCAGGTCGGCGCCAAAGGCCAGATGCCTGATGAAACTGTCATCCCAGGAATTGAGCCGCGTGAGCGTGCCCGAGAAGCGCAGGGGGGCACCGGTGAGCCGCTTGGTTACGCCCAGCTGGAGGTCAAGGGGGATGCGCTCAAAATGGTCGTCGAAGGCCTTGACCTGCCCGCCCAGGTTGCGCGCCACGGCAGAAATGGAGATGTCGCGGCTCTCGTCATAGTAGTTCAGCCCCAGGTCAACGCCGACAGCCAGCGAGTTGTAGCCGGCGATGGACGAAGAGATGAACTTGGCGGTCACGCCGCCCGCAAGCTTGTTGGCCAGCAGGTAGGTGAAGGTGCCGCCCACCATGATGTCCTTGGCCGAAAAGTCACCCACAACCTCGTTGCTTGCCGTTGTTTCCTTGATGGTGCCATAGTCCATGTACATGGCCTGGGCGCCCCATGTGCCACGCTGGCCGGCAGACTTGACAAAGGCTGCGCTGACGGTCTTCACGCCTTCCATGTAGGTCATGTAATTCAGGTTTATGCTCTTGTCGGTGACCGAGCTGATCAGGGCCGGGTTATGGAATATCAGGCTGGCGTCGTCCTCAACAACACTGATGTTGTCACCTCCTAAAGCGGCGGCATGCGCACTGGCCGGCAGCCTGAGGAAATTGTAGCTTGTCTGGCTTTCCTGGGCAGAAGCCGATGCTGACAGCAGTGTGAGAAAGAGGGCCGGGATAACTTTTTTCATCCGTTTCGGTATTTTTGGCAACAAAGATACGGCTTTTTTCAAATATCTCCGTACATTTGCAACGTATTTTTATCCATTGCCATCCATGGAAACCAAGAAGAGCAAGAAGGCCGATTTGGAAGCCGGGCGGGGCAAGCGCCTGGCCCTGGGGCTGGCTGTTGCGCTCGCCGTTTTTCTTGCAGTCCTCAACCTCCCTTTCCACACGGGAGGCTGGGACGGTGCGGACGAGGACTGGACCGAGCAGGACGAGGACCTTGACCTCAAGGCATTGCTGACGCACAACGAGGGGGAGGTGGCAATGGACATGAAGAAGGCCGACGTGGCCGACCGCCTCAAGACGGTGCCCAGCGCGAGCGAGGCGTCGCCAGAAGAGCTTGACAGGCAGGCGGAGGGTGACAAGGACGACGGCGTGCAGCTGGCCGCCTCAGACCCGGAGGACAACGGCGCGGCGCAGGCCATCGCGCCACCGGGGACAGCCCCGGGCGACAACCCGCTTGACTTCCACGTGGTCGAAGACTTGCCGCAGTTCCCCGGAGGGCCTGTCGCCCTGATGCGCTGGCTGTCCAGCAACCTCACCTACCCGGCATCGGCCCGGCAGCGCAAGGTGCAGGGAAAGGTGGTGGCACAGTTTGTCGTAAACCGCGACGGCAGCCTGACCGACTTTAAAATCGTGCAGTCCCTTGACGGCAGCTGCGACCGCGAAGCCATGCGCGTGCTCCGCCTCATGCCGAAATGGAAGGCGGGCGTGCAGCACGACAAGCCCTGCCGCACGCTCGTGGCGATACCCATAGTGTTTAAACTCTAAAATGACTACCTGATATGAATGTCGTTAAATCATCCGACCTGCTGGCCATGGTCAATGGCTTTATCGAGACATTGCCTTACAACCGCAAGCCGCAGTCGCTCTACGAGCCGGTGCGCTATGTGCTTTCGCTCGGGGGCAAGCGCATCAGGCCCGTGCTGATGCTGCTGGCCTACAACCTGTTCAAGGACAACCCGCGCGACATCCTGATGCCGGCCTGCGCCCTGGAGACCTACCACAACTACACCCTGCTGCACGACGACCTGATGGACAATGCCGACGTGAGGCGCGGCAAGCCCACCGTCCACCGCAAGTGGGACGCCAACACGGCCATCCTCTCGGGCGACTCCATGCTGGTGCTGGCCTACCGGCGCATGATGCAGTGCGACCCGTCCAAGCTCAAGCCCGTGCTGGAGCTGTTCACCGAAACGGCCCTTGAGATTGGCGAGGGCCAGCAATACGACATGGACTTTGAGCGCCGCGACGATGTAACCGAGGACGAGTACATCGAAATGATCAGGCTGAAGACAAGCGTGCTGCTGGCCTGCGCGGTGAAGATTGGCGCCATCCTGGCCGACGCCCCGGCGGCTGACGCGGACACGCTCTACCGCTTTGGCGAGCGGATGGGACTGGCCTTCCAGCTCCAGGACGACCTGCTTGACGTCTATGGCGACCCCGACGTGTTCGGCAAGGCCATTGGCGGCGACATCATCTCGAACAAGAAGACCTATATGCTCATCAATGCCTTCCAGCGCGCTGACAGTTGCCAGCGGGCGGAACTGACCAAGTGGGTCCAGGCCACCGACTTTGACCGACACGAGAAAATCGCCGCTGTCACCGCACTCTACAACAAGATAGGCATCCGCGAGCTGTGCGAGCAGAAAATCAACCACTACTTCGACGAGAGCCAGCGCTGCATCGACCGGCTGAACGTCGGCGAGGAGCGCAAGGCCGAGCTGCGCCGCTACACGCAGGACATGATGAAACGCCAGCGCTGATGGTCCGCTTTGTCGACACGCACGCACACCTTGACGGCAGCGAGTTTGCAGGCGACCTTGACCTGGTGGTGGACAGGGCGCGCAAGGCGGGAGTGGGACGCGTGCTCATCCCTGCCACCGACCTGCGCTCGGTGCAGTCTGCCCTGCGGGTGTGCGACCGCTTTCCCGGCTACGCCTACCCCATGATAGGTCTTCATCCCGAAGAGGTGGAAGCCGGATGGCGCGAGACGCTCGGCGCCATCCGCCAGCAGTTCTCCGACCGCTTCATTGCCATTGGCGAGGTGGGGCTTGACTATTACTGGAGCCGCGACTACGCGCGCGAGCAGCTCGAGGCCTTCGAGGCACAGGTGGAATGGGCCATAGAGGTGGGACGCCCGCTGATGATACACTGCCGCAAGGCGCAGAACGAGATGGTGGCCTTGCTGCGCCACTATGAGAAAGAGCTGGCTGGCGGCGTGTTCCACTGCTTCACCGGCAACGCCCACGAGGCCGCGGAGCTGCTCCGCTTCGAACGCTTCGCACTGGGCATCGGCGGCGTTCTCACATTCAAGAAGTCCCACCTGCCCGAAGTGCTTCCGCAGTCGGTCCCCCTCTCGCGCATTGTCCTCGAGACCGACGCGCCCTATATGGCTCCCGTTCCCATGAGAGGGCAGCGCAACGAGAGCGCATTTGTGGCCCACGTGCTGCACAAGCTCGCAGAATGTTACGGCGTTACCGACGACGAAGTTGCCACCCAGACCAACCAGACGGTGCAGCGCATTTTCTTCCCCGGGCAGCCCATGGCACTTTAAACCAAACAGAGGCCATTAGATTCCGCCCCCGGCTGCTGCTTGTTTCGGACAGCTTGCAACGGGATTGCCTCGCCACAGCGGCCTGCTGCGAGGCTCAGACGGCAGCAAGATGCCGAGAGAAACAGTGGCAAGGGGAGGAAAGACCGGGGATAATCTTATGTTATTGCTTGTTTCGGTATGCCGGCCGATTTGGCTTAAACCCAAATCGGGCGTCACGGTTCGGTTCGTTTCACGCTGCAATACGGCCCGTCCTGGCATGCAAAACGCTTCGTTTCACACTGCAATACGGCCCATATGGGCGGGCAGAACGGTTCGTTTCACACTGCAATACAGGCCATACGGTGAGACAGAGGCGGTCTGCCCCACAAAGTGCCTCACCTTTTCCAAAAAAGAGTCCGTTACCTCAAGCCACACCGGCCCTTTTAGTTAACGAATCATAAATCGCCTTGCTTCACTCTCTTTTTACAGCAAAAAGAGTTAATTTTGCACCGCTATTCAACAAGGAGAGGTGCTCGAGTGGTTGAAGAGGCACGCCTGGAAAGCGTGTAGCCGGCAAAACCGGCTCGCAGGTTCGAATCCTGTTCTCTCCGCTTGCTATCAGCTGTTTTCCCGCCTTTTTACACTGTCTCCCGCCCGCTCCCTTTGTTTCATATTGTCTCTTTTTGTGGCTTTCTGTTGCAAAATGCGTGCAAAATTCGTGCAAGTCATTGCTTCCGCCGCTTGCAACGCAACGGAAGGGCATTAGCATAGCTAGCTATGGCGAAACATGGGGACTGAGAGAAGGGCTGAACTTTTCCACGCCAAAAGAAGATTTCTCCAGAGTTTATGCTTAACTTTGTACTTGCCGGCCATCGCCAAGCTCCGCACCGGAGCACAGACACGCAGAGACAGGCTGGCCAACAAGACCAAGAATGAAGAACGAAGACTACGCCTCGCTGATCGAGGCCCACGGCATCAAGCCAACAGCCAACCGCATTGTTGTGGCGCGCACGCTGGCCGGAGCGTCACGCCCCCTGTCGCTAAGCGAGCTGGAGAGACGCATCGTGTCAATAGACAAGTCAAACGTGTTCAGGGCGCTCACCCTCTTCCGCGAGCACCACCTCGTGCATGCCATCGCCGACGGCGGCGGTGTGCGCTATGAGCTATGCCACAGCCACGACCATGACCATGACGACGACACCCACGCCCATTTTTTCTGCGAGCGCTGCCGCCGCACCTTTTGCCTTGACAACACGGCCATTCCGGCCATTGCGCTGCCCAAGGGCTACACCATGACCACGGCCACCTTTCTCGTCAAGGGCATCTGCGCTGACTGCCAGCGGGCGTGACTGTCGGCCCACGTTTCAGACCTGGCCTTGATTCAGTCCCGGCACAAGTCCGGAGTCTCTCAAAAATCATGGTCATCTGCTCTTTGGCGATGATGGGGCAACACGCAGACGGCGTAAAGCGTCATTGTCCGACAGTGAGATTATGACCATCCTGTTGCCCTTCCATTTTGGAACTTTCCGCAAATTCAAGCATTACTATCTGTCCTACATAAAGGGAGCCATGAAGTCTTACTTCCCCAATGCAGTTTCCTATAATCGCTTTGTTGAACTTGAAAGCCGGGGATTCCTCCCTCTTATGTTTTTTTCTTAATCTTCAGGCTTTCGGCAGATGTACCGGCATTACGTTTGTTGACTCCACCGACCATAAACGACTTGCTGAAGAACACAGCCCAAATTGTACACTCGAGCCACAGGTCTGTTCGGAATTTTACCATGAATCTTGTATCTGCACTGGGGGGCATACTGCTTCATAGACAACAAGCCGAAGACCCTTGTCGGGTACACATTGAAAACACAAGACGGTCGAGCCTCTTCTGACAGGTACGTTTACATTGAGGAACTGTTATGCCGGCAACCATCCTTGATCTATGGATGGCTGCAAAATACCTGTAACCTTAATTCGAAACCGTAACGGCAACTTTTTGACAGGCTATATTATCCCGAACTGGGGGAAAAATGGATTCTTTTCTTGGATATGTCTCTCGTTTGCACTATCTTTGCACCTGTTAAGTGGGGTGTCGATGGCATTTGCAAACGAGACAGAGCGCCCTCGCAATATAAATCACAGACAGATGGACGACTATCACGCGGAAAATTTTAACACGATGGCGTGAGGAGCGGGCGAAAGAATGGCCAATCCTCTTGCCTCGACTTATTTAAAGGATTGGCACAATGAGAACATACTGGAACACAACCGGTGGGCTGAAAATGGTGGACGAGTGGCAGCCCAACTGCTGGATACAAGTGACTTGTCCTACCGAAGACGACCAGGACCTGCTAGAGAAGCGCTTCAATATTCCCGACTATTTCTTTTCCGATGTCAGCGATACCGACGAGCGTGCGCGCTACGAGTACGATGACGGCTGGATGCTCATCATCCTGCGCATCCCGTATGTCAAGGAAATCCGCTCGCGCACGCCCTACACCACCGTGCCTCTCGGCATCATTCACAAGCGCGACGTGACCATCACCGTGTGCTATTACGAAACCAACATGATGATAGACTTCGTGAGTTACCAGCAGAAGCGCGGCGAGGGCTTTACAGACCATGTTGACATGATATTCCGCCTGTTTCTCTCTTCTGCCGTGTGGTATCTGAAGAGGCTGAAGCAGATCAGCAACCTCATAGAGAAAGCCAAGCGAAACCTTGACCGCGAGGTGAACAACGAGAGTCTGATTGGGCTCAGCAGGCTGCAAGACTCGCTCACTTACTTTATCACATCTATCCGCGGCAACGAGACTTTGCTGTCGAAACTGAAGTTCAAGCTGCAGATTGACGAACTCGACGCAGACCTCATTGAGGATGTGAACATTGAGATGACACAGGCCCGCGAGACTACCAGCATCTACTCGGACATCCTCGAATCGACCATGGACACCTATTCAAGCATCATCAACAACAACATGAACACCGTGATGCGCACACTCACCTCGGTCTCCATCTTGATGATGTTCCCCACACTTATCGCCAGCCTCTTTGGCATGAATCTCATCAACGGCATGGAGAACAACCCGTTTGGCTTTGCCGTCGCACTGTTTATCTCCGTAGCCGTTTCCGGACTTTTCTGGTGGGTTTTCCGCCATAAACGCCTCATATAGAGCCGCAAGGCGAAAAAAAACGGCCGAAAATGGCACTTTTTAAACTTTTTTCTGTAAGTTTGTGCCCATATTAGTATAAAACTGAATAGTGAACCTAACAAACATTATCACAATGGACTCTCAAGAGAAAGCCCCCGAAACGGGCAAGCAGGAAGTGATGGCCACAGAGACAGAGGCCGCGCAGCAAGCAACGGAAACAACAGCCGCAGACACTGGCAACGGCCAGAACGAGGTCGTGGCTGCCCAGACTGACACTCCCGCGGCTGTACCCGATGCCAAGAAACCGGAGGCAGAGGAGAATGAAAGGAAGGTTTACACCTCGAAAAAAGAGGTGGTGGAGCGTGTCAAGGAACTGGCCCATGGCAACGAGCCCCTTCAAAAGGATGAAATAGATTATCTGAAAACTGTGTTCTACAAGCTGCACATAGCAGAGCGCGAGGCCCGTCTGAAAGCCTATATCGACGGCGGTGGCGACCCCGAGGCCTACCAGGTGACACCCGACGAGGACGAGGAGGTGTTCAAGGCTGAGATGGGCATCATCAAGGAACGCCGCGCCAAACTCTTCAGAGAACAGGAGGAGGAAAAGGAGGAGAACCTGAAGAAAAAGCTTGGCATCATAGAGAAAATCAAGAACATGGTAACCTCGCCAGAGGAAGCCAACAAGTCATACCAGGAATTCAAGGCCCTTCAGCAGGAGTGGAAGAGCATTAAAAGCGTGCCGGCGCAGCAGGCCAGCGAACTTTGGCGCAACTACCAGCTGTATGTGGAACAGTTCTATGACCTGCTGAAGCTGAACAGCGAGGCCCGGGAGTATGATTTCAAGAAGAACCTTGAGGCTAAGACAAAGCTCTGCGAAGCTGCGGAGAAGCTGGCCGCACAGGATGACTTGATTGGCGCGTTCCACCAGTTGCAGGAGCTGCATCAGGAATATCGCGAGATAGGGCCTGTGGCCAAGGAGATGAGAGAGGAAATTTGGAACCGCTTCAAGGCGGCCTCGACAGTCATCAACAAGCGCCACCAGCAGTACTTTGAGGCCTTGCGCGCCAAGGAAGAGGAGAACCTGGCCAAAAAGACCGCGCTCTGCGAGAAGGTCGAGGCCATTGTAGCCGCAGACAACAAGGGCACAGGCGACTGGGATAAACATACCAAGGAGATTATCGAGATTCAGGCGGAGTGGAAAACGGTTGGCTTTGCCCCGCAGAAGATGAACATCAAGATATTTGAGCGGTTCCGCGCGGCCTGTGACACTTTCTTTGAACGGAAGGCAGCCTATTTCAAGGAACTGAAAGAGGCTTTCAAGGCCAATGCCGAGAAGAAACGCGCACTCATAAAGAAAGCCAACGAACTGAAAGACAGCACCGAGTGGCGTTCCACTTCAGACAAGTTTATCGCCTTGCAGAAAGAGTGGAAGACCATCGGCTCTGTGCCCAAGAAACTTGGAGACCAGCTTTGGGAGGAGTTTCTTGCAGCCTGTAACCATTTCTTTGAGGCTCGCAATGCTGCCGGTGCCGGACAGCGCAGCGAGGAGCACGCCAACTTGGAGAAGAAGCGCGAGGTGATAGCTAAGTTGAAGGCCCTGCTTGATGAGCCTGGAGACAATCTGCAGGCCACCGTGCAGAAACTTGTCGAGGAATACGGGCAGATAGGTCATGTGCCGTTCAAGGAAAAGGACAAGGTATATGCCGAATACCATGAGG
>CALBLK010000063.1 GCA_937895845.1 uncultured Prevotella sp. | reverse complement strand
AACATACAGGCTTGTGACTGCGAAGCCTCATGCCTAATGACCTTGACAAGGCCTTCACCCTTGTTCACGGGCACAATAGGGGTCTGCTTTATACGCTGGCGAACACGAGAAGACAAGTCATTGGCGGCCTGAACAATGTGCGACAGACTGCGGTAGTTTTCCGTCATTTCTATAAGACGCCCGCCAGAGACTTTGCTCAGTTGGTAAAAGTATCGCGAGTCAGAGCCACGGAACTCATAAATGTTTTGGTCATCATCCCCTACAGCTATCACACGCATCTCCTCATTGGCCCGCATCAAGGCTGATACAAGCGCATAGTCATCCGCCCCCATATCTTGCGCCTCGTCAATAACAAGCACAGACTTGCCAATTCTGTTTGGCTCAACCTCACCCTCGTCTATCATCTCGGCTGCCCTGCGCACCACATTCCCCGCATCGTTTAGGTTGCCGACTCTGCCCAAAAGGTCAAAACAATAGGAATGGAATGTCTTGATTTCCACATAATGGGCAGCGTTTCCTATCAGCTGGACGAGACGCTGTTTGAACTCCGTCGCAGCCGTGCGAGAGAATGTGAGCATCAACAGCTGCTCATGCTTCACGTCCTCCAACAGCAGCAGCGAGGCGAGCTTGTGCACCAGCACACGGGTCTTGCCGCTTCCGGGACCAGCCGCAACCACAATGCAGCGTGACTCACGGTCGCAAACAATTTCCTTCTGCCGTTTGGACAGCTGCCCAAACAGCTGCCTGTATTTGGCCGGGGTCAGGTTGCGCTCAATCTCCGCCTCACGGTCGCCCTTAAAATACTTGTCAACAAACAGACGGTAGTTCATTTGGAAATAGTCTTGCACATATTGCAAGGCTGCATCATAATCCCTTACCATCAGGTTGGCATATTCCCCGACAATGTGTATCTGCTGGATTTTCTGCTTGTAAAACTCATTGAGCATTCTGTAATCGTCTTGCTTGTAACGCAAGCGGTTATCTTTCAAGCGCCTGATGTCCACCGCATTGTAAAGCACGAGAAAACCACCTTCAAGTTTCAAGGCTCCTATTTTTGAGAGGTAGAGCAAGGCCTCCTCCACGTCTTCCAACTGCACTTCCACAAGATTGTTGAAGAGTGGATCGTTGCCCGATTTGATTTCTTTCAGAAGCTCGACAACAGAAAACTGAACTTCCCCACCCTCTGTCTCTGACACTTTTACACTTCCCTCTCTCTGGAAGTTCTGCGTTGCCACCGCGCTCTCTCCCTTTTCAGCCAGCTGATACAGCCACTCAATGACAAAGCGGCAAATACCAATCCGTCTCTCATACCGTCCAATTGTCGCTTCAATGTCGCCATGGCGGGTAACAACCATATTGCGAGCGCCATCCTCCTTTTTGCGCGCATACCCTTTCACCGCTAAGAAATAGAGCAATGTGCGCAAGCTCTTCTCTGTGGATGTGGCTATGCCATCGCGCACGGCATTGTCATTCAACTGTTTGTAGGAGATACGAAGAGAGTCGTCTGGGATATGCTCCAGAATATATCTTTCAAGCTTGGCAAATCTGTCCAATGTCAACATTGACTTCTTCTGTGTTCCGCCCATATCTTGCAGATAGGCGGATAAGTCATGAGTGTCTGCCAGAATACCATCCTGACGCATCCTGTTGACCGCTGAGACAACCTCCTTTTTGCTCAGTCCCAAAATGTCTGCAAGATAATCGACACGGGACTCTGCGTCTGCATCCTGTGCCTTGGCCACACTCTTTTGTGAAATCAGTGACTTGATGATGCGCACGGCACTTTCTATCTCATCAGCAGAGAACAGGGACGAGTCTGTGAGACGTTTCCTCGCCTCATCCATGTTCCTGACCGTAATCCCCGTCGCGTAAACATGGGGGACGTTGTTGCCACGCTCAATATAGCCACTTTGTTCCAACGCGGACAGGGCTGTGCGGACACGCGTCTCAATGTCTGTGACTGAATCGTCCCATCCTGCCTGCCTGGCAATCTCCAGTGCCGAGCAGCATACATGAGGACGCTGTTTGGTGAAGTTCTTGACAGCCTTCCACACTTGTTGTATCTCACTGATGCTTAACTTGGTCTGGTTAAGCAGAACAAAATGTTTGTCAAGGTCATTGTCACTATACAACACAAAGCACCGGGCATCAATATGTGGGTCCCTTCCCGCACGGCCAGCCTCTTGCACATAGTTTTCCAAGGAGTCAGAAATGTCATAGTGGACTACAAGTCCCACGTCACTCTTGTCCACCCCCATGCCAAAGGCCGAAGTGGCAACAATAACACCCACATGGTCATTCATAAACGCATCTTGGTTTCCTATCTTCTCATCGGCACTCATCTTGCCATTGTAAGGCAGGGCTTTCACGCCGTCACGTGTCAGTCTGGCAGCAAGTTCCCAAGTTCGTTTGGTGCGAGAGACATAGACAATCGTAGGGCATCTGGCTGCTTTGACGAGTGAGCGCAATCTTGTGTATTTGTCTTCGTCCGTATCCACATGGATAACCGAATAACGGAGATTGGTGCGCGAGGCTGACGAGGCAAACAATTCCAAGTCTGCGCCAAGCCATTGTTTGAAATAGTCACAGATGTCTTGCACCACTTTCTGCTTAGCTGTCGCCGTGAAACACGACACAGGAATCCGGGTGTTCTCCCCCTTGCGCGCTTGGTATTCCTTGATAAACTTACCAATATAGAGATAATCCACACGGAAGTCTTGTCCCCAAGCCGAAAAGCAGTGAGCCTCATCAATGACAAACCTCACAACATGGCGGGCCATCAAGATGCGCTCTACCGTTTTTGACCGGAGCATCTCCGGGGCTATGTAGAGCAAGGAGGCCTCGCCATCCACCACCTGCTTTATGGCGGAAGAGCGAGCGATGGGGTCTAGCAGTCCGTTAATGGTCACCGCATCGGTGATGCCACGGCCAGCAAGACTGTCCACTTGGTCTTTCATCAACGACTGCAAGGGAGAAATGACCACTGTCAGACCATGAACGGAATGTCCTTCCATCAAGGCTGGCAATTGGAATGTGAGTGACTTTCCGCCGCCCGTCGGGAAGATGGCAAGCAAAGATTTTCCATCCACAGCTGCCCTTGCCGCACGCTCTTGCAGCGGCTCTCCATTATAGGTGCGGAAGGCATCAAACCCGAAGAGCCGTTTGAGATTATGGCGCACGTCAAGTTCCTGGCTGCAATAGTCACAGCCTCCTGCACACCGAGTATGACGGAGTGTCTTGATAACATGCTCAACCTCGGGATAGTTATGGAGGACCCATCCGGGAGTGACCGAGTGAGAATCAGCCGTGTCAATAAGCGCCAAGGCATAGGCCAAGGCACACGGACATTTCAGTATAAGGCCGTCAAGGTCGGCAAGACTGCATATGCGGCCGTTGTAAACGGCGCCTATCAGTTGGGAAAGCTCCGCCTTGCGAAGTGCGAGGCTCTCGGTTTCCGTCATGCGGAAGAAACCGACGAACTCCTCTTTGTCGCCAAGCAGCGAGACAAACACCTGTTTCCGTTCCCGTGTCAGCGCATTCCACCGGGCTATTTCATCCGCCAACAGTTCTCGTGCTTTCTCACAATCGTTTACAGGATTGTTCACCTGGTCGCACACGAGTTTGTCGTCTTTCACCAACCGATGATAAGGCCGCTCAGGAAAGAGCAACGGTGACATATAAAGTGTGTCCACAAGACTCCATCCAAGGCGACCGCGAGCAAAAGGGTTTAGCACATTTCCACCA
>CALBLK010000062.1 GCA_937895845.1 uncultured Prevotella sp. | reverse complement strand
CGGCGTTTTTCGCGCTTACGCCGTATTGCACAGCCTTTTGCTCTTGGCCTTCCGATGTGTCGAGTGTCACGGTGTAGCTGGTCTCTTTGGTCTCTCCCTTAGCTTCGGCCGAAGTTCCATTCTCACTGTTTGCGATGTCGTAGACGGTGTAAACAACGTCTTCGGGGTTGACATATCCGCCGTTGCCGCCCTTGCCAGGCACTTTGTTCCATTTTATTGTCACACTGCCTTTGTTGTCGGCAAGGGTTATGCCGGCTGGGCGCTTCGGCTTGTCCGAACCAATGAATATTGTGATTGGCTCGGTGGCATTGCCTGCGCCGTTCTCGTTGTAGGCAATGGCTGTGTAAGTGGCCTCGCCGCTTTTAGCCAACTTGTCGTCATAGGTGAGCTGCTGCCCTGGCTGTGGCGACTCGAACGTCTTGACCAGTGAGTCGTTGCGCAACACCTCTACCTTGGTGAGCTGTGCCAGAGGGTTGCCCATATAGTCGGTTTCCGGTGCGGTTAGCGACACCTTGGCGGTCAGCGCACCCCTTTCGCCTGGCACGGCTTTAAGGTCTTGCGGCTTTCCTGGCACGGCGGCCGAACGCCCCACTTCCACCTTTATGTCATCAAGGTACAGGTAGTAGGCGTTCTTCTGGCTAGTAGCGTGGAACGCAATATAGTAGTCGCCGCTCTCTGATGGCGCGATTTCCTTGCTGTAGGTGTTGCTTGTGTTCGCCGGAAGCTCTGTCGTGGGCAGCAATGTTGATTCCATGCTGGCGGGATTGGAGGCTGTTCCATATTTCACTTCAATCTGCTCGGGTGAGCTTTTCATTTCCGACCATGCCCTGAACGACACGTTGTAGATGTGGCCTTTTGACAGTTTCAGCGGCGGCGAAACCAGCCAGTCGTCAGCGTTGTTACTGGAACTGTATTTGTAAACCATGACTTTCAGGCGGTCGTTCCACTCCCATGTCTTTCCGTCTGCGTTAGCATCGGTGATGGTGTAAAGCTCAACAGAGGCGGCATCGTCGAAACGCTCTTCGTATGGCGGAACTATCGACTGCCCGAAAAGCTGTGTCTCGGTTCGTTCTTCGGCACTTTGCCCCGCGCTTCCTATGGCGACAACGCCATACGAATACGATTTCAGCGATTGGGTGTCAAGCGTTTCGCTGAATGATGTCGCTTCCAGTCCTGTGGCCACCTGGACAGCATCGGGATACCGTGTGACGTTGTAGGTCAGCTTTCCTGTGTATCCGTTGTGCGTGCCTGTCTCCGGGGCCGTCCATGTAAGGGTTGCCACGCCTGTTGCCTTGTCAATGTTGAGCTTCAGCCCCGACACTGGCTTAGGGGTGTCAATGCCGACAAACGCTTCTGTTTCGGCTTTCGGACTGCTTCCCACGGCGTTGCTGGCAGTCACGTAGAATTTAACCAAACCGTTGGCCATGTTTTCAAGGGGCACTTTCACCGTTTCGCCAGGCTTCCCTTTGCCTTCGGCTTTCAGCTCGTCGGAGGCATACACTTTGTAGTCAAGTTCTGTGCCGGGGTCAAGCGATTCTCCCGCATAGCTGTTTGAAGGCAGGACGAACGACAGCGTGCCGGAGGTCGCGCCGTTGTCAAAGTGAGCCTCGAGCTGCGATGGCTGTGCCGGAGCTCCGTCTTCGGCGGCGGGCAGGGGCAGCACCATGCCGCACAGTCCCACATTGCCGGGCATTGCTCCGATGAGTGTGGCTGCGCCTGTAGACAAATTGACGGTATAGAGCGCGCAATTCCCCTCGGCATCGGTTGCGGCCCAATAGAATATGTTGGTCTTTTGGTCAATTTCGCCCGACTGTGGGTAGACTTTTCCCTCCGCGGTCTCGAGTGTCAGCCCTGTCGGGCCGATTTTTGTTTCGCTACCGTCGGCTTTGTCTATTTTATAAAGGTTGCCGTCGGAGGACACGCCATACAAGAACCCGTCTTTTCCAAGGCCCATGGCAACGTAGAACTGCTTGACTTCTGCGATGGTCGTTCGGGTGAACGTACTGTAATCGGCGATGCCAAGCTCCATTTTGTTCAGGTCGCCGTGGCTGTAAAACACCCCGTAAACCGTTCCTGTTGCATAATCCTGGGCCGTGGCTATGGCTGCCATCTCTTGGCGGTCCTTATTGTAGTAGTCGCGGCTGCCTATCCGTTGGCCTGTGGCCACGTCCCAGCGGGTGTGATAGATATAGATAAGCCCGTATTTTAACATACTTTTGTCGAACTCCACCGAATGGTATACGCCATCGGTGAGGGCTGCTCCTCCGTCCGACCTGATGTAGCTGTCCTTTATCTTGATTTGTGGCGTGACTGGGGCTGATGCCGTCATGGAATACAGGCCGTAGGCGTTGTTGCCGTAGCTTGACCATTCTGTCTTCCATTCCGCTCCCCACAGTTCGCGGCCCGTGGCTGTCGCGTTGCTGTTTCGCGCTTGGCTGGCTGGCAAGGCAGTGGTTGCCGGCGCTGCGTTCCCGCCCATTTTCGTTGCGTCCAGGGTTGGTCGCATGGACTTGCTCGGCACCGTGGTGGGCTGAGGCCTTGCATCGCCCGGCCTTATGGTCTTGAACAGTAGCGGATACTCCTTCTCGAGTTTCTTTGAGGTGTTTCCATCCCCAAACAATTCTGCAAACGGTTGCGAAATGATTCCCTTGGCCGTCCGCTTGGCTTGTGTGTCCGCCTTTTGCTGATGGCCTCCGTTGCCGTCACCGGCGAAAGCTGGCGCAGACAGCAGGGCAAGAGCCGCTGACAGGGCAAGCGAATAAATCTGTTTCATGTTGTTTCTTTTAGGTGGAAGCCGTTTGTTATTCACGTTCTCGCAACAGTAGCCGTTGCCCGGGCAGACTTCCACGGCCTTGGAACGGCGGCTGTATATGGGTTGTTTGCAAAAATACATAAAATATGCGAAAGCGCTTGCAAATTGCAATGATTTATCCCTAACCGGAGTGATTTGTTGACAGATTATAGGAAGAATGCTTGAAATTGTCTAAATAGAGGCGTAATCAAGTTGTTATATTCGCGAAATGCCTACCTTTGCAGAGAATTTACAACACTTAAAGTATCAAATCATGAAAAGAATGAAGAATCTCGTATCTCTCATGCTGCTTGTCATCATGGGAACTGTGTGTCTGACAGGCTGCTCCAACGATGACGAGGGTGGTGCACCCGCTGCACCCTTTACCTTGGACATTGCCGTTGCCGACATCAAAGACGTTTCGGCATCTGTGACAGTAACCCCCTCTGACACGGGAAGCTATTTTGCCGAACTCTATCCCACAGCCCAAGTGGAGGGCAAAAGCGATGCGGAGATTGTCAGTTCCGTGACATCCATGGCAGACTTTTCCGCCAAGTTGGTGAAGGGTGAAAGGAGCTACCAGTTCTCCAACCTTGCCCCATCCACCTCTTACACGATGGTGGCTTTCGGCTGGGACGGACGGAGTGCCGGCCCCGTTGCCAAACAGTCGTTTACCACGGAGAAAAAACTTGTGCCACAGCAGCAGTCAAAATATTTTGACGTAGACTATTGGGCTGATGTCTACCACAATGGCTATCACAACTTTATTGTGTATATGGGTGATGCCTCGCATGAGAGCGTCAATCTCACCAGTGCCGGTACCATTTACACTTTCAGTCTCTACACCAAGAATGCCCCAGGCGAAAACCTCTTGCCAGAGGCTGGCCACTACAAAATGCTCCCTGCTGACAGAACCGAGCCGGAGGACCATTGCATCGAGTTCAGCGAGAGCAAAAGGTTTACCACAAAGGACTTCGTGTCCAAGAATGATTACACTCTGATTACTGACAGCCTCATAGATGCAGAGATGGACATCGTCATAAACAGTGACGGCACCGTGACGGTGAGTGCCGTGATTGTTGAGGCCGACAGCACGCAGAAAGAACTTACGTACACAGGTTCGGTGGTGGCAAAGGACTGCTCGTTCAAGGGGTACACAGGCCCGACTATTAACGGTGACCTTGACTTTACCGCCGACTACACACTTGGCTATAACTATGTGGGGAGACAGTTTGAGATAATGTCAGGCGGCGATCCCAATGCCGATGGGGCCGAGTGGAACAACCGCCACCGCCTCACCATATACCTCAACGGTGTGCAGACTGCAGATGGCAGTTATGTGCCGCCGGTGGGCACATTCACGGTGTCACGCAACGAACTCGAGGGATTCGTATGGCAGGGTGAATATGTAGACATGGGTGGCGGTGTAGAGGGACCGCAAGGCACATACTACTACTTCCTTGACAATAATTGGACATCATATTACGCTTTTGTGGTTGGCGGCTCCGTGACCATTGCCAAGGGCGACGCGGAGGGTGAATATGTGGTTGAAGCCAACTTTAAGGACAGCAACAACCACACTATCAAGGCCCACTACAAAGGTACCTTCCCCACAAGCGCCACATCGTCAGCCAAGGGCTTCGCATTCGGGACTTCAGCTACGTCTATGGCGAAAAGTCCCAAGTTGCATGGCAAACTGCAACGAATGCCAAAATAGCGGGGCAATGGAGGCATGCACTCACCTGCTGTGTAAAGCAGGAGGGGGATGACCTTGTCTAAAGGTGCCCAAATCAGCCTGATGGCTGATTTGGGTTAGATATAACCAAAGTGCCAGAGCGGCCACCTTTACGAAGAAAGGTGGCCGCTCTTATTGGTGATAGCTTGATGGCAGTTGCGGACAGTGCAGGTTGTGACCGGGCTTATCTCACCACAACCTTTCTGTTGCCCTTGATGTAAATGCCCTGCTTGGGAGTGGCTGTACGCACACCCTGCAAGGTGTAGTAGCTGCTGTCGCGTGGCTGGCTTTCCGCGGCCACCTGTCCGATGCCGGTGTCTTCGCCGTTGATGGCGGCCACACGAGTGCCGTCCTCCTTGGTGTAGGCCGGATAGTACTCTTTCACCGCATCGGCGGCGTCGGCGTTTCCGGCCACCATAATCTCCTGCACGAGACTGTTCATGTACACTTCAAGGTTGGTATACAGCCCCTTGCTGTCCAGTGTCGTGGTGTTGCCGTCGCTCGCATCGTTGGGATTCAGTCCGTTGGCAGTCTCCCATGCGTCGGGCATACCGTCGCCGTCCGTGTCAAAGTAGCTGTCGCGGCTCTCGCTTATGAGTTCCGGATAGCTGGCTGTAGCCTTGTTCGCGGTGCCTTCGGGGTCGTTAATCAGGTCAATGATACCCTTGGTTTGCGCAATAGCCCCTGTATAGGTCACAGTGCCCGTCCTGGCCTCGCTGGCGTAACGCTTGTCTGTGTCATCGCGGTGGAGCGACGCGCCGCCGTAGGCCAGCACTTTCTCATAGGCCGTCTCAGCCTTGTGCGTGGTCACTTCGCCGGCATCCACAGGCTCGTCCATCTTCACGCGCACGCAGTCAACGCCTTTGCTGTTTTTCACATACGTCACATTGCCGCCATAGTTGTGGTCGGCATCGGGAATATAGCGTTCGCCATTGATGGTAGAGAGCCCGCTGTCATATTTCACCCCCTTCCAGTCGTATCCATCCGGCTGCGAGGCCGCGGTCACGTAGTTTCCGCTGATGTAGTAGCGGCTGGAGTATCCCATGAAGGGACTTCCCTTGGCATTGCTGCTGTTGGCCACAGAAATCTGCGTCACCGTGGTCTTGTTGGCAGTGCCTGGCCCGGCTTTGTAATAGTTGCTGACAATGTTTATCTGCCCGCCGCCGGTTCCGCCGTAGCAGCCGTTGCCGTTGCCCCAGTTGTAGATGACGCAGTTGCGGAAGTCCACACGCTCCGCCTCGATGGACGAACCGTACTTTGTCTTGTCGTAACCTTGCCAGTTGTAGCGCGCGCCGCAGAAGCGCGGGGCGCGGTTCTGCACGTGGGCAATCAGGTTGTGGTGGAACGAGGCCCCCTTTCCTCCCCATATTCCGCCATAGCTGTGTTCGCCTTTGGAGTGCCCCGGATTAGCCAGTCCCTCGGTCACGTTGCACCACTGCATGGTGAAGTTGAGGTTGTCGTAGAACGAGGCCACCTCGTCAATGCTCCACGAGAACGAGCAGTGGTCAAGGATGATGCCCTTGCGCTGGCGGCCCCATGTGGCGTCTGCCCCGTCGTTTACGTCTTTCACCTGTGAGCGCCGGCTGCGGATGAAGCGCACGATCACGTTGTCACACTTGCCGAAATACAGCGTGTAATAGCGCAGGGTGATGCCGTCGCCGGGGGCTGTCTGGCCGGCTATGGTGGTGTTTGAACTCATGTTGAGCTGCGACCTGAGGTCGATATAGCCGCTCACGTCGAACACGATGGTCTTGGTGCCACTCTGCGAGATGGCCCAGCGCAGCGACCCCTCGCCGCTGTCGTTGAGGTTGGTCACATGGTAAACCTTGCCGCCGCGTCCGCCAGTGACATAGCGTCCGAAGCCTTCGGCACCGGGAAAGGCCGGAGCCTGTGCCTGCATGACTGTCGCTGCCGCTGTCAGTGCAGCGCCTAAAATCATTTTTCTCATTGTTAAACTGGTGTTTGAATCGTTTTGCCAAGCCCCGGGCGACCGTTTGTCCGGCAGGGGCTTGGCATCAGTATGGCCCGTCGGCCCGTCTGTGACTTTATTGCATTCTGTTCAGTCCTTCCCAGCGCACGTTCCACTTTCCGTTCTTGGGGAATCCCGGGTTGTTTGGCTCTGTGCATCCGTCCCATCCTGCGCACATCATGGCCACGGCGTCGAGCAGACTCCCGTTGCCGGGCAGGTAGAGCCGCAGCCGCTTGGGTTCCTGGAAGTTGTGCCCGTTGACAAGGTAGGTGTTCTTTCCCTTGTCATTGAGCAGGGCCTGGAGAGCCGTTTCGCCCTGTCCCAGGCGGGCGGCGCACATGGCCATCATGCCATAGTCCCATCCCCAGGTGGTCGCCCAGTTCCAGTTTTGCATGGCCCAGCTGAGGGTCTGTCCCATCACCTCCTTATTATATAAAGGTGTGGCGGGCAGCAGTCCGCATACACCCAGTACGGCGGGGTGGTCGCTGCGGCATTTCAAGGCGAAGTCCTCTGCCGAGATTTGCTTGCGGCCTTTCTGCTCGGGTGTCTTGTAGGGGTCAAACTGCTCCGCCTTGTGACTTCCGTCAAAGTCGGCCACAGGCTCTCCGGCTTGGTAGATGCCGTCTTTCTCGGTGAGCGGCGCCAGCCGTGCGATGATGTCGTCCCATTCCTTGTGGCGTTCCAGGCCCTGGCGCTCGCGCCACTGTTGCGCCACGCTCAGCCCATAGTACCAGTAAGCCTGTTCGAAGGGGTGGTTGTAGGAGAAGTCCTTTGACATGCTTTCCTGCATGGCGGTGGCTCCGAAAAGCTTGATTTTCCCCTGTGCCTTTCCTTTCGCGTCTTTCGTCTGGCAGCATCTGGCAAAGTCGGCCATAAACTCAGCGGTCTCCTCCACCTGCTTGGCATATTCTTTCAGGGTCTTGGCCGAGGGGTTGGCGCGGTACATCTCTTCGGCCAGATAGATATAGTGAGGCTGCTGCCAGAGCAGGAACGAGCCTGTGTTCGACGGTGCCTCGCCAGCCTCGGGGTCGGTCATCTTCATCCATCTTATGCCTTTGAATCCCTGCCGCTCCGCAATCTTCCTGGCCACGGGGTAAGCCTTGCCGTTATACCATTTCAGCATGTTGGCCACAGTCTCCGGGCGGTTCCAGAGCGCAAAGTCGAGGGCGTGCCAGAACGTCATTTCCAGGTGAGGGCGGCCATACCATGAGTTGTAGGTGAGGCCGGTCTCCTGCGGCGGCATGCTGTTGGCGCAGTTGATGGCGGTGAGGTATTGTGAGAGGACGGTGCGGCGTTCCAGCTCCCTTGCCCTCGGGTCTGTACATTCGGAGAAGTCGGCTATCGCGCCGCTGTTCCAGAAGCGCGGCCAGTGTTTCATGGTGTTCTTCACGGCCCTGTCATAGGCGAAAGTCTCGTCTTCAGGTTTGCCCGTCGGATTGTTCAGCGTGTACTCCGCGCACACGGTCAGCACATCTTCCTTGGGCATGAGGTAGAAGTCATGGGGAGCGCCCCATTCCAGCTTGGCTTTGCCCTCCCATTGCAGTCTTACGTAATACCGGGTGTCGTCTATGGTGTGTTCGATGATGGCCGAACGGTTGTCTGATGAAATCAGCCTGGACTGGTGCAAGTCCTGGTGCTGCTTGTAGTCGTTGGCATCGTCGGCATGCTTGCCGGTGGGGTAGGGCAGGTTGAGCGCCAGCACGGCGTTTCCCCTTTTCAGCAGGTCGCTCTTGATGCGTGTGAAGATGGCGTCTCTGTCGGCCATGCACCCTGTCGACACCTCCACCTGAGTGCCCTTGACCGTGTATCTAGAGTTCACCATCCCGTCCCAGAGTGCCAGCTCCTGGCGGATGTCCTTGATGTCGTTGAGCGTGGCCGGCCTGCCCGCGCCATCGTCCCAGATGAATTGCAGGCCGATGGTGCCGAGGTTCAGGCGGTGGGGGTTGGTGCGAAAGTAGCTGGTCGCTTCCTTGTTGCGTCCGTCCTGCTTGTATTCCACGGCATACACTTCCTGGTGTCCGTGCCCCAGGTCAAAGGCCTTTTCTGTCTCCTGGGGGGTGAGTTTCTTGTCGTTCTTGAAAGCGTGCCATCCCCAGTCCGACATGGTGGTGAGCGGAATGCCGTTTCTGTAAGCCTTCGGGAAGCTCTGCAGGCCGGTCACATCGACCGTGGCTGCAAAATGCCCGTTGCCAACGGTGAACGCCCCCAGCGTGTCAGCCTCGGTTACCGTAGGGTTGTTACGCGACACCACAGCCTGGCGGTCAATGCGGGCTGTGGTGTTGTCTGTGTCATATCCTAAGGCTTCCATTTCGAGCGAGGCCCAGATAAAGGGGCCTATGCCCTTGGCATCGTTGTCGCGTACAGGCTCGCTCAGGTAGTACCGGTAGGAGCCGTCGCGCCGCTTGTTCTCCCTCACTCTGGGGGCCGCCTTCTTGACGGCGTCGCTCATGCCCGGCCCGAGGCCGGCCACCGCGCAGCACTGTGTGAGCGAGATGGTCTTGTCGGGATTCACCTTGACAAACCTGTTGATGATTCCCCGGTAAGCCCTGATGCCGGCATCGCGGTACTTCGCGCCCACATATCCCTTGCGGTAGGCCTTGAGCAGTGCATAGGCGAACATTGACGAGCAGGTGGCCTCAAGGTAGTTGCCGTCGCGCTCCGGGCTGTCCATCACCTGGTACCACACGCCGCTTTTCTTGTCCTGCCACTTGATGACGGCATCCAGGTCTTTCTTCAGCAGGGCGGCAACCTCGCCGCGGCGGCTGTAACTCTCGGGCAGTGCGTCCAGCAGCTCGACAAGTGCCATGGTGTACCACCCCTGCGCCCGTCCCCAGCAGTGCTGCGAAAGCCCGGTCTGCTTGTCGGCCCAGAACATCTGGCGTGTCTCGTCCCAGGCGTGCCGGTTCAGCCCGGTCTTGGCGTCGAGCGTGCGCTCGTAGGTCTTTTTGATTTGGTCAACGGCATCGTCGTATATCTTCTGCGCCTTCTTGCCCTTCAGCAGCATGTTGGCCGTAAGGGTGTAGTAGGGCAGTCCCATGAAGATGCCGTCCAGCCACACCTGGTAGGCGTAGATGGCCTTGTGCCAGTACACGCCCTCCTTGGTGCGGGGCTGCTTCTCCAGCTGCTTCATCAGCGTTTGCAGCGCTTTCAGGTTCTTCTTCTCGGGAAACTGCTGGTACATCCGTGCCACAAAGTGCCCGGTGCGTATCTGGTCGAGGTTGTAGTCCTCCAGCCGGTAGCCGCGGATGTCGCCCCTGGCGTTGATCATCGTGTCGGTGTACAGCTTGCAGTAGTCCTTGATGGCCTCGTTGCCATATCTGTTATAGGTGTCGAGCATGGCCTCCAGCTCGATGCCCATCACATAGCTCCATTTGGGGCGCTTGCTGAAGTCCAGCATATACGACAGCGGGTAGCGTTTCATCTCGGATGCGGTCATCCACTCGCTGTAATGCCTGTAGGGGAACTTGGTCAGTGCCAGCCCTCCGTTGATGTAGAGGTTGCTGAAAGTGACGTTGCGCGTCTTGCCCGACATGAAGTTGCCTTGCTCCACGCCGTTGAAACGGCAGTTGTTCACGTGGATGTCGTAAACGTTGGTGCAGGTGTCGAGGGCGATAATCTGAACGCCATACTTGCTCTTCTGGCAGGTGATGTTGTCCAGGTTCACGTTGCGCACCGTGGGCAGGAAGCCACGGCAGCAAATCTCGTTGTGCTCGTAGTCGAGGTTGATTTTCAGCACCGACTCGCCACACTGGCCCACCTCGATGTTGCGGGCGTAGATGTTCTCTATCACGCCGCCGCGGCAGGTGTTGGTCTTGATGCGGATCACGCGGTCCAGGTTGGGGCTGTCCATCTTGTTGTTCTCGGCGAACACGTTGCGGCATCCGCCGGAAATCTCGCTTCCTATCACCACGCCGCCGTGGCCGTTCTGCATCTCGCAGTTGCGGATGATGATGTTCTCGCTGGGCCTGCCCCACAGGCGGCCGTCGTTGTTGCGTCCGCTCTTGATGGCGATGCAGTCGTCGCCCGTGTTGAAGAAGCAGTTCTCTATCAGCACGCCGTCGCACGACTCGGGGTCGCATCCGTCACCGTTGGGGCCGTCGTTGTTGATGTGAACGCCGCGCACGGTGATGTTCTTTGACAGCAGGGGGTGAATCACCCAGAACGGCGAGCGCAGCAGCGTGACATCCTCAATGAGAATGCCGTCGCACTTGTTCAGGTTGATGAGCTGGGGGCGCAGGCCGTCCTCCTTGGTAAACCGGCGCTCGTTCATGTCTACGCCGTCCTCGGCCATCTTCAGCAGCCGCGCGCGGCTGCCGTTGCGCTGGCTGACGGTGCCCTCTTTCCAGCCGTACTTGGTTGCGCCGCACCATGGCCACCAGGTGTCCCGGCTGCCGCCGCCGTCGATCACGCCCTTGCCGGTGATGGCGATGTCGGTCTCCTGGTAGGCGTAGATGCAGGGCGATATGTTCCAGCAGTCCAGTCCCTCCCAGCGGGTGAGCACCACAGGGTAAAGCTCTGGCTCGAAGGCAAACTGCAGCGTGGCCCCCTCTTCGACCACCAGGTTGACATGGCTCTTCAGGGTGATGGCTCCGGTGTTGAATGTTCCGGCGGGCACAACCACCCGTCCGCCGCCGGCCTTCGAGCAGGCGGCGATGGCCCTGTTGATGGCTTTTTGGTTGACAGCCGCCTTGGCCGCTGGCTTTGCGCCATACTTGGTGATGTTGAACTCGCGGTCGGCAAACTTGGGCTGTCTGATGCTCTGCTCAATCTGCCTGTACTGTGTGTCCCATCCGTCGGCCCATGCTGTGAACGGAGCCAGCAGGAACGCAAGCAATAACTGTAGATACTTCATACTCCTTTTTCTGATTTGTTTTGGTTATGTAAATGTCTTTAGTAGCTAATCTTCTGCAAGGATAATGCAACCGAGCGCAATGAGAACTTGCTCTCAGATTGCCGAGCGCAGCTTATCTTCTGCAAAGATAAGTCAAAAAGCCGAAAGTCGGTAAGGTCTTAAACAAAAACAGCACATTCTTGGCTCTGCCGGCAGACTGACTGCCGCTTTTACCTACTTTGTCACTGCATTGTACAAGTCCCGGCAAGTCCTTGCCACGCTATACGCCCCATCCCATATATAGTATGTTTATTCGGACGGGCAGGGTTAACAGCCGCTGTTGTTTTCCTTCGTGGCGCGTGCCTTGCAATGGCTCCGGTCTCCGCTGAAACGCCGCCGTGTAAACGCAGAAAGAGGAGTTTACGTCAAGTAAAATCCTCTTTCTGCGTTGAAATCTTTATGCTTGGCATCCCCTGAGGGGGAAGCAAGTGATTCCGGTGGGATTCAAACCCACGACCTTCAGAACCGGAATCTGACGCTCTATTCAGCTAAGCTACGGAACCAAACTGGCCGCAAAGGTAAGCAAAATAATTGAGAAAGGCGACAGCAGGAGCCGAAAAAATGTTTTTTTCTGAAATCGCAGGCGATTCGCAGGCGATTCGCAGGCGATTCCGATGGCGGGCTGGTTGCAGACGGAAGAATGGCAAAACCACAATATTTAGGTATTGCCGCCTTGTGTGCAATGCCGTAACTTTGCAACCGAATGAGAGAACAGACACTGGAATTAACAATCAAAAACGAGAAAAAGATGAAAAAGACTTTAGTGGTTTACGGCTCCTCGACAGGGACATGCCAGGACATTGCAGAGAAAATTGCCGCCAAGCTGGGTGCCGAGGCGGTTGACGTGGCCAACCTTACCGACGACCAGGTGAACGCGGCTGACAACCTCATCCTCGGCACCTCGACATGGGGCGCGGGCGAACTGCAGGATGACTGGTACGACGGACTGGAGAAGCTCAAGAGCCTTGACCTCAGCGGAAAGACGGTGGCCCTCTTCGGATGCGGTGACTGCGAGTCGTACAGCGACACCTTTTGCGGGGGAATGGGCGAAATCTACGCCGCCCTGCGCGACAAGGGCGTGAACTTTGTCGGCGCCGTGCCTACCGACGGCTATACGTTCGATGACTCCGCAGCCGTGGTTGACGGCAAGTTCGTGGGACTGGCCCTTGACAACGTAAACGAGGAGGACAAGACCGACGCGCGTATCGATGCGTGGACTGACGCGATTAAGAACGCACTGTAAACGGGAATATGCAAGCAGAAGTGGTTATGCAGGAGACAAGGGCAATGCCGACAGACATGAAGGTGCTGGCCAACCACATCTACGAGTTCAAGAAAGGTGTGAGGCAGATGGTGCTGTTCACCTTCAACAGGAAGTATGAGCGCTTTGCCTTGGAACGGCTCAGACAGCAGAACATCAGCTACATCGTCCAGCCTGTGGGCAATGACCGCATGAACCTGTTTTTCGGCAAGAAGGCGTGCATGGATGCCATCAGGCTGATGGTGACGCGCCCTCTCAACCAGCTCACGCCCGAGGAGGACTTTATGCTTGGCGCGCTGCTGGGCTACGACATCTGCGCGCAGTGCGAACGCTATTGCGAGCGCAAGTGCCGCAACTGCCAGGCTGCCCAGTAGCTGTCCGGTTGCACTGACAATGGTTTCTTTTCAGTATGATTGCCCCATTGGCGAATGACAGGGTGCCCACCCGTTTCATTCAGCCAATGGGGCGTTGTAAATAAAATGCTGCATGTATTATTTGGGAAAGTCGTTTTTTTGGCCTATATTTGCACGCGAAACGAAGAGAATTGTAGAAAAAGCGAGTTAATTTAAACCAAGTTGTAACTATGGAAAATGGCTACTTTAACGAGTACGGCAGGATTATCAAGCCGCTGACGATGCTCTGCGACCTGGTGATTTGCATGCTCGTCTATTTCGTGTTCATCAAGGCCAGCGGCCAGTGGATGGATTGCGATTTCAGGCAGTCGGCAATGATGAACGCAGTGCTCTATTCCATGTGCCTGCTGTATGGCGGCGTCATTTTGCACAAGCGTGCCATCCGGCCCTTCAACGTGCTGCTGGTTGTCATCCAGAACATCACCCTGTTTGCCATTGCCTCGACCTTTGTGCTCCACCTTGGCGACTTTGTCACCTTGCCGCTGGGCGTGTCGCTGCTGTTCTATACGGTGCTTGCCATGTGCTCAGTGGGCTTCCGCCTGTCGCTGCGCTGGCTGATAAACCGCATCAGAATGAGCAAGAACCGTGTGCACAACGTGGTGCTGGTGGGCAGCTACGAGAACAACCAGGCCCTGTACGGCGAGATGACCCTGTCGCCCAAGCGGGGCTTCCGCGTGGCCGGCTATTTTGACTTTGAGCCCAATCCCGGCTTCCCCAAGGAGTGCGCCTGGTTGGGCAAGCCCGACGAGGTGACAGGCTACCTCAAGCAGCACCCCGAGGTGCGCGAGCTGTACTGCTGCCTGCCCTCGCGCTACCGCAGCGTCATTGTTGACATTATCCACTACTGTGTCAGCCACGTGGTGCACTTCTACAGTGTCCCCAATGTGTATAACTATATGCACCACAGGATGTACTACAACCAGCTTGGCAACGTTCCCTACCTCAGCCTGTTCCGCGAGCCGCTGACACAGGTTGAGAACCGCATCGTCAAGCGCGCCTTCGACATCGTGGTGTCCGCAACGTTTCTCTGCACGCTGTTCCCTTTTGTCTATGTCATCGTGGCTGCCATCACCAAGCTGACCATGCCCGGACCCGTGTTCTTCCGCCAGAAGCGCACGGGCATCAATGGCAAGGACTTCTACTGCATCAAGTTCCGCAGCATGAAGGTGAACGCCGATGCCGACCGTGTGCAGGCCACCAAGAACGACCCGAGGAAGACCAAGTGGGGCGACATCATGCGCAAGACCAACATCGACGAGCTGCCGCAGTTCATCAATGTGCTGGTGGGTGACATGAGCATTGTGGGGCCGCGCCCGCACATGCTGAAGCACACGGAGGAGTATTCAAAGCTGATTGACAAGTATATGGTGCGCCACTATGTGAAGCCGGGCATCACGGGATGGAGCCAGGTGACCGGATTCCGCGGCGAAACCAAGGAGCTTTCGCAGATGGAAGGCCGTGTGCAGGGTGACATCTGGTATATAGAGCACTGGAGCTTCTGGCTTGACATCTACATTATGTACAAGACGGTGGCCAACGTCATCAAGGGTGACGACGAGGCATACTAAGCACAGCGGAAGTGAAAGGGGAGGCCCCGGCACCAGCGTTTCTGGTGCCGGGGCCTCCCCTTTACTTTGTGGCAAGCCCGAATGGCCGCCTTTTCGTTGTGAAGACCGGTTCGGGTTCCGACTGAAACGGAGGCTTTTGTTGCGCGAAACGTGCCGTATCACTATGCCAGACGAGCTGTCTGAGCGTGTGAAACGGACTGTTTGGGCGCACAAAACGCACCGTTTTGGCGTGTGAAACGCACGGTCTGGGTACACAAAACGCAGCGTTTCATGCAATGGCAGTGAGGACTGTTTTTGGGAAAGTTGGGAATGTGGCGGGTTATGCCAGTTCCAAGTCGAACAGCTGGCGTAGCTTGCCGATGGCCGGATTGGTTTTGCTCATCTCCTCAAACTGCTCGCGGCGGCTCAGAACTTGCTTTTGCTCCTTGCTCTCTGTTACCTTTACGGTGAGCGTGATGTGATTGTTGTGAAGGTCACGCTGGAGGGTTTTCACGATGCTGACAAGGATGGACTGCAGCTGGTCGCAGGCCAGCTGGTTGTCAACGCTGACTGTCAGCTTGGGGAAAGCGGTAATAGTGGGTGTCATGTTCTTCATCCGCGTGGCGATGCCGCTCAGCTTCTGGGGCATGCGGTTGCACATGGCCATCCACTGGTGTTCAAGGTCTTGCTGGGTGAAGGGCTTGTCTTCGTTTTGCGTGTTGGAGCCGCCCGCCGGTTTTGTAAGCGGTTCGGCCACTATGGGCGACTTGGCCGATGTGGCTTCCCTGCGCACGTTGCTCCATGAATGGGCGAGCGCGCCCATGCCGATTCTGAGTTTCTGCGGCCTTGCCGCGCCCTCCTGTGTTGAATGTGTCGCCGTGGCTGCCGCCCGTTGGGCGGCTGTGGAGGCCGTTGCGCCGGTGGCTCCGTTGGCTGACTGCACAGTGGCGGCCTGGGCTACCTGCGGGGCCCGTGTTGCCGGTCGCGACTGTTGCAGCAAATGCTTGAACAGGCTTTTCAGTCTCTTAGGGCGGCGCCCCGCGACAGGCGTGTCGTCGGGCTGTGTGATCTGGGCCACCTCGATGAGCGTCAGTTCCACCAGCAGCCGCTTGTTGCTGCTCTGGCGGTAGTTGATGTCGCACTGGTTCATCAGGCGAAGCGCCTGGTAGAGGAAGCGCGTGTCGCACCTCATGCCCTGCTCGTGGTAACGCTGGCGCTGGGCTTCGCTCACCTCAAGCAAGGGGAGCGTGGCTTCGTCCTTGGCCATCAGCACGTTGCGCACGTGCCTGGCCAGGCCGTTGATGAGCTGTCCGCCATCGAACCCCCTGCTTATCACGTTGTTGAGCAACACCATGATGTCGCTCACCTTGTTCTCGACACTCAGGTCAATGATGCGGAAGTAGTTGTCGCTGTCCAGCACATTGAGGTCTTCGATGACTTTCTGATAGGTGATGGTGCCCTGGCAGAAGCTGGCGGCCTGGTCGAAGATGGAGAGCGCGTCGCGCATTCCGCCGTCTGCCTTCTCGGCAATCACGGCGAGTGCCTCTTCCTCGTAGGCGATGCCTTCCTTTTCGGCCACGCGCTTCAGGTGCCCGATGGTGTCGCGCACGGTCATGCGCTCGAAGTCGTAAATCTGGCAGCGCGAGAGGATGGTGGGCAGAATCTTGTGCTTCTCGGTGGTGGCCAGGATGAAGATGACATGGGCCGGCGGCTCCTCGAGTGTCTTGAGAAAGGCGTTGAAGGCGGCCTGCGAGAGCATGTGCACCTCGTCGATGATGAACACCTTGTACTTGCCTATCTGCGGCGGAATGCGGGTTTGCTCCATCAGCGACTTGATGTGCTCCACCGAGTTGTTGCTGGCCGCGTCAAGCTCGAAGATGTTGTAGGAGCGTTGCTCGTTGAAGGCCTTGCAGCTCTCGCACTCGTTGCAGGCCTCGCCGTCGGGCGTGGGGCTCATGCAGTTGATGGCTTTGGCGAAGATGCGGGCGCAGGTGGTCTTGCCCACGCCTCGCGGCCCGCAGAACAGGTAGGCGTGGGCCAGTTTCCCGCTCTTCACGGCGTTCTTCAGTGTGGTGGTCAGCGCGCTCTGCCCCACCACCGAATCGAAGGTGGTGGGGCGGTATTTGCGCGCTGAAACAATGTATTCTCCCATAAGTAGGTGCTTAAATCAGTTCGTTCTTATCTATATGCGGCAGATGCCCGTGTCGCTGTGGCTACCCGGGGCTGTCGATCAGTTTGTCGTGTAGGCAACGAGCACGAGGGCTGCCATGACGACGGCTATGATGACTGTGGCCCAGTATGTGTATTTCTCGATTTTCTTACGTCGCTCAATGGCGTTAAGGCTGCGGTGTTTGAACACACTCGACTCGTCTTCATCATGGTGATGATGGTGGTGTCTTGTCTCATTCATTGTTCTTTCTTACTATTAGGTTGTTAAAAGTTTAAGTAGGGGTAGCATTGTTCATTTACCCCCCCCCCGAGCGTTTTGGCCGGGGGGCAACCTTGTCCCCATGGTATGTTACAAATGTCGAATAGTTGCACTTGGGCGCGTTGCGTAATCTGTAAAAAAGTATCTGTCTGTCATCGTCCTTGCAGCCTGACCAGCTCTACGCGGCTGTTCAGGCCGCTCTTCACGGGATCCCAGCCCTGGTAGCCGGTCTTCTTGTAGTTGATGCTGACAATATTGGTGTCCTTGAACTTGCGCCAGGCCA
>CALBLK010000061.1 GCA_937895845.1 uncultured Prevotella sp. | reverse complement strand
AGGAATTTTGTATAGTGCTCACTCTCTGATAATAGAGGGGTGGGAAACTTCAGTAGTTTATTTGAGGTTTGACGATTCGTCATGCACCTACTGCTGAATAGTTACCCACTGATATTGCTTATGTTAAATTATGCTAATGTCTTAAGCGCATTTAAAATATATGTTGTGTATATGTGGAATGATGTGTATCTTTGCAACTGTTTTGTGAAATAAGGATTTTATATCCCTGTGATACAAACGTATTAAAAATAATTTTAACTATTTAAAAGAGTATGAATCAATACGAAACCGTTTTCATTTTGACTCCCGTTTTGTCTGACGAACAGATGAAGGAAACGGTCGCTAAATTCAAGAAAGTGCTTGCAGACAATGGTGCAGAAATTCTGAATGAAGAGACTTGGGGACTGAAGAAGATGGCTTATGCTATCGAAAAGAAGTCGACAGGCTTTTACTGTCTGCTGGAATTCAAGGCTGAGCCGACTGTCATTGGTAAGCTAGAGATTGCTTATCGTCGTGATGAGAAAGTAATCCGTTACATGACTGTAAAACTTGACAAGTATGCAGCAGAGTATGCTGAGAAGAGAAGAAAGAAACACGCTAAAACACAGGAGGCTTAAACCATGGCACAAGAATCAGAAATCCGTTATTTGACAGCTCCTTCAATAGATGTAAAGAAGAAGAAGTATTGTCGCTTCAAAAAGAGTGGAATTAAGTATATTGACTATAAGGATCCGGAATTCCTCAAAAAATTCCTTAATGAGCAGGGGAAAATTTTGCCTCGCCGCATCACTGGAACTTCGCTGAAATATCAGCGTCGTGTGGCTCAGGCAGTCAAGCGCGCTCGCCAAATTGCTCTGTTGCCTTATGTTACTGACTTGATGAAATAATTTAAGGGGTAGAAGAATGGAAATTATATTGAAAGAAGACATCATAGGTCTTGGTTTTAAGAACGATATTGTTAATGTAAAAGCAGGTTACGGTCGTAATTATCTTATTCCTACAGGAAAAGGGGTTATCGCGTCCGCATCAGCCAAAAAGGTATTAGCTGAAAATCTTAAGCAGCAGGCACACAAATTGGCAGCTCTGAAAGCAGCTGCTGAGCAGAAAGCCGCTGCACTGAAAGATGTCGCTTTGACAATTGCAGCAAAGGTTAGTGCAACAGGTGTCCTCTATGGTTCCGTTACTGCTGCAACTGTGGCCGATGAACTGGCTAAGTTGGGCAAGGATGTTGAACGGAAAATAATCATGATGCGGGACATCAAGAAAGTGGGAGATTATGTTGCAACTGTTCATCTTCATAAGGATGTGACTGTTGAAATCCCAGTAAAGGTTATCGCTGAAGGAACTGAGGCTAAGGCTGATGCTGCGGTAGAAGAGACACCTGATGTTGAGGCTGCTGCACCTGCTGTTGAAGAGGAAGCTCCGGCTGCCGAGTAAATAAGTTGACTGTAAAGCATCTATATTTATTATAATGTAAAAGCTCTCTACTCCGAATGGATTGGAGAGCTTTTTTATTTTTTTTTCTTTATGGGATTACTGTTGCTGCTTGTCTCTTGGTTGACATTTGTCGAGTTAAATTGTGAAAACCTATTTGATTGCAAACATGATTCTTTGAAGAATGATACTGAGTTTACGCCGGATGGCTTACGGCATTGGACCCCCTATCGCTATTGGCGCAAACTCAATCAAATTGCCAGAGAGATTATATCGTGCGGTGAGGGAATTGATGGTGGCGTTATTCCTGATATCGTAGCCCTTTGTGAGGTTGAGAATGACAGCGTTATGTATGATTTGACCCGGCGTTCCTCGCTAAAAGCATTAAGATACGATTACCTGATGCCTCCTACGTCGGACAATCGTGGAATAGGTGTCGCGTTGTTATATCACAGATTCTCATTTGCTCCTTTGAAATACTATTCGTTAAGTGTTCAAATGCCAAAAGGCTTTCGTCAAACTCGTGATATATTGTATGTTTCAGGGCGTGTGATGAGTGGTGACACCCTCCATCTCTTTGTGGTTCACGCGCCGAGCCGTTATGGTGGTGAACATCATTCAAGACCCGCAAGAATGGCTGTCGCACGACGCTTAGTAAAAGCTCTTGACTCATTAAATGCCATTTGTTCATCCCCTCATGTCATTATGATGGGTGACTTTAATGATGTTTCGAAAAGTGCATCCCTTGCTTTTCTTCTTTCTCATGGTATGGCTAATGTTTCAGATGGAGTGAAGGGCAGACATGGGGCTGGTGGTACTTATCGTTATCAAGGTAAGTGGGAGACTATAGACCATTTTTTTGTAAGTGCGCCTATTGCAGCCAAACCGTATGAGATTTGGATTAACGATAGCCCTTTTCTAACAGTAGAAGATAAAAAATACGGTGGGCGAAAGCCACACCGTACATTTATTGGATACCGTTACCAGCATGATGGTTTTAGCGATCACCTTCCTTTAGTATTTCGCTACTCATTTAGATAGTACACCAATGGATGTCGGATAGTAAATTTAAACTGTCAGTGAATTATAACTTTCTTTCCATCAATAATATAAAAACCACTATTCAAGTTTTTATTCTTATTTGCAATTCGTCTGCCGTCCAAAGTATATGCGTTGCCAGTTCTTAGGCTACCTGTTGCGGTGTTTTCATGTATTCCTGTATCTGAACCTCCCATAAATTTGAAATATACAACACCGTCCTCGCCCTCTATAATGTCAGTAATTGGCTTCCCCATCAGTTCTCCACTGTACACTGCTGCCATGGGTGTGGAGGTGTCTGTAAGTTCTGTAACATTGCCGGTACCAGGGAAAGGATCTCCTGCAGCCTCGGCCATGTACATTGCTGAGGTGAAATTCTGTCCATTATACCTGTCAAGAAACACACTGTTTACAATATTGACGTTTTCGGATGCGTCCGACCTGACTGTTCTGTCAATATACCATGCTGGAACCAAAAGGTTGTCAGCTGGTATGATTGTCATCCGTGGATGTCCGGCTGTACTGTTGATGGTTGTTGCCCCGCGGAATTGGTTTTGGTCATAATCAACATGAAGAACTAACATGCCATGCCCCATGAGGTATTTGTTCCATCCCTTCTGCTGTACATTTTCTACTATATAGTACTCCTTGTCATTTCTGTCGTTGATGATGCGGTACGACTTCCCGCCTTCTAAAGCAGGGTGTAATGTCACGTCTGTGGCTGTGTCAAGTGTGTCAATCACAGTCCAGCCAAAACACTCTTTTTCCCAACTGGTATAGGCTGTTGGATAGTAGCCATTATAACTGTACTCTCCTGCATCCATGATGTCCCAGTACTCCATATTTTGGTTGACACACCGTTCGGCTTCGCTTCCACTGCTACAGTAATGGTCTTGCAGGCCCAAGCAATGTGAAAATTCATGGCAGAACAGACCGATACCATTGATTCTAAGGCCTTTGCTTGCTTGATATTCGGGCGTGAAGTTTAACTCGTTGTTTACACCATACCGTCCAACTTTCTTGCCATCAACTTCAATGTTAGCAGTAACAACCCCTGACGTAGGCCAAAGGCAGTCGGTGGAATTACCTGTGTAACTCTGTGAATATCCTGCATAGATGAGATAAACCAAGTCTAGAAGTCCGTCATTGTCATTGTCAAAAGGTGTAAAATCAACCGTGTCATTGATTGCTGCAAGGGCATCCCTGACGAGTTCATTTTTTTTCTCATTTGCTGGATAGCCCGCTCCGTAGTAAGCCAGATTATGCGGAAGTGTGACTACGTCAAAAAGCTGGAAATCGGGCGTGAACAACCCATTACTCATGTCTGTGAAGTAGCGTTTCACGCTTCCATAGTTTCGGCCAACGACTGGCTCTGTCTTTCTGTCAAATAGTTCTTGTGCATTTAGGTATTTGCGGAAAGTTTCGTAAGGGTTTTCCACCGTGAACTGTATGTCTGTGAACTGTACAAGTATAACAGGTATTTTCGGTGAACCTGTGTGTTGAAGCAAATATGGAGAATCATGAACAGGCTCACGCCTGCTGCGCGCCTTCTTGGCATTTGTTGCCAGCATTGTTTGAAACTGTTGCTTGTTTTGCATACTGACCAACTCTTTTTCTTGCGCTGTCCTTATGTCTGGATTGTGTGCCAGCTGTTTGGTTGGGATGAGTGAACCATCATTCAGAATTTGTGCTATGAAAAAGTCTTTTCCCTGCTGGAATAGCAGAACATTGTCTGTGGTCATGTAAAAGGCAAAGTCCTCATCGCCAAATCCTCTGACATGGAGTGTTGTTCCATCACTTTGGCAGACGCTGAACAGCCCCGGTGTCACTCGGGCCGACCAGATAGAAATAGAAGAAGACAGGGACAAAAGAAAAATGTGGAGTAGATACCTTTTCATATTTTTACGGTTTTAAGCATTTTGACTTGCTGATTGACGACATTCTGTCATTGAAAAAATATTGGCCGCGTTTCTTGGTCAGTGGACCATAGTTGATTGCGTGCAGCGGACAGTGATGATAGCATGCCAGGCAGCACGTGCATAACCGGTGTTTGTACATTGGATGCTTGTGACTGTCTAAACTGATGTTTTGGGTTGGGCACACATGGGCGCAGCGTCCGCATCCTGAACATTTCTCCAGACTAACTTTGAAAGGCTTGTCTGTAATCATCCAACGGTTGAAAAATTCACCAATAATATATGAGTAGAGTAGGGGGGCCGGACCTTTGCCCACACGGAAGTTACCCTTTCTGCGCTCTTTGATTTCCTCCGTGATTATAGCAAGATTCAGTGTAGCCTGTGCGATTTTCCGGTCTTCCCGTTCTCGGGTGTCCGTGTGCATGAAAGGCAGACAGACATAAGTCTCTGGCATGATTAGCGAATAGGCACTTTGCAATTGAAGCCCTTTTGGTCTCAGTAGCCTGTCGAGTATTTTCATTGCATCCCCTGTGTTATCGCCACATGTGCAGAGGGCAAAGCAGAAGTGTTCTGGTCCGCAGCTCTTGATGTCAAGTCTTTTGACAAATGACTTGACGATGGCAGGTGGCTGCCAGCCATGCACTGGAAAGCAAAATCCGATGCGTTCGTTGGGTTCAAGCGTATAACAGCAGTCTCCCTTCAGTTCATCCGGGATAAAGAGCAGTCTGTCACCGGTTTGCTGTGCCAGTTCATTAGCTGCCCATTTGGTGTTGCCTGTGCCTGAAAAATAAAAAATCATTGTGGTGACCCTTGTCTTTGTTCGTTCTTCCCTTTGCCCCCACCGCGTCTTCTCCGTCCTCTTCTTTTGTTGCTATTGCCTTTGCTGTTGCCCTGGGCTTTTTTCTCTGGCTTGTTGTTTGTCGTCTCTTTGCTTTTTCCGCCTCTTTCTCCACCACGTCTTCTGTTGCCATGGCTATGCCACCTTCCGTTACCTTTCTTTTCCGTCACATCATACTTCGGTCCGTCGCCAAGTCCTTCAGGCAAAGGGTTCTTCACTATTTCCTTTTCCAAAAATTGTTCAATCTGATGGAATTGGTACATGTCTTTTTCGCTGACCAATGTGATTGCGATGCCGTCACGGTCAGCTCTGGCCGTCCGGCCAATGCGGTGGACATAGTCTTCCGCGTCATGCGGAACATCGTAGTTGATAACCATCAAAATGTCATCAATGTCAATGCCGCGCGCCACAATGTCGGTGGCAACAAGAACATCTGTCTGCCCCGACTTGAAGGCATACATCACCTCGTCACGCTCTTGCTGCGAGAGGTCGCTGTGCATCTGGCTGCAATTAATGTGCTGGCGGCGCAGTTCTCTTGCGATGTCCTTTACCTTGTCTTTCTTCCCGGAGAATATTATCACACGTTTCAGTTGGTCTGTATTGAAAAGATGCTTGATGATGCCCATTTTTTGTGCATCGTGACATATGTAGGCCGATTGCTTGATTTTTTCAGCAGGCTTGCTCACCGCAATCTTGACTTCCACAGGGTCGTGGAGCAGACTTTTGGCCAGTTGCTGGATTTTGTCAGGCATTGTGGCAGAAAACATGATGGTCTGCCTGTCTTTAGGCAGATAACTGGCTATCTGCATGATGTCTTCGCTGAATCCCATGTCAAGCATACGGTCTGCCTCGTCAAGAACAAAGAAACTAACCTTACTCATATCCACATTGCCCATTCTGATGTGGCTGATGAGACGGCCAGGAGTTGCTATAACCACATCGGCTCCCATTTTCAGGCTTTTCATCTCTTGGTCATATCTGTTGCCGTCGTTGCCTCCATACACGGCAACACTGCTGATGCCGTCAAGATAGTAGCCAAATCCTTGCATTGCCTGGTCTATTTGTTGGGCCAGTTCGCGAGTTGGTGACATGACAATACAGTTGATGGCATCTTTAGGATAGCCTCCATCGTCAAGCAGACTTAGAATCGGCAACAGGTAAGCCGCAGTTTTTCCTGTTCCTGTCTGGGCTACGCCTATGACATCATGGTAATTTAATATTTCAGGAATGCAGCGTTCCTGTATGGGAGTGCAGTTTTCAAACCGCATATCATACAGGGCATCCAGAATATTGTCATTCAGATTTGTATCTTCAAATTTCATGTAAATTATTATGTTTTTTAATTGTTGTTTTCGAAAAATATATCAAATAAAAGTCAGTTTGGGGCATGTCTGTAACAATAGTAGGCAATAAAGGCATAAAGAATATTGGGAATCCATGCTGCAACAAGAGGGGGTGTGTTGGCATTGATTGCAAAGGTGGAACTGATGGTCTGCAATAGAATATAGGAAAAGCTCAATGCCAGACCAATACCCAGATACAGTCCCATGCCACCCTTGCGCTTTCGTGCACTCAGACTTGCTCCTATGACAGTCAGAATAAATGAAGCGAAGCAAGAGGCTATTCGCTTGTGATATTCCATTTCGTATTGCACCACATTGCTGGAACCGCGGTCTTTCTGCTTGGAAATATAGCGCTTTAGTTCCGGACTTGTAAAAGTTTCCTGCTGTCCTTTGCTGAACACCAAATCCATGGGCTCCATCATTATCGCTGTGTCAATCTCCATTCCTGTTTTAATATGCTCCCTCATACCTCTCAGGTCGCGTATCTTATAATTGATAGCTTTCCAATGATAGCGGCTGTCTGAAATGGTGTCATATTTGATTACGTTAGCCGTCATGTGGCTAACCAGTTTTTTACGCTCAAATTTGTCAAGCGAGAACCCATAGCCAGTCTTGTTGACATCGTCATATTGGGCGATATAGGCTATGACACCCTTGCCTACCTGTAGTTGCACATTGCTTGCTGATGTCTGTTTTTTGTTATTCTTGTATAGAGCTTCAAAGTTATGTCGCACCACCGTTCCTTTGGGAATGACGTATGAACCAAGATAGAAATTGAGCAGTGAGATGAGCGCAGCCGAAATCATGTAGGGACGCATCAGTCGCTTGAAGCTCATTCCGCATGCCAGCATTGCTATTATTTCCGAGTTCCCGGCCAGTTTCGAGGTGAAAAATATCACAGCGATGAACACAAACAGGGGGCTAAAAAGGTTTGCGAAATAGGGGACAAAATTGGCATAGTAGTCAAAGACAATAGCCCTTAATGGGGCATTGTTAGCTGTGAATTTTGCCAGATTCTCATTGACATCAAAGACAATTGAGATTGAGATTATCAAGATGATGGAATAAAAATAGGTTCCGATAAACTTTCGGATGATATACCCATCTATTATTTTGATGAGTCTGAATGGGGATACCCATTTCAGCTTGTGCCATAACCAGTGCAAGGCCACGACAAGCCCTTGCGAACGTCTGCGCAGCTCCCTTTTGGCTCCAAGCAGTTTGTGGTATTTCCTGACTTTCTTATATCTCATCGTCGTTGTCCGTTAATCTACTACCTGCGCCGTCCTAAATTGCCAATGACACCTCTTTTCCATGAGACAAAATCTCCCTTGATGATATGCTTGCGGGCATCACCAACCAACCGCAGGTAGAAGGCCAAGTTATGGATGCTTGCTATTTGCATGGCTAATAGCTCCTGGGCTTTAAACAGGTGGTGAAGGTATGCTTTTGTGTAAATTATGTCTGTCTCGCAGCCTTCTGCGTCAATGGGGGTAAAGTCATCTTCCCATTTCTTGTTGCGCATATTCATAGTGCCTTCATATGTGAAGAGCATTGCATTGCGACCGTTTCGGGTAGGCATAACACAGTCAAACATGTCTACTCCTCGCTCGATGGCCTCCAAAATGTTCTGTGGCGTGCCAACTCCCATGAGGTAGCGGGGCTTTTCTTTAGGCAAAATTTCGTTGACCACTTCAATCATCTCATACATCACTTCTGTTGGCTCTCCCACTGCAAGCCCACCAATGGCGTTGCCGTCAGCGTCTTTGTCTGCCACGTGTTTGGCCGCATCTCGCCTGAGGTCTTTGAATGTACACCCTTGTACAATGGGAAACAGGCTCTGGCTGTAGCCGTAAACCGGCTTGGTCTCTTCAAACCGCTTGAAGCATCTGTCAAGCCAGCGCTGTGTGAGCTGCAAGCTTTTCTTTGCGTATTGGTAGTCGCTTTGGCCGGGGGGGCACTCGTCAAAGGCCATAATAATGTCTGCGCCGATAATACGCTCAGTGTCCATTACATTCTCTGGAGTGAATATGTGTTTAGAACCGTCTATATGAGAACGAAATTCACACCCCTCCTCTTTCAGCTTTCTGATGCCTGAAAGGGAGAAAACCTGAAATCCGCCGGAGTCTGTGAGAATCGGGCGGTCCCATCCGCAAAAGCGGTGAAGCCCCCCGGCTTTTCTGAGAATTTCCAGCCCTGGACGCAAATAAAGGTGGTATGTGTTGCCCAATATGATTTGAGCCTTTACCTGTTCGCGCAATTCTGAGAAATGTACACCTTTCACACTGCCACAGGTTCCAACAGGCATGAATATAGGCGTGCTGATCTGCCCATGGTCTGTCGTGATGATGCCAGCCCGTGCGTCAGAGGCGTTGTCTGTGTGTTGCAGTTCAAAGTTCATGCTTTTTTAGCTTTGTCCTCGCTTGGCTCGTCTATTTCAAAATGTGTGGGATGAGCAACCGTTTCTTTGGTCAATGCAAACTCCCAGACATCCTGCACATTCTCTACATAATGGAAATTTACACCTTTCAAGTAGACTTCTGGTATCTCGTCAATGTCTTTCTTGTTTTCCATGCACATCACAATGTCAGTGATGCCCGCACGCTTGGCAGCCAGAATTTTTTCTTTGATGCCGCCGACGGGAAGCACTTTTCCCCTTAGGGTTATCTCACCTGTCATTGCCGTGTTCTTGCGCACCTTGCGTTGGGTAAGGGCAGAGGCGATTGATGTGGCTATGGTGATGCCGGCTGACGGCCCGTCTTTTGGAGTTGCGCCCTCTGGCACATGGATATGAATGTTCCAATTGTCAAAGATTCGGTAGTCTATATCCAGCGTGTCTGCATGGGCCTTTACGTACTCTAAGGCGAGGACTGCCGATTCTTTCATCACGTCACCCAGATTGCCCGTGAGTGTCAGCTTGGCTCCCTTCCCTTTGCTCAGACTGGTCTCAATGAACAGGATTTCGCCACCTACACTTGTCCATGCCAGCCCTGTTACAACACCGGCATATTCATTGCCTTGATAGATGTCACGGTAAAAGGGTGGCTTGCCCAACAGGTCTTCTATGTCTTGAGGGGCTATCTTGCTGTAAGGCAGTTTGTTCTCACAGGCCAGTTTGTAGGCAATTTTTCTTAGGGCCTTGTTGATCTGTTTTTCCAACTGTCTCACTCCGCTCTCTCGCGTATATTGCTCTATAATTTTTATGATGGCAGCTTTTGTGAAACTGATTCCCGGCGTGGAGCTAAGCCCGGTGTTTTCCATCTCCCTGGGGATAAGGTGCCGCTTGGCAATCTCTGTCTTTTCTTCAGTGATATAGCCACTTACCTCAATCACCTCCATGCGGTCGAGCAATGGTCGGGGAATCGTATTCAAATCGTTTGCTGTGGCAATGAAAAGCACCTTTGAAAGGTCATAGTCTACATCCAGATAGTTGTCATGGAATGCTGTGTTCTGCTCGGGGTCAAGTACCTCAAGCAGTGCCGAAGCGGGGTCGCCGTTCACAGTGTTCTGTGTGACTTTGTCTATTTCGTCAAGTACAAACACGGGGTTTGACGAACCTGCCTTTTGTATGCTTTTTATAATGCGCCCAGGCATAGCGCCAATATAGGTGCGCCGGTGCCCCCTGATTTCAGCTTCATCATGAAGACCGCCTAATGAAACGCGCACATAGTTGCGCTTTAGTGCTGCTGCTATACTTTTGCCAAGGCTTGTCTTTCCTACTCCCGGGGGGCCGTACAGGCAGAGTATTGGAGATTTCAAGTCTCCTCTCAGGCTCAGCACTGCGATATATTCCAAAATACGCTCTTTTACCTTTTCCATCCCATAGTGGTCGTGGTCAAGAACTTTTTGCGCGCGCTTCAGATTCAGGTCGTCTTGGGTAAACTCTCCCCACGGAAGAGATACCAGGGTCTCCAGATAGGTAAGCTGAACATTGAAATCAGGACTCTGTGGATTTAGCTGGTCCAGTTTGCTTAGCTCCTTCGTAAAGATGTGCTCAATCTCCTCGGGCCATTTCTTGTCCTTGGCTTTTTCTATCAGCTCAACTTTCTCGGGGCATCCCTCGCCGTTGCCAATCTCGGCCTGTATGTTTTTGATTTGCTGTTGCAGAAAATAGTTCTTTTGCTGTTCGTCAATGTCGTCGCGTGTCTTGTTCTTGATGTCTTGGCGCAATTGTTGCAAGGTGAGCTCGCGGTTCATGATTTTCAGCATACTGAACACGCGCTGCTTGATGTCCCCCTCTTCCAGTAATGCAATCTTTTCCTTGATGGGGAAAGGCATGTTTGAACATACGAAGTTCAGAGCCATCATGCTGTTGTGTACATTGCGCAGGGCAAATGACGCTTCTTCTGGTATGTCGTCGTTTATCTTGACATAGTTCATGGTGACTTGGCGCAAGTCCTCTATTGCCGTCTGAAATTCTTTGTCACCTTTGCTGGGCATGGTCTCACTTACAACTTCAACGACTCCTCTCATGTAGGGCTTTCTCTTGCTGATAGACAGCAGTGTTATCCTACTGAGTCCTTGGACGATTGCAGATATGTTACCCCCTGGCAGTGACAGTGTCTTTACAACCTTGGCATATATTCCGGAATGATAAAGGTCTTCATAATTTGGATTGTCCACTTCGGGGTCGCGCTGAGTGAATATGCCTATGAGGTTTCCTTTCTTTTCCGCGCTTTTGACAAGAGCCAGACTTGACTCCCGACCCACCAGAATCGGCGTGACAACTCCGGGAAACACCACAAGATTCCTCACAGGTAGAATCGCTACATTTTCTGGGGCTTCTGCTGGGGTGAGGTCTGTAACATCCCCTTCTATATCGGCAATCATAGAAAAAGCCTTGTTGTTGTGCTTGTTGTCCATGCTTATTATATAATTCGGTATTTCAATTCAATATTTGGGATGCAAAGTTACGAATAAAAAAAGAAGAATGTGGCATATTGAACAAATTTTACGCTTTACCACAGCCCCGGGCGGAGTGCGCCCTCAATATGGTTAATGTGCAGGTTGTTGTCGCTGGTTCCACAGATAGCGATAATGTCAAAGCGTATGTCCATATTTATTCTCTTGGTCTTGACGTAAAGGTTTGCCGCAATCATGATTGAATGTGCCTTTTTCCTGTTCACGGCCATTTCTGGTTCCATGAACACATTGTTGCGCCTTGTTTTCACCTCTACGATGACCAAGGTATTGTCCTTATAAGCGATAATGTCTATGTCTCTGTGCCCTGTGTGCCAGTTGCGCTCCCATATAGTGTATCCTTGTGCTTCTAAATATTCGGTGGCTTTCCGTTCGCCCCATCTGCCCAGTTCGTTGTGCTCTGCCATTGTAAATGTCCTGCCTTTTTATTCTGCTCTACAAATATATATACATTTTCGTTCGGACACTTACAACTGTCAATATTTTTAACGTAGGTTAACTTGATGGGATGTGTAAATTTCTTGCAAAGTCGCAAATAATCGCTACCTTTGCATAAAATAGAGGCGCAAAACGGCACCTTTGAACTTAAAACAATGACTCTTAACAAGTAAAATCATCAATTAAATAAAACATCAATTAGCTATGTCAAACAACAAAGAGAAACTCTTTACCGAGTTTATGGCTCCGACAACCCAAGAGTGGCTGGACAAAATCCAAGCCGACCTAAAGGGTGCCGACTTTCAGAAGCGGCTGGTCTGGAGGACAAACGAAGGTTTTAATGTGCAGCCTTTTTACCGTAGGGAGGATGTGCTGAAGCTGAAGACCCCCGATGCGCTTCCCGGTGAGTTCCCATTTGTCCGAGGTAACAAAAAAAATAACAATGTGTGGTATGTCCGCCAAAATATCAATATAGGTGATGCCAAGAAGGCTAATGCCAAGGCACTTGATATACTGAACAAGGGCGTGGACTCGTTGGGCTTCCACATTCCCGGAAACAGTGTGAATGCAGAATACGTGGAGACCCTTTTGGAGGGAATTTGCTGTGATTGCATTGAACTTAATTTCTCAACTTGCAAGAGACATTCGGTCGAATTGGCAGAAATTCTCACAGCCTTTTTTGAGAAAAAAGGCTATGACAAGAAAAGGCTGGTTGGCTCAATTGACTGGGACCCGATCGAAAAGCTTGTAATGCGTGGCAAGGATGTTACAAGTCTGCTGCCTTTAGCTGCTGATTTGGCCAATGTGCTTAAAGACTTCCCCCATTTCCGCTGTGTCACGGTTAACGCCCTTTCCCTGAACAATGCCGGCGCTTATATTGTCCAGGAACTGGGATATGCTCTTGCCTGGGGGCATGAGTATCTCAGCGAACTTGTTGAAGCCGGGGTGGAGCCAACGCTGGCAGCCAGCAAGATAAAATTTAACTTTGGCATTTCCGAGAACTATTTTATGGAGATTGCCAAGTTCCGCGCCGCCCGACTGCTTTGGGCTGAGATTGTTAAGCAATATGGACCAAAGTGTGACTGTGCTTGTAAAATGTGTGTCAACGCCACAACGACCACCTACAATATGACCCTTTTTGACAGCTATGTCAATCTGTTGCGCAGCCAGACTGAAACAATGAGTGCGGCTCTTGCTGGCGTCCACTCTATTGTAGTCACTCCGTTTGATGATGTTTACGAACAGCCAACAGAGTTTTCCGAACGCATAGCGCGTAATCAACAGCTATTGCTCAAGGAGGAGAGCCATTTTGACAAGGTTGTAGACCCTTCCGCAGGCTCCTATTTCATTGAGGAACTGACAACTTCTCTGGCCGATGCTGCATGGAAACTGTTCCTTAAGGTCGAGAACGAGGGCGGATTCCTTGCTGCGGCTAAGGCAGGCACCGTGCAAGATGACATCAATGCTACCAACATCAAGCGTCATGGTGATGCAGCCAGGCGAAAGGAGTTTATTTTGGGTACCAACCAGTTTCCGAACTTCACCGAAAAGTCCGACGGCAAAGAACCTAAAGTGGGCGGATGTGCAGCCTGTGGCCATTCCGGCCAGCAGGAGGCTGCGCCTTTCAAGGCAGTTGTTGCCACACGCCTTGCGGCAGACTTTGAACAACTCCGTCTCGAAACAGAGAAGAGCGGAAAGGTGCCAACGGCATTTATGCTTACCATTGGCAATTTGGCCTGGCGCCAGGCTCGTGCGCAATTTAGTGCCAACTTCTTGGCTTGTGGCGGTTATAAAATCATAGACAACCTTGGCTTCGACACAGTTGAAGAGGGTGTTGATGCTGCCATGAAGGCTGGAGCCGATATCATAGTACTGTGTTCCAGTGACGATGAATATGCCACCTATGCAGTTCCTGCATACCAATGCGTCAAAGGCCGCGCCATGTTTATCGTTGCCGGTGCCCCTGCTTGTATGGATGAGCTGAAAGCTGCTGGAATTGAGAATTTTATACATGTTAAGTGCAATGTGCTTGAGACGCTCAAAGAGTATAACCGAAAGTTGGGAATCAAATAAGTGAACGGTCATGAGAAAGAATTTTAACGATATTGATATTTTTGCCGGAATAGCAGCAGCTAACGGCGCCGAGTGGCAGAAAGCCAACGGCATTGCTCCCAATTGGAAAACCCCGGAGCATATTGAAGTGAAGCCTGTATATACAAAAGAGGATTTGGAGGGAATGGAACACCTTGACTTCGCTGCGGGTATTCCGCCGTTCCTTCGCGGCCCTTACTCGATGATGTACCCTTTCCGTCCATGGACAATCCGTCAGTATGCTGGATTCTCCACGGCCGAGGAGTCTAATGCTTTTTACCGCCGCAACCTGGCATCTGGACAGAAAGGTCTGTCGGTTGCCTTTGACCTTCCGACACACCGTGGCTACGACCCTGATAACGAGCGCGTTGTAGGTGATGTTGGCAAGGCGGGCGTGAGCATCTGTAACGAGGAGAATATGAAGGTGCTATTTGATGGCATCCCCTTGAACAAAATGTCGGTGTCCATGACAATGAATGGCGCTGTGCTGCCTATCCTTGCATTCTATATTGTGGCCGGACTTGAGCAGGGTGCCAAGCTCGAAGAAATGGCAGGTACCATTCAGAATGACATTCTGAAGGAGTTCATGGTGCGCAATACTTATATTTATCCGCCGGCATTCTCTATGAAGATCATAGCGGACATCTTCGAATACACCTCGCAGAATATGCCTAAGTTTAACTCCATCTCAATTTCAGGCTACCATATGCAAGAGGCTGGCGCAACGGCTGATATTGAGCTGGCTTATACACTGGCTGACGGCATGGAGTATCTGCGTGCTGGTGTCAATGCTGGTATTGATGTCGATGCCTTTGCCCCGCGTCTGTCATTCTTCTGGGCCATAGGTGTAAACCATTTCATGGAAATTGCCAAAATGCGTGCGGGGCGCCTGCTGTGGGCAAAGATTGTCAAAAGTTTTGGTGCCAAGAATCCCAAGTCACTGGCACTGCGTACCCACTCGCAAACGTCAGGCTGGTCGCTTACAGAGCAGGATCCCTTCAATAACGTGGGCCGTACTTGCATTGAGGCTATGGCAGCTGTGTTGGGACACACGCAGTCGCTTCACACCAACGCCCTTGATGAAGCCATAGCCCTGCCAACGGATTTCTCTGCACGTATAGCCCGCAACACTCAGATTTATATTCAGAACGAGACAAAGGTTTGTAAGCACATTGACCCCTGGGCGGGCTCTTACTATGTGGAAAGCCTTACCAACGAGTTGGTTCACAAGGCCTGGGAGCATATTCAGGAAATTGAGAAACTCGGCGGCATGGCCAAGGCCATTGAGACTGGCGTGCCTAAGATGCGTATCGAGGAGGCCGCCGCGCGCACCCAGGCTCGAATAGACTCTGGAGTGCAGACTATTGTCGGAACCAACAAGTATCGTTTGGAGCATGAAGACCCCATCGACATCCTTGAGGTTGACAACACTGCTGTGCGCAAACAGCAAGAGGAATGTCTGGCAAAAGTCCGTGCAGCCCGCGATGAGAAGGCCTGCCAGAAGGCGCTTGCTGAATTGACTGAATGTGTGCGCTCAGGCAGGGGGAACTTGCTGGCCCATGCTATCGAATGTGCCAAGTTGCGTTGCACCTTGGGTGAGATAAGTGATGCCTGCGAGAAAATCGTAGGTCGTTATAAAGCAGTAATCAGAACTATTTCAGGCGTGTATTCATCAGAAAGCAAGAACGACAAGGAATTTGAGCTGGCTTGCCAGCTAACGGAGGAGTTTGCCAAGGAAGAGGGCCGTCGTCCGCGTATCTTCATCGCTAAGATGGGACAGGATGGACATGACCGCGGTGCAAAGGTTGTGGCCACAGGCTATGCTGACTGTGGCTTTGATGTGGATATGGGACCGTTGTTCCAAACTCCGGCAGAGGCTGCGCGTGAGGCTGTTGAGAACGATGTCCACATTGTTGGTGTCAGTTCCTTGGCCGCAGGTCACAAGACACTGATTCCGCAGCTTTTCGAAGAACTGAAAAAACTTGGTCGCGAAGACATCATGGTGATTGCCGGCGGTGTTATACCTGCCCAGGATTATGATTTCCTGTATAAGGCTGGTGTGGCTGCTATCTTTGGCCCTGGCACGTCAGTGGCAAAGTCTGCGGTAGAGATGATGAAGATTCTGCTTGACAAGGAATAAGGACAAGAGCCTTGATTTCCCGGATTGAGCCGATTGAAATTCTTTCAAAGACTCTGCAAAAGATGAAAGACGAGTTTGTTGCCTTGCTCACCTCCACGAACCGTGCCGGGGTGGGCAAGGTTATTGCCTATTTGGACAAGGCGGGCTTTTTCATAGCTCCCGCTTCGATCTGTTTGCATCTTAACCATGATGGGGGGCTGGTGGAACACTCTCTCAACGTGTGCCATACGGCCCTGCGGCTGCGGAACATGCTCATTGAGATGAAGCCAGACTTGAAAGAACGCTTGCCTGAGGACAGTGTTAAAATTGCCGCATTGCTCCATGATGTATGCAAGTCAAACATCTATCATAAAGTGGCCAGATACCGCAAGGATGCCAACGGACGTTGGGAAACCTATCAGGGTTATGAGGTTGACTACTCTCGCTTCCCGTTCGGTCATGGCGAAAAGTCGGTAGTGATGCTGCTCCGCTTGGGACTCGAACTGACCAATGATGAATTGTTGGCTATTCGTTGGCACATGGGAGCCTGGGATTTGCCCTTCCAAAGCTATGAGGAAAAAAGCAACATCTCTTCTGCATCAGGGGTGCCTCTTGTCGCGTTGCTACAGGCTTCAGACGGTCTTGCCGCACATATCCTTGAATAGTCGGGGCTATTTTTTGTTGCTGCAACTACTGTAATGCTGCACGAGGCCGGACGTGATATGCGTCCGGCCTCGTGCAGTTTGTTTTGTTATGGGCTCCTCTGAACCAAAAATCGGCCATTAGGCCGAAAAAAAGATGGCGATTTATGCTGACTTTCAGCCTTTCCGCCCCTGTCACTGTTCCTTTTGGCAACTTGCTGGCGTAAGTGCTTCGCCATAGCCCGCTATGAATTCAGCACTGCCGCCAGCAAGCTGTACAAAAAACAGTAGCCTTGGACCAAATCTAATTGGCCTATTTGGGGTGAAATGGTACTTTCTTAGAGACCTAATTTCTTGCGGATGTCTTTGGGTATGGCATTCTTGTTGACCATGTAGTCCATAGTGTTTGCGGCTATAAATGCCTTTGTCATATACCATATACCCTTGTAATTGCCATATTCTCCCCAGGAGTTTTTAACCATATAATATTCTTTGCCATTCTGGTCTTTGGCAATACCAAAGATTAGCATACCATGGTCATCTGTAAGTTCCCAGTTGTCAAAACGCTCCTGTCGCATCTTCTGGGTGGGGACAATTTCAGGGGCTGTGCATCCCAGCGAGTCATAAAGTTCTGTCTTCTTGCTCTTCTCCAAACGCAGCCAGCGAGCGGCATCACTGCCTTTAAGGCTCTGAATCTTTTTGGTGTCGTAGGCATAGGCCAGGCCAGAGCGCGTGAAGCCGTCTTCGCTCACATCCCCGCCCCAAGCAATGCAGTAGCCCTGCTCGATGGCGTTGTCAATGATGCGCATCATTTCGTCTATTGGCACATTGTATGACAGCGGGTTGCGCCAGTTGTCCTGGACTTCCACTGCGAAGCGCGTGTAGAATGGGTGATGGGTATAGGAAGTTATCGTCACATAGTCATCGAAGTTGAGACCAAGGCTGGCTGCAAATGATTTTGGCGTGTATTCCTTGCCCTCATATTTGAACTTCTCGGGGCATTTGCCCAGATAGGCATCCAGAATGCCCTGGAGACCAACTTTCCATTGAGAGCTGATTTTCTTTTCCTTGCTTTTGGCAATGGCATCCACGTAAGGGGCCATCACTCCGAAAAATTCGTTGAAATTGTTGAGCGAGTCTCCGTAGAGCGAACCGGGGAAAGGCATGGCATTTTCGGGGCAGATGCCATAGTGCTGCAAACAGTAGAGTGGGTCATAGGCAGAGCCTCCCTGCGAAAACTGGCAGTCACCATGGAGACGCACCACCTGGATGGCCCGGTCCATATAAGTCTTGTTGGCCACAAAGTTTTCGCACAGGTCGTATGTCTTTCCTGTCTTTTTCAAAATCTCGCTTTCAAAATATGAGAGTGTGGAGTAAGCCCAGCATGTTCCGCTTCTGTTCTGGTCTTTGATGCTGGTAATCTTGTTTTCCTTGATGGTGGTAAACACCGGCTTGTTCTTGTTTACGGAGTCTTTCTTTGTCTCCGCACTCGCTCCGACAGCCACTAAAGCAATGAGCGAGAGTGTGAAAAGTTTCTTCATTCTTGAATTATTGATTTGGTATTTGCTTTAAATGTCCAATTTTACAGACTGTTTTGTGTGTCCATGAACGCTTCGATGTCCTTGGGGTGATAGGGAATGCGGTTTTTGCCAAGGAACCGGCATCCATCTTTGGTGATGAGCACATCGTCCTCTATACGTATGCCTCCGAAATCTTTGTAGGTCTCCAGCTTGTCAAAATTGAGGTATTCTGCACAGTGACCCTTGGCCCGCCACTCATCAATCAGGGCCGGGATAAAATAGATGCCAGGCTCGTCTGTTACCACGAAACCCTCTTCCAGTCTGCGGCCCATGCGCAGGCAGTTGGTGCCAAACTGTTCAAGGTTGGGGCGTGTCTCCGCGTCAAAGCCCACATAAATCTGGCCAAGTCCCTCCATGTCATGGACATCCATGCCCATCATGTGGCCCAGACCGTGAGGGAGGAACATGGCGTGGGCTCCGGCGCGAACAGCCTCTTCTGTGTCTCCCTTCATCAACCCTAACTCTTTGAGACGGTTGGTCATCAACCGGCACACTTCAAGGTGGACATCAAAGTATTTCACGCCTGGCTTGGCCAACGTCAGCACATAGTCATGGCAGGCTTCCACGATACTGTAAATTTCCAGCTGCCTTTGGCTGAAACGGCCATTGACCGGCATCGTGCGCGTGTTGTCTGAGCAATAGTCGTCAAGTTCGCATCCTGCATCACACAGTACAAGCCGCCCGTCTTCAAGTGCGGCTGGCGATGGCTGCCCGTGCATGATTTCGCCGTGCTGGCTGAAAATGGTTGCAAAGCTCACCCCCTGGGCATACGAACGCGCAACACCGTCAACCTGCCCGGCAATGTAACGCTCGGTCACGCCTGGCTTGACCAGACGCATGGCTGTGGTGTGCATCTTGTAGCCCACCTCGCAGGCCTGTTCGATAGCTGCAATCTCTTGCGGCTCTTTCGTACTGCGCATTTTCACCACTGCGCTAATCAGTTCAAGCGAAGCTCGGTCTTTCTGCTTGCTGGGATGGATGCCCAGCAAGTCCATTATCTGAATTTTGGTGTCAAAGCGGTAGGCCGGGAGGAAGTGTACCTTTCTGCCGTCCCCCTGAGCCTTTGCGCACACGTCTGCAAGCTTTTTCATAGGGGCTGTCTGGCCGACACCCACTTGACGGGCAAGGCTGCTCACGCAGTCAACCGAGCCGTACCAAACGATGTCTTCGATGTCAATGTCGTCACCGTAAATGGTCTCGGTATCACAGTCAATGTCAATAACACCGACAAGCCCGTCGCGGTGAAGACCGAAATAATAGACAAAGGTCGAATCCTGGCGGAAAGGCGAGTAAGCGTTGGATGGATAGTTGGCAGGGGCATCATTGTTGCCAAAGAGGATGATAATGCCATCGTGCATGAGCTTTTTCAGCTCTGCTCTTCTTCTGATGTAAGTTCTTGTATCAAACATACGCTTGGATTTTTGTTGTGAATGGCGTATTCACGCCTAACAATTTGGTGCAAAGATATAGCTTTTTGTTTGAAAAGGTGTATCTTTGCATGACTTTTTAGCCGTTTGTTATGCAGATTGTAAGGAATTCGGGGCTTGTATTGGAAGGTGGAGGAATGCGTGGCGTGTTCACAAGTGGTGTGCTTGACGCCTTTATGAAACATGAAGTGTGGTTCAACTATATAGTGGCGGTGTCGGCCGGGGCTTGCAACGGAATGTCCTATGTCAGCAGGCAGCCTCGCAGGGCGCGCATTTCCAACATTGACATGCTGGTGAAATATGACTACCTTAATCTGAAAAATTTGGTGACTAAGGGAAGTATATTTGACCCTGTGCTGCTTTACGACCGCTTCCCTAACGAACTTGTTCCTTTCGATTATGACACGTTTTTTGCCAATCCATGCACCTTTGAGATGGTAACGACAAACTGCCTGACAGGAAGGGCTGAGTATCTGACCGAGAAAAATGGCTGTAGGCAGCGTGCGCTTGATATTGTGAGGGCCAGTAGCAGTCTGCCGTATGTGGCTAAGATTGTCAAGGTCGATGGGGTGCCCATGCTGGATGGCGGCATCGTGGACAGTATCCCTGTTGAGCACGCCATAGCGAAAGGGTATTCGCATAATGTCGTGGTGGCCACACGGAACAGAGGATTCAGAAATACCGGACACGACCGCAAGATTCCTGCGTTTATTTACCGTAGCTACCCTCGTCTCAGAGTTGCTCTCAGTCACCGTATCGCGGTTTATAATGCCCAGATGGAGATGCTTGAGAGAATGGAAGACGAGGGAACCGTAACCTGTATCCGTCCATTGCGGCCTATGGAGGTGGGGCGTATTGAGAAAGACCCGTCCAAACTGGAGAGGCTCTACGAAGAGGGCTTCGAGCTTGGGGAACGCTATTGCCTTTCCTTGGAAAAGTGATTAAAAGAAGAAGTGTAGCAAGATGGCTGCTTCTGGCTCGCCATCCCGGCCCATATTGCAGCATGAAAAGGACTGTTCCGCCGTGTCATCAGATGAACCGTTTCGCGGGGTGAAACAGACCGGAATCCAAAGAAAGATTGTTGGTTTCAACGCAAACTGGCACTTTTGTCTTGGTTGAAATGCAGCCAGCATCCCTGTTCGTGCGAGTTAATGATGCCAATGGCCTGCAAATAGGAGTAGATGATGGTTGTGCCCACAAACTTCATTCCGCGCCTTTTCAAATCTCTGGAAACTGTGTCTGACAATGGCGAACTTGTGTGGCCGCACTCGTAGATGGTTTTCCCGCTTGTAAACGCCCAGATGTAGCAGTTGAAGGAGCCGAACTCGCGCTGTATTTGTAAAAATACTTTAGCGTTGCTAACAGCAGCGTTTATTTTCATGCGGTTGCGGATGATACTTTTTTCGTTGCAGAGCATCTCTGTCTTGGCTGTGTCATACGATGCCACTTTTGTGTAGTCAAAACCGCTGAAAGCCTTTCTGAACGCTTCCCTCTTGTTGAGTACACATTCCCATGACAGACCCGCCTGGAAACTCTCCAGCAGTAGCATTTCAAAAAGTTTGTGGTCATCATGTACGGCTGCACCCCATTCGTGGTCGTGATAGCTGACGTAGAGTGGGTTGCTCATGTTGCACCATTGGCAACGTTTCATGCCTTTCTGATCCATAAGGTGCTTTTTGAAACTGTTTTAATTGGCCTTCTCCCCGCATTCCGATGGGGATTCCAGCCGGGTCAAGGTCTCCGCAACACAGGCTGAAAAACCGCCAGACTGCCAGACCGCACTTTTTTCCTGCCGTTCCCTTGCGACTTTTCTGAACTTTCACTTATTTTGCGCCTGGAATTATTGGGTGCAGCAAAATCTCGCCCATTCGTACCATGAGAGACTGGCGTGGAATTGGTTGTAATTGTTTTGTTTCTACAATACTCAGTTAACATGGACACGAAAGCAGATGGGGCAATATACAATAAAATCTTTTGGAAACTCCAAAAGACCTTTGCTTGTAGTGGATAGGGGAATCGAACCCCTATGCCAAGATTGAGAATCTTGTATCCTAA
>CALBLK010000060.1 GCA_937895845.1 uncultured Prevotella sp. | reverse complement strand
TAATGATAATGCTTGATATGTTTTACTTGATGTTGGTGATTACGTTTCCCGCTTTCTTTAACCCAGACAGGTCATGCCACAACCCGTGCTGTCCTGCTGGCACAACACAAACGGTGCTGCAGTCTTTTGCTGTCACAACACGAAAATTACGTTGCAAAGTTAGCTAATTTTGCCGAAACAGGCTGTCACATTGCCCTGTATAGGTGTTTCATTCATGCAATGCTACTGTCTCTTTGGTAGGAAAGAGACACCCCGCAGGAAGGAGACACCGCCGCCGGATGGCCGCTTCCGGCTCGCCGTTCTGTCCGTTTCACCATGCGAAACGGTGCGTTCAACAGCGTCATTCGTGCCGTTTCGCCATGCGAAACGGGCCATGCCAGACTGCAAAACCGCCCATTTCATCGGAAGGTCACGGCCTTCGCCTCGAAAACGGCCAAACAGTGTCCCGGGCAGAGGGCGCGAAAAAGGGGTGTGCCCACAGAAAGCTGTGGGCACACCCCTTAGGCAGTGACGGGATTTCCGCCTATTTTTTAGCCTCTTCCATGTCGCCCTCCACGTAGAGACGCGTCATCTCTACCGTGGCATTGGTGCGCACGGTGATGGACTTCTTGAAATGTCCCGGGAACTTTCCGGCACCGTTGTAGGTCACCTTGATCTGTCCCTTCTGCCCGGGCTGCACCGGCTGCTTGGTGTATTCGGGCACAGTGCAGCCGCAACTGGCCACGGCCTGGTTGACAATCAGGGGCTTGTTGCCAACATTGGTATAGGTGAAGGTGCAGGTCACCTTGGGTGCTGCCTCCGAGAACTTCCCGAAATCGTGGGTGGTCTTGTCAAACTTGATGACAGCCCCATTGGCCGCAGTCTGGGCAGATGCCGAAAGAATGCAGCAAAGGAGCACCAGCGATAGCAATACGATTCTCTTCATGATTTTCGCTTTTAAATTAAGTTGCGTGCAAAAATAGCAAAAAAAGGGAGACTGGATGATGACCGTTAATAAAATATCACACAACCCCCAGTCACTTAATGATTATTAACGCCCGGCAAGGGTGCTTCACCCAGACAGGCACCCGGCTCATTTCACCAGCACAGACTTGATGATGCGCTCAAAGTCAGCCTTCTGCATGGCCCCCATCTGCACAGTGGGCTTGCCCTTTACAGGGATGAACAGGAAGGTGGGGATGCTCTGTATGCCAAAGGCGCTGGCAAGCTCCGGTTCCTTGTCAATGTCCACCTTGTAAAAGTCAATCTTCCCGGCATAGTCGCGTGCCAGCCGGTCCAGGATGGGGGCGGTCATCTTGCATGGCCCGCACCATGTGGCATAGAAGTCGACAACGGCGGGGCGCGTGCCGTTGAACACCCATTCCTGCGCGCTGTTCTGATAGTCAGTCACCTTGCGCTTGAACTCGGCTGCGGTGAGACCGGTCACCTTTCCCTCGCCGGGCGCGGCCTTGGCGGTGGCTGCTGCCGCCGCTCCTGCCCGCTTGGCGGCATCGCCCTTTGCGCCGTCCACCGGCTTGCTGTTTTGCGAGCAGCCGGTCAGCGTCATGGCAACGGCCGCAATGGCCAAAATCAATCTTTTCATCTTGTTCTCCTTTTTGTTCAACATATAGCTTGCAATTCTGCAATATCCGCCTGCAAAGTTAATGGTTTATTTGCAACACCCGCCATTTTCTTTCGGAAAATAAGAAAAAGCGGGGGCGCGCTCCAATATGGAGCGCGCCCCCGCCCAAGATATTGTGCCGGCGAGCCAGTCGGTACACGGACGGCTCACCGCGTATCAGCGAAGCAGCTTGTAGTATTCAGTGGCACCCAACAGGAAGCAGCCCACGCCGAAATCCTCGAAGTCGGGAATCTTGTCGTAGGTGACGGGCTGCCCCGCCGAGGGGTCCTTGCCCGTTCCCTGGACATAGCCCAGGAAGCCGTCCTTGTGGATGGCGTCGCGGCTGATGGCCGCCCAGGCCCTGTCGGCGATGGGGCGGAAAGTCTTGGCCTTGAGGTAGCCGCGCTGCAGCCCCCAGCTGATGCCATAGAGGAACAGGGCCGTGCCCGTGGTCTCCTTGCCGCCGTAGGTGACGGGCGAGACAAGGCTGACGTTCCAGAAGCCATCCTCACGCTGGCACTTGGCCAGGCCCTTGCACATGAGCAGGAAGTCCTTTTTCAGCTCCTTGTACACCTTGTCCTTGGGCGACAGCTGGTTCATCACGCGGACATAGGCCGCCAGCACCCAGCCGTTGCCGCGCGACCAGTAGCAGTCCTTGCCATCCTTCTCCTTATAGGGCGGCACATAGTCGGCGTCACGCCACCACAGTCCGTCCTTGGTGTTGAACAGTCCGCCGCCACACTCGTTGCGGCTCCAGCGGTACATCTTCATCATGTGGTCAAGGTAGGCGCGGTCGCCCGTGATGCGGTACATCTGCGCATAGACCGGCATGGCCATCTGGATGGCGTCAATCCAGGTCCACCAGCCAATCTTGGTCTGCATCTGCCTTTGCAGGTTCTCGCGCGTGGGGAAGAGCATGGCCGAGTCGCCTGTCATCTCGAAACGCTCGAGGTAGGTCTGCGAGCAGCACTGGTCGTCGGCGTCGCAGGTGGACACGCCGTTGCGCGGTGTCCACTTGTGGAAGCGCGCCCAGCGGTCGGTGTAGTCAAGGTAGGCCGATGACGGGTCTATCCTGTAAAGCGCCATCAGCCCCTCGTAGTAGACAGCCCTTGTCCAGAGGCTGCTGGGACGGATGCGCCTGACATTGGTGGGGACCGTGGGGTCGGCATACTTGGCCATGAAATAGTTGTTCACACTGCGGGCCGCCTTGAGCACCGCGGTGAACGGCTGCTCGGCCTGGGCCTTGCAAGGCAGCGCCAGCAGCGCTGCCGCGCAAAGGGTCGTCAAGATTCTCATTGCTTTCAGTAGATGATTTGGTTTGTTAATGAAGTATTTCGTTGCTTGGTTACTGCGTGAGCGCGCTGCCCACCTGGTAGACAAGGGCGGAGACCACCCAGGCCAGTACAGTGGTGTAGGCGGCGGCGAACAGGGCCCAGCTCCAGGAGCCGCTCTCCTCCTTGATGGCGGCGATAGTGGCAACGCACGGGAAATAGAGCAGGACAAACACCAGGAAGCTCAGGGCCACACAGGGGGTGATGCCGTCGTGCACCATCATTGGCACGTTGTTGTCGTAAAGCACGCCGATGGTCGAGGCGACAATCTCCTTGGCCCCGACACCCGACAGCAGGGCCACGTCGAGCTTCCAGTTGAAGCCCTGCGGGGCGAACAGCGGTTCGACGGCCCGTCCGATATGCCCCAGGTAGCTCTGCTCCTGCTGGGCAGAGGCGCTCAGGGAGCCGTCGTGGGGGAAATAGCCCAAGGCCCACACGATGATGCTGGCCACCAGGATGACACCGCCCATCTTGCGCAGGTACTGCTTGCCCTTTTCCCACGTGTGACGCATGATGGCCTTGCCCGTGGGGAAACGGTAGGGGGGCAGCTCCATGACAAAGGGCGTGTCGTCGCCCCTGATAACCCACCGGCTGAACACATTGCTCATAATGACGGCCATGATGATGCCCAGCACATAGAGGCCAATCATGACAAGGCTCTGATAGCGCGGGGCAAAGAATATGCCGGTGATGGTGATGTAGATGGGCAGCCGCGCCGAACAGCTCATCATCGGGAGGATGAGCATCGTGATGAGGCGCGAGCGGCGGCTCTCGATGGTGCGCGTGGCCATGACAGCGGGAACGTTGCAGCCGAAGCCCATAATCAGCGGGATGAACGACTTGCCGTGGAGCCCCATCTTGTGCATGACCTTGTCCATGATGAAGGCGGCGCGGGCCATGTAGCCCGAGTCTTCCATAAAGGAGATGAAGGCGTAGAGGATGAGTATCTGGGGGAGGAAGACAATGACAGCGCCCACACCGCCGAGGATGCCATCGATGAGCATGTCCTTGAGCGGGCCGTCGGCCATTGCGGCTGAAAGCCATCCGCCCAGACAGTCAACACCGGCCTCGATCCAGTCCATGGGGTACTGGCCGATGGCAAAGGTGCACTGGAACATGGCAAACAGAATCAAGAAGAAAAGGGGGAAGCCCGCATAGCGGTTGGTGATGATGGCATCGATGAAATGGGTCATCTGGTAGGCGCTGTCCTTCTGTCCCTGCACATAGCCTGCCTCCTGGAGCGCGCCGTGAATCAAGCCGTACTTGGCATCCATGATTGCCGTCTCGGAGTCTTCGCCGGTCTCCTCCTTGATGCGCCGGGCCTCTTGGTCTCTCACGTCGATTATCTTCTGTCCGTTGGGCAGTGACGCCACCACCTTTTCCGCCTCGCCGTCCATCTCCAGCAGTTTGATGGCAAGATAGCGGGTGGAGTATTTGTGGCGGAGCTGTTCGTCCTTCTGCAGTTCTGCCTTGATGGCCGCGAAACCTCGCTCGAGCGAGGGGCCATGGTTCAGATGGACATGGCGGCACACGCTGTTGTGGGGGCGCGAGCCATGGGCGAAGTCCTCGCCGTGGTCGCCGCCATGCTGCCTTTCGTAGTGGCTGTGCCAGTTTTGCAGGTCGGCAGCCACCTCGGGGTTGATGTTTCCCTTGCTGTCGATGAAGTCGCCACCCTCGTAGAGGTTGATGATGATGTGGAACAGCAGGTCGACACCCTTGCCGGTCTTGAACACCGTGGGAACCATGGGGACACCGAGCAGCAGCCCCAGCTTGTGGTAGTCAAGTTTGTCACCGCGCGCCTCCATCTCGTCATACATATTGAGCGCGCACACCATGCGCAGGTTCATGTCGACCAGCTGGGTGGTGAGGTAGAGGTTGCGCTCGATGTTGCTGGCATCAAGCACGTTGATGACCACGTCGGGGGTGTTGTCAATGATTTGCTTGCGGACATAAAGCTCTTCGGGACTGTAGGCCGAAAGCGAGTAGGTGCCGGGGAGGTCGACAAGATGGAAGCGGTAGCCCTCGAAGTCAGCATAGCCGTCCTTGGCGTCGACCGTCACGCCCGAGTAGTTGCCCACCCTCTCGTGGGCGCCCGAGGCAAAGTTGAAGAGCGACGTCTTTCCGCAGTTCGGGTTGCCCACAAGGGCCACGTTGATGGTGCGGCGGCGGTCCATGGCTATGGCGCGCAGCTGCTGGTCGGTGATGGGCTCGCTGTCCTTGGCAGCGGGGCCGCTTTCCTCCAGCCCAATCTTCCGGGAGCCGCCGCCCTTGGCTTGCTGCGCCTGCTCACTGGCCTCTATCCGCTCGGCCTCCTCCATGGAAATAACCTCGATCATCTCGGCCTCGTCATGGCGGAGCGACACCTCGTAGCCCATCAGCTGGTATTTCACCGGGTCGCGGAGCGGGGCGTTGAGCAACACTTTGATGACCTTGCCCTTGATAAATCCCATCTCGACAATGCGCTTTCGGAAACCGCCATGGCCCAAGACCTTGACGATGACACCGCGCTCACCTGTTTTCAGTTCTGACAATTTCATGATTGAGCGTCAATAATTATAGATAGACATCCTCATAGGTTCCATGCTTCTTCTTTTCCGTGGCTTCGCCCTTGTGGTGGCCGGGGGCCTGACTTTCGCCGCCCTCCACGCTGTGTTCCGACGGCTCCGGCACCTCCTGCCCGTCAGCCTCCCTTTCCTCATTGTCAACGGCCTGAAGCGAGTCTGTACGCACGCTGTCGGTGTCGCGGCGCTGGCGGAAATAGCTTGAGCAGTTGAGCGCAGCGCGGTCAACGCCCTCGCAGGAGGTGGGGAACTTGCCGTGATAGCGCGACAGGGACGGGTCGGCAAGAACAGACTTGAAGAACAGGCCGCAGATGGGCAGGGCCGTGCGGCTGCCCTGGCCGAGGGCGCCCGTGCGGAAGTGGATGCAGCGGTACTCGCCGCCAACCCAGGCGCCGGCCACGAGGTTGGGGCTGACACCGACAAACCAGGCGTCGGAATGGTTGTTAGACGTGCCGGTCTTGCCGCCAAAGTCGGTGTCGCGGAACGTGCCGACATAGCCGTTGAGGCTCATGCTGGTGGCCCCGGGCTCACGCAGCCCCCCCATCAGCATCTGCTGCATCAGGAACGCGCTGCGCAGGGGGATGGCCTGCCTGGCCTCGTCGGGTGCCACATAGATTTCATTGCCATCGCGGTCAAGGATGCGCGTGACCAGTACAGGGTCGTGGACACGCCCGTTGTCGGCCACCGTGGCATAGGCGTTGACCAGTTCGAGCAGGCTCACGTCGCTTGACCCCAGAGCCAGTGACGGGGTTTCGTCAAGTTTGCTCTTGATGCCCATGTCGTGCGCGGTTGCCGCCACGCGGCTGATGCCCATCTCCTGGCCCAGTTTCACAGCCACGGAGTTGATACTCTGGGCAAAGGCCGCCTTCAGGGGAATCGTGTCGCCCGAGAAATTGCCGTTGGCGTTTGTGGGCGCCCATGTGACCTCCTTGCCCTGCTTGCTGTCGAACACGCGCATGCTGACATATTCGTCGCGCCGGCGGTCGCAGGGGGTGAGGCCCTGGTTCATGGCCTCGGTGTAGACAAAGAGCTTGAAGGTGGAGCCGGGCTGGCGCATGGCCGTCACCTTGTCATACTTCCACGAGTTGAAGTCTATGTCGCCGACCCAAGCCTTGACATGGCCTGTCTGCGGCTCCATGGCAACGAAGCCACAGTGCATGAAGCGCACCATGTAGCGGACGGAGTCCATGGTGCTCATCTCCTTCTCGACAGTGCCCTCCTTATAGTCGAAAAGCTTTACGGTGTGGGGCTTGTTGAGCCAATAGGCGATGGAGTCGGGATGGTCGGGATAGCGCAGCTCCAACTGCCTGTAAAGTGGCAGCTTCTTGACGATGCCCTCGATGAAGCCGGGTATCTCCTGGTGGCGCTCGTCCTGCCAGGGGTTGGTCTTGCCCCAGTGGTTGCGGAAATTGCGCTGGACAACCATCATCTGTTTCCGTGCGGCCTCCTCGGCGTATTTCTGCATCTTGGTGTCAATCGTCGTGTAAATTTTCAAGCCGCTGGTGTAGAGGTCGTAGCCATTGTCCTTGCACCAGTCACGGAGTTCGCTGGCGACCGCCTCACGGAAGTAGTTGGCCTGTCCGTCGTAGTTGCTCTCAACACTGTAGTCAAGCTTGATGGGCAGCGACCTGAGACTGTCGTAGCTGGCCTTGGAGAGGTCGCCCTTGCCAACCATGTTGTTAAGCACAACGTTGCGGCGGCGCAGGCTGTTCTCGGGGTTTATCTTCGGGTTGTAGTAGGTGGTGGCCTTCAGCATGCCTACGAGGATGGCGGCCTGGTCGGTGGTCATCTCCCCGGGCGTTGTGCCGAAGTAGGTCTTGCAGGCTGTCTTGATGCCAAAGGCGTTGGAGCCAAAGTCAACGGTGTTGGCATACATGGTGAGAATGTCTTTCTTGTCAAAGAGCATCTCAATCTTCACCGCTGTGATCCACTCCTTGCTCTTCATGATAAGAATCTTCAAGCCGGGGATATAGCCCAAGAGGCCGGTGGAGTACTGCGTGCGCACGCGGAACATGTTTTTTGCCAGCTGCTGGGTAATGGTCGAGGCGCCGCGGGCGTCATGGCGGACGGCATAGTCTTTCATGGCAGCAAAGACACCCTGGATGTCAATACCAAAATGGTGGTAGAAACGCTCGTCCTCGGTGTCAACCAGCGCCTTCCAGAAGACCGGGTTCACCTCCTCGTACTTCACTGGGGTGCGGTTCTCATTGAAGAACTTGCCAATCATCACCCCGTCGGCACTGTAAATCTCGGATGCCTGGTTGGTCATGGGATTCTTGATGGCACTCAGTCCGGGCGACTTGCCAAACAGCCACAGGAAGTTGATGTCGACAGCCACCAAGTAAAGCAGGAAAGCCACGATGAGTGACAACACACCCGCCAGGGTCTTCATGTACCAAGGGCGCCCCTGGTAGAGTGACTTATACCATTTCCAAAAGCGCATGGCATAAGTTGAAATACTGTATTTCATATCTTCTACTGGTTTGAGGATAGACATTGTCGGTCAATAAAATCAATGATTTTTGTTTCTTCTTCGGGATGAAACCACGTCATCTCCGGGTCACGCCTGAACCACGTGAGCTGTTTGCGCGCGTAGCGGCGCGTGTTACCCTTGATGCGCTCAACGGCCTCGCCGAGCGTGTACTGTCCGTCAAAGTGGGCGAACAGCTCTTTATAGCCCACGGTGTTAAGGGCATTGCATCCGCGGTTGGGGTACAGCCGGCGGGCTTCGTCGAGCAGTCCGTCGCCCATCATCTGGTCAACCCGCCTGTTGATGCGGTCATACAGCTCCTCGCGAGACCTGTTCAGCCCTATCTTGACGGTTTTGAAAGGCCGCGCCTTCCTTGTCTGTTTCCTGAACGACGTATAGGTCTTGCCTGTCTGCATGCAGATTTCAAGACCGTGAACCACCCGGCGGGCGTTCTTCCTGTCTACAAAAGCATAGTACTCAGGGTCTAACCGCTCCAGTTCGCCAAGCAGGGCGGGCAACCCCTCCTTGGCCAGGCGCTCTTTCAGCTGTTCACGGATGTCGTCACGGATGGTTGGAATCTCGTCGATTCCGTTGCATATAGCATCTATATACATCATGCTGCCGCCGCTGAGCAACGAGAGGGGCGCGTTTTGTTTTGCGAGCAGTGCAAGCACATCATGTTCGAACATTGCCGCGCTGTAGTAATCGCCCGGCCGCAGGGTTCCGACAAAATAGTGCTTGATGGCAGACAGCGCAGCCTCATCGGGCGCTGCTGTCCCGATGCGCATCCCTTGGAAAATCTGCCGGGAGTCTGCATTGATGACAGGCAGATGATAATGGAGGGCAAGTCGCTCGCAAAGGTGAGACTTGCCCACTGCCGTTGGGCCTGTGATAACCACAAGGTGTCTCATAAGTCTATTTCCAGACCGGTGTTATCGGATGATGCCGCGCTTGGAGTTTTCGATGAATGAGCAGATGTAGTCGACCTCCTTGGCGCCTGGGTATTTTGCACGTGCCTCCTGGAGGCCGTCCTTGATGATGCCATTGGCATATATTGTGCGGTAGGTGTCGTGAATCATCTCTATGGTCTCGTTGCTGAAACCGCGGCGGCGCAGCCCGATGATGTTGATACCGCAGTAGCGCGTGGGTTCCTTGCCCGCAATGATGTAGGGAGGGATGTCCTGGCTGAACCGGCATCCGCCCTGAATCATCACATAGCCGCCAATGTGGCAGAACTGATGGCAGAGGACGGTGGCACTGATTATCGCATGGTCATCGATGGTCACCTCTCCGGCAAGCTTGGTCGAGTTTCCGATTATCAGGCCGCTGCCAATGACGCAGTCGTGGGCTATGTGCATGTTCTCCATCAGCAGGTTGTTGCTGCCAACCACTGTCCTGCCCTTGCTGGCCGTGCCGCGGCTGATGGTCACGTTCTCCCGGACACTGTTGTTGTCTCCGATTTCGCAGGTGGTCTCCTCGCCTTTGAATTTCAAGTCCTGGGGCTTTGTGCTGACACTTGCGCCGGGAAAGAACTCGTTGTTGCTGCCGATGCGTGCACCCGTGTGCACTGTCACCCCATTATAGAAAGTATTGTTGTCACCGATGACGGTGTTCTTGTCAATGACACAAAAGGGGCCGATGATATTGTTGTCACCCAGTTTAGCCGACGGGTCAACAATGGCCATTGGACTGATTTGGTTCATATTCGCTTGTTACTTATTTGTTTTTTACAATTTGCGCGGTGAAGGTAGCCTCTGACACAACATTGTCGCCCACAAACACATAGCCTTTCATCGAGGACACACCATGACGGACAGGCGCGAGCAGGTCGACCTTGAAGAGCAGGGTGTCACCGGGAACCACCTTCTTGCGGAACTTGACATTGTCAATGCGCATGAAATAGGTGGACCAGCGCTCGGGCTCCTCGACCGTGTTCAGGACTAGCAGTCCGCCACACTGCGCCATTGCCTCAATCTGAAGGACACCGGGCATCACCGGTTCCTGGGGGAAATGGCCCTGGAAGAACGGTTCGTTGCCGGTAACATTCTTTACGCCGACAATGCTGGAAGCCCCCAAAGAGATAACCTTGTCGACCAGCTGCATGGGATAGCGGTGGGGAAGCAACTCGCGGATGCGGTTGACATCCATCACAGGCTCATCGTTGGGGCTGTAGATGGGGGCCTGGATCTCGTGCTTGCGAATCTCACGGCGCATCAGGCGGGCGAATTTGTTGTTGATGGTATGACCTGGGCGCGTTGCGATGATGCGGCCCTTGATGGGCTTTCCGATCAAGGCCATGTCGCCAATGATGTCCAGCAGCTTGTGGCGCGTGCACTCGTTCTCCCATACCAGCGGCTTGTGCTGGATATAGCCCAGCTCCGTCGCATCGCGGTGCTCGACCTTCAGCATGTCAGCAAGCTGGTCGAGCTGTTGCTGGGAAATCTGCTTCTCGTAGATAACAATGGCGTTGTCCAAGTCGCCGCCCTTAATCAGGTTGGCTGCAAGCAGGGGCTCGATGTCGCGGACGAAGACGAACGTGCGGGCTGCCGCTATCTCGGTGGCAAACATTTCCATCTTGTCAAGAGTGGCAAACTGGCTGTTGATAAACTTGGAATTGAAAGAGCACATGGTGGTGAGGCTGAACTCATCATCCGGGAGAATGGTGATGCAAGAGCCAGAGGCCTCGTCTTTCACCTCGATCTTCTTGCGGATGACGTACCAGTCCTTAGGGGCGTTCTGCTCTTCGATGCCCACTTCATTGATTTTCTCTACATACTGGATGGCACTGCCGTCCAAGATGGGGAATTCCGGGCCGTTGACCTGAATCAGGCAGTTGTCTATGCCAAGGGCGTAAAGGGCTGCCAGACCATGCTCAACAGTGGACACGCGCAAATCGCCCCTGCCCAGGACGGTGCCGCGCTGCGTGTCAATGACATTTTCTGCGATAGCCTCAATCACAGGCATACCCTCTACGTCAATCCGCTGGATCTTGTAGCCTGTGTTCTCGGGGGCGGGATTAAAGGTCACAGTGAGACTGATGCCAGTGTGCAACCCTTTGCCGCAAAGCGAGAAACTGCCTTTCAAAGTGGTTTGTTTTATCATAATGCTGTCATTGCTTTTTTAATTCATCCAGCTGTTTCTGTAGCTCGTCCAGCTGCTTGTACATCTCGGGGAGCCTTCTGAAGATGGCCTGCGACCTGAAGTAGGCCTTGGGCTCCATTGGGGGCGTGCCTATCAGCGTCTGCCCACCCTTGATGTTTCCCGGCACGCCCGACTGCGCGCCAAGAAACGTCTTGTCGCCAACATGGATGTGGCCGGCCAGGCCCACCTGGCCGCCAAACATACACCAAGAGCCTATCTTTGTGCTGCCCGCTATGCCCACCTGGGCCGACATCACGGTGTTTTCCCCTATTTCGACATTATGGGCCACCTGGACAAGGTTGTCGAGCTTGACCCCCTTGTGAATCACAGTGCTGCCCATCGTTGAACGGTCGACACAAGTATTGGCGCCTATTTCGACATTGTCCTCAATGGTGACAATGCCTATCTGCGGAATCTTGTCATAGCCTTCGGCACTGGGGGCGAAGCCGAAGCCGTCGGCACCGATAACAGTTCCCGAATGGATGGTTACATGGTTGCCAATCTTGCAACCCTGATAGATAGTGACCTGCGGATAAAACAGGCATTCCTCGCCAACCTCGACACCATCACCGACGACCGTGTGAGGATAAATCTGGCTCCCCTTGCCAACCCTTGCGTTTTCACCAATGACAGCAAAAGGGCCAATGTAAACGCCCTCTCCGACCTTTGCCGTTGGCGCAATGGAAGCAAGAGGGTCAATCCCTTTCTTCTTCGGCTTGCTTGCCTCATAAAGCTGCAACAGGCGCGCCACACATTCATAGGCGTTTTTCACGCGAATAAGGGTTGCAGAGACGGGGTGTTCAAGCACAACCTCGTCATTGACAAGGACAATGCTGGCGGCTGTGCTGTAGATAAAATGTGTGTATTTTGGATTGGACAGAAATGAGATGGCCCCAGGTTTTCCCTCCTCAATTTTGGCAAAAGTGTTTACCTTGGCATTCTCGTCGCCTTCCACTTTACCGCCGATAAAGTCGGCTATTTGCTTGGCTGTAAACTCCATTATTCTGTTCTTACATTTGAATTGCAGGCTCTGGCACAAGGGTGTCAGGCACTTTTATTCTGCAAATATAATGCTTTTTATTATAACCGTTGGTAACAGAGGTAATATTTTCTGATTTTTTTTGATAACAGCTGAACGTTGAGCAGCTCTGACGCCTCGGATATATCTTTGACGCTATTGTCTTTGTACAGGATGCCGATGCTTCCCTCCCCGATGTCATACATATCCTTTTCAATGACATTCTGGCAGATGAGATAGGCCGCGTCGGCCTCACTGACTCCCATCTGTCTCGCAATGGAAGCACGCAACTGCTCTACGCGGTCTTCACCGGCAGGCTGCTCGCTGACCTCAACTCTGAAGATGTTTCTGTTAACCATGTCACTTGAAAGAGTCGACAGTATCTTGTCGGGATGGTGAACCCACGCTTTCAGTGAAGTCCAGATGTCATTGTCGTCAAGTTCCTGGTAGTATTGCAAGGCTTCAGGGTGGCTCTCGAACCATTCAGCGTCAACATTGTTGCACAGGAAATAGCTGAGCGCGGGCGAGGCAAATACCTTCTCGCCATCACAAGCAAGTGCCTTGGCGCGCCTGAGCGTGCTTACCAGCACCTTCTCACAAGCCACGGCGGTTTTGTGAAGGTACACCTGCCAGTACATCAGCCTGCGGGAAGTGAGGTAGTTCTCTATGGAATAAATGCCTTTCGACTCCACCACCAAGCTGTCGCCAGCGACATCGAGCATCTTGATGATGCGCGCACTGCCGATATTCCCTTCGCTGACACCCGTATAAAAGGAGTCACGGCGCAGGTAGTCCAGCCTGTCCATGTCCAGCTGGCTGCTGATGAGCTGGTGCAGGAATTGCTTGGGATATTCGCCTTTGAATATCTTGATGGCCAATGCCAGCGTGTCACCCAAGTCGCGGCTGATGTGCTCCATCATCATCAGTGAGATCTTCTCATGCGAGATGCCACTGATGAGCGTGTTCTCGAGCACATGGCTAAACGGGCCGTGGCCGATGTCGTGCATCAGGATGGCAGCCTCGACAGCCTCTGCCTCGCTGTCAAAGATGAAGTTCCCTTTCTGCTGCAAGGTGATGATGGCCTCGCTTGCCAGGTGAAAAGCCCCTAACGAATGCTGGAAGCGAGTGTGACGCGCGCCGGGATAGACCACCGAGGCGAGACCTAGCTGGTTGATGCGCGACAGCCGTTGCATCAAGGGGTGGCAAACGATGTCGAGAAGCAGGCCTCGGGGTATCTTGATAAAGCCAAATACGGGGTCGTTGATAATCTTCGAGTCATTCATCGCAGTTTATCCAATTCGACAGCCATTTCCTGCTGGAGGTCCATTGCCTTGCGCGCCGCCGCAGCTGCGAAGTCGCTGCCGCCGGACGCATAGATGACACCGCGCGAGCTGTTGACCAACAGGCCGCAGTCGGGAGTGATGCCATAGCGGCAGACTTCCTGCAGGCTTCCGCCTTGCGCGCCCACACCGGGTACAAGGAGAAAATGGCGGGGGACCACCCTGCGGACAGCCTTGAACATTTCGCCTTGCGTGGCACCGACAACATACATCATATTTTCCTCGCTTCCCCACTGCTGGCTGATGCGGAGCACTTTCTCAAACAGCCGATTGCCCTGGCGGTCTTCAGTGAGCTGGAAATCATGGCTGCCCTTGTTACTGGTCAGAGCCAGCAGGACAACCCACTTGTCCTTGTAACCCAGAAACGGGGTCACACTGTCCTCGCCCATATAGGGAGCCACCGTCAGCGCGTCAATGCCATATTCCTCGAAGAATGTCCTGGCATACATCGCAGAGGTGTTGCCAATGTCGCCGCGCTTGGCATCTGCAATAATGAAGTGTTGCGGATAATTGTCTTGCAAATAGCGGACGGTGCGCTCAAAGGCAGCCATGCCCTTTACGCCGAAAGCCTCGTAGAAAGCCAGATTGGGCTTGTAGGCCACACAACAAGGGGCCGTCGCGTCAATGATGGCCTTGTTAAAGGCAAAGATGGGGTCGTCCTCTTTAAGCAAGTGCTGTGGTATCTTCTTAAGGTCTGTGTCTAACCCTACGCAAAGAAATGATTTTTTGGTGAAAATCTGTTCGGTCAGTTGTCGCTTGTCCATGTCTTATCTTGATTCTGTCTTTGGTTGTTCTTTCAGTTGCTCCGGCACTCTTTTCATTGAGACCATGAGGTTTACGAACTCCTCGGCCTGGACAGTTTTGTCCTTGCACTCTTGATCATCGTTCCGTCTGGTGTAGAGCAGTCCCATAGTTATAGTTCACTTTCTTTCATACGCTCGGCATTCTCCGCCACGGTCAGCGCGTCAATCATTGCTTGGATGTCGCCGCCAAGAAAGCCTTGGAGGTCGTGCGTGGTGTAACCGATACGGTGGTCGGTCACGCGGCCTTGCGGAAAGTTGTATGTGCGAATCTTTGCGCTGCGGTCGCCCGTTGAAACAAGCGTCTTTCTCCTGCTGGCTATGTCATCTATGTATTTCTGGTGTTCCCTGTCATAAATAAATGTACGCAGGCGCGAGAGGGCGCGCTCCTTGTTTTTCGGCTGGTCACGGGTTTCTGTACATTCGATGAGGATTTCCTCTGTCTCTCCTGTGTTCGGGTTCTTCCAGGGATAGCGCAGTCGGACACCCGACTCTACTTTGTTCACATTCTGCCCTCCTGCGCCTGAACTTCTGAACGTGTCCCATTTGATGTCGCCCTCATTGATGTTTACCTCAAACCTGTCGGCTTCGGGCAGCACGGCCACTGTCGCTGCACTGGTGTGCATCCGGCCCTGGGTTTCAGTGGCAGGCACTCGCTGCACCCGGTGGACTCCCGACTCGTATTTCAACACGCCGTACACCCCGTCACCGCTTACAGCAAAGTCTATCTCCTTGTAGCCACCGACAGCACCCTCGCTCACGCTGGTCACAGAGATGTTCCAGCCCTTGCTGTCACAGAATTTCTTGTACATCTGAAACAGGTCTCCGGCAAACAGCGCAGCCTCATCACCTCCTGTCCCGGCCCTGATCTCCATCTGCACATTTTTGGCATCCTCCGGATCTTTGGGCACAAGGGAAAGTTTGATTTCCTCTTCAATGCCAGGCCGGGCTTCCTCGTTGACGGCCAGTTCATCGCGAGCCATCTCTCTCATCTCTGCGTCACTCTCGTTAGCCAGGATGTCCTTTGCTTCGGCTATTGCGTCTAAGCATCTGACATACCGTTTCTTAGCCGCCATGATGCCACCAAGCTCCTTGTATTCGCGAGTAAGTTTTACGTAGCGTTCCTGGTCAGCAATTACTGCGGGGTCAGTTATCAGTGTGGAGACCTCCTCGTACCTGTTTTCTAACCCTTCAAGTTTCTCTAATATCGTATTATTGTCAGCCATGAGTAATTCTAATAGTCAAACTTTCCGAACTCAGACTCAATGGTGAGACTCTTCCTGCCCTCCTCAACGTGTCCGACAATCTGTGCCTCAACATTGAACTGCCTGCTGATAGCAATCACTTTCTCGGCCGTCTCTGGAGCCACATATATCTCCATCCTGTGTCCCATGTTGAACACCTTGTACATCTCACTCCAGTCGGTGTGGCTCTGCTCCTGAATGATTCTGAACAGTGGCGGAACGGCAAACATGTTGTCCTTGACCACGCGACAGTTGTCATTAACGAAGTGGAGCACCTTGGTCTGGGAGCCTCCCGTGCAATGGACCATACCGTGGATCTCCTTGCGGTATCCATCCAAAACCTTTTTGACAATGGGAGCATAGGTGCGGGTGGGCGAGAGCACCAGCTGTCCGGCGTTTACCTCCACGCCACCGACTGCCTCGTCCAGATGGTAGCTGCCGCTGTAAACAAGGTCTTCTGGCACCGCATGGTCATAGCTTTCCGGGTACTTGCCGGCCAGATATTTGGCAAACACATCGTGACGGGCGCTTGTCAGTCCGTTGCTTCCCATTCCGCCATTGTAACGGTCTTCGTATGTGGCTCGCCCAAACGAGGCCAGCCCCACTATCACGTCTCCAGGACGGATGTTTCGGTTGTCAATGACATCGCTGCGCTTCATGCGGCAGGTCACAGTGGAGTCAACGATAATTGTGCGCACGAGGTCTCCGACATCTGCGGTCTCACCGCCTGTGGCATAAATACCCACGCCAAGTTCCCGCATCCTGGCCAGCAACTCGTCTGTTCCGTTGATGATGGCTGAAATAACTTCTCCAGGAACCAGCATCTTGTTGCGCCCAATGGTACTTGACACCAGAATATTATCTACAGCACCCACGCACAGCAAGTCGTCAGTGTTCATAATCAATGCATCCTGCGCTATGCCTTTCCATACGCTAAGGTCGCCGGTCTCCTTCCAGTACATATAGGCCAGCGAAGACTTGGTCCCGGCTCCGTCTGCATGCATGATGTTGCAAAATTCCGGGTCACCGCCTAAAATGTCTGGTATGATTTTGCAGAAAGCCTGTGGAAAAATACCCTTGTCAATATTCTTGATGGCATTGTGCACATCCTCCTTGGCGGCACTTACGCCGCGCATCATATAACGGTTGTTGTTCATCAGAAATGATTTTTATCTTCTGTTATTCCAAAACTCCCAGCTGGCAAAAGCCTGTAGCAGCAGCATCTCCAGCCCGTTTTTGGTGTCTGCGTCATGCTCCGCCCCCTTTTTCATAAACAGCGTCTCGTCGGGATTGTAGATGAGGTCGTATAGAATGTTGTGACAGTCCATGGCTTCATAAGGCAGACTGGGGCACTCGTCCACATGCGGGTACATGCCACATGGCGTGCAGTTGACAATGACATTGTATTCTCTCACCACGTCAGGTGTCACATCCTTGTACTGTATGGTACCCGGCCGCTGGTAGCGACTGACAAAGAGCGTTTCGAGGCCGAGAGCCTTGAGTCCGTAGTTAACCGCTTTCGAGGCCCCGCCTGTCCCCAAAATGAGTGCTTTCCTATGGTGCTTTTCAAGCATTGGCTCTATGCTTTTGGTAAATCCGATGACATCGGAATTGTAACCTTTGAGCTGTACTCCGTCCTTGCCATGGACAACCTGGATCACATTGACCGCCCCTATAGCCCTTGCCTCGGGCGAGATGCTGTCTAGGAACGAGATGACCTTTTCCTTGTAAGGGATGGTAACGTTCAGCCCCCTGATGTTGGGGTTTGAGGCGATAATCTCTGGTAGCAGGTCAATGGTGGGAATCTCGAAGTTCTCGTAGACGGCGTCAATGTGCTCGTCCGAGAATTTCTGATTGAAGTAGTTGACTGAGAACGAATGCCCTAAGGGGTAGCCTATTAAACCATATTTGTCCATAGCTTTGAAAGTGTGTGAGTGGTGGATGCTGGTCTTGTTATTTTATGGCGAGATACATCGTGCAGATGCCAAATGTCAGCCGCTTGAAACGGGCGCTGCTAAAGCCCGCCTTCTTGAATACAGCCATCATCTCCTCGCCTTGCGGAAACGCCGCTATTGTGTCGGTAAGGTATTGGTAAGCTCTATTGTCCTTGGAAATCATGCGGCCATAGAAAGGAAGCACAGTGTGAGAGTAAGCGTTGAAAAGCTGTCGCATGGGAAAGTGCACCGGAGTGGTCAGCTCGATGATGCTGGCTTGCCCCCCGGGGCGCAACACCCGGCAGATTTCCCGCAGCCCCAGGTCCAGGTCGGCGAAGTTTCTGATGGCAAAAGCCGCGGTGACAGCGTCAAAGGAGTTGTCTTCAAAGGTAAGTGACATACAGTCTTCTTTTGCAAAGGATATGATATGCCCCAGTCGGGCCTGTTCCACTTTCCTTTTGCCGACTTCCATCATTCCCTCGCTGATGTCTACGCCTGTGACCGACTGTGGCTTTAGCCTTTTTGCGGCAAGCATGGCAAAGTCTCCTGTACCTGTCGCTATATCAAGGATTTTCCTGGGGTGAAATGGGGCTATCTGTTTGACAGCCCTGTTTCTCCACCCCCTGTCAACGTTCCATGACAGACGGTGGTTGAGTTTGTCGTAGGAAGAGGCAATGGCGTTGAACATGTCCTCCACCTGCTTGCCCTTCTCCCTTGAAGTGTCGTATGGTTTTATTTCCTCCTGTCGATACATAGCTTTTCCAACTCGGCGCTGACATTCTTTTCAATGCGTGAGGCGATATCACCCTCTTCGGTCTGCTTGTTGAATTTCTCGCCCGTAATGCGCTCGTAGAGCTCGATGTAGCGTTCGCTTACGCTTTCCGCGTATTCGTCGGTGATATCTGGCATGGTCTGGCCAGGCTCATTCATAAAGTTGTGCTCAATGAGCCACTGGCGCACAAACTCTTTGGACAGCTGCCGCTGAGGCTCTCCCTTTGCCAGCTTCTCCTCGTAGCCCTCAGCATAGAAGTAGCGGCTGGAGTCGGGCGTGTGGATTTCGTCAATGAGGTAGACTTTGCCTTCACGCTTGCCAAACTCGTACTTGGTGTCCACAAGAATAAGTCCACGTTTGGCTGCGATTTCCTGGCCGCGCCTGAAAAGCCTTTTTGTATAGTCCTCCATTACAGCATAGTCCTCGGCACTAACGATACCTTGGGCGATTATTTCCTCTTTCGAGATGTTCATGTCATGCCCTTCATCCGCCTTAGTTGTGGGCGTGATAATGGGTTCAGCGAACCGTTCGTTCTCGCGCATACCTTCGGGCAGTCTTACACCGCATATTTCCCTACATCCCTTCTTGTATTCGCGCCAGGCTGACCCGGTAAGGATTGACCGGATTATCATTTCGACACGGAAACCCTCGCACTTCAGGCCGACAGTCACCATTGGATCAGGCGTGGACAGCTTCCAGTTGGGACAGATGTCACTTGTAGCGTCAAGGAACTTGGCGGCAATCTGGTTGAGCACCTGGCCCTTGAAAGGTATGCCCTTAGGCAGGACAACATCAAAAGCCGAGATTCTGTCGGTGGCCACCATAACCATGATGTCATCGTTGATATTGTACACGTCGCGCACCTTTCCGTGGTAAACGCTTTTCTGTCCCTTGAAATGGAAATCAGTCGTTGTTAAAGCTTTCATCGTTATTTCGTTTGATCGTCTTTTCTTTGTCGTATTGGTCATAGGCGTTGACAATCCTTGTCACCAGTTTATGCCTCACGATGTCATTCTGCGTGAGACAGACAACGCCTATGCCCTTGACACCGCCCAGTATGCCCAGGGCCTCTTTCAGTCCGCTTTGCTGCTCCCTGGGCAGGTCTATCTGCGTCATGTCGCCTGTGATAATCATCTTTGTGTTCCATCCCATTCTGGTGAGAAACATCCTTATTTGCGCAGGAGTGGTATTTTGCGCCTCGTCAAGAATCACCACTGCGTCACTCAGCGTCCTTCCCCTCATAAATGCCAGGGGAGCTATCTGAATGATGTTCTTCTCTATCATGTCTTGCAACTTGGCGGCAGGAATCATATCCTCAAGTGCATCATAAAGAGGTTGCAGGTAAGGGTCTATCTTTTCTTTCATATCGCCTGGCAGGAACCCCAGTTTTTCTCCGGCCTCTACGGCTGGCCTACTGAGTATTATCCGTCTGACGGCCTTTTCTTTCAGTGCTTTCACTGCCAATGCTATGCTAAGATAGGTCTTCCCCGTACCCGCAGGCCCGACCGCAAACACCATGTCGTGTTTGGCATAGGCGTTGATAAGTTTCTGCTGGTTCTCCCCTCTTGCCTTGACAGGCTTTCCATTAAGCGTGTACACCACAACGCCCTCCGGGTATTCGTCATTGGTGTGATGCCCGTTGACAATGTTTAATATATCCTCTTCTTTCAGCGTGTTAAATTTCACCACGTGGCGCCTCATCTTCTCCACGCTTTCCTCAAAGGCAGCCATCTGTTCCTCGTCGCCGAGAATTCGGATGACATTGTCTCTCGCCACAATGCGGAGCTTGGCGAACAGTGCCCTAATTATTTGCAGATTGCCGTTTCCCGTGCCGTAAAGAGTCACAGGGTCAATGTCCTCAAGAACAATATGTTTCTCGATCAATTTTAGCTTGAATTTGATTTTATAAGTGCAAAAGTACAAAATAAAATGAAGAAAGTGACTGGTTTCCCAGCCATTTTTTGCCATTACGCCTTTCTTGCCTTTTAGCCCACCACACGAAGTCCGTGCTGCAACACCCCACAACCTTCAATAGTGGGCTCATAAACGGAAATGCCCGGGAGGGCAAAACAAATGTGTATTTTTTAAGGTCAGATGCGCTTATTTAAAAATTATCACTACCTTTGCATAAGACAGACTGCGCCCGACATCCAAGGGACTGTGCTCACCGCCTTCCGTTCGCGCAGCATCCAGGCAGACGACAAACAAGAACAGGTATATGCAAAACTTCACCATCAGCGAAAAACAGAAGGTTCTCATCAGGCAGGAATTCAAGAGCCTCTTCTTCATCACATTCGGCATTCTGATTTATTCCATTGGCTATACGTCATTCATTCTTCCTGAAAAAGTGGTGATGGGGGGGGTCGCGGGCCTGTCAGCACTGTTTTATTACGCTTTCGATTTCCCCCCCGCCATTTCAATCTGGCTCATCAACTTTCTTTTATTGGCCGTTGCATTTGGAGCGCTCAGCAAACAGTTCACCGTGCGCACCATCATCGGAGTGACCATTATGTCGGTATTGGTAGGGTTGTTCCAACCATTCTTTGCCGCCCACTCCATGATTACGCCAGGAGAAGACAAGTTTATGCATGTGCTGATTGGTGGTGCCATGTGCGGCGGCGGGCTTGGCCTGGTGTTCAGCCACAACGGGTCTACCGGCGGAACAGACATTATCATCGCCCTGCTGAACAAACACTTCCGCATGAGTTTCGGGCGGGCCATGCAGTTCATTGACATCACCATCATCTGCTCCTCATACCTGCTCTTCCACAGCATGGAGACGATAGTCTATGGTGTTGCCTTCACACTGATGGCCAGCTTCGTGTGCGATTACGTAATCAACGGGTCACGACAGACCGTACAGTTTCTCATCATCAGCAAGAAATATGACAAGATAGCCGACACCATCAATTCTGAGGTCAACCGCGGAGTGACGCTTGTCAAGGGCAAGGGGTGGTATTCCAAAGGTGAGGTGGACATTCTGATTGTGCTGGTCAGAAAGTATGAATCACAAGAAGTGTTCAACCTCATCAAGCGCATTGACCCCGGGGCACTGGTATCACAGTCGTTCTGCCAGGGCGTGTTTGGCGAGGGATTCGACAAAATCAAATAGCAGGAGACCGGTCAAGACGGTGGCAGCACCAACTCTGCCAAGCAACTTTGCGCCGTTGCCCACTCCCATTGCGAGGAATGCTACTTTGAAAACTCCAGCATCGCCTGTCGCAAGGCTGTCGGATTACCCATGTCATACATATTTCCGTCCACACAAACGCCGACCATGCCAGTCTGCTGGCGAACGGTATCCAGTGCTTTGGTCAACTCTATCTCAGCCATTTGGTCTCCTTTTTCGTCAGCCTCACGGATGTCAATGGCCAACTGCTGAAACACCTCAGGTGTAAGCACATACTGCCCGAAGACGCCGTAATACTCTTTTTGCCCTTCGGCACCACTGACACCGAGATAATCAACGGCATAGCTCGCCTTTGGCTTTTCACACATCTTGGTGACATTGAGCACCGTATGCTCCTTGTTTTCCCACGTTCCTGTCAATATGCCGTAATGGCTCACCTGGTCCAAAGGTACAGGATGGACGCTCACCATCAGCTGGCTGTAACGTTCATACTGCTCAATGAGTTGGAGCGCACAGGGCTTTTTGGTGTTGGAACGGTAAATGGTGTCGCCCAAGAGCAGGAGTACAGGCTCGTTTCCAGCAAAGTCCGCGGCCTGGTAAACAGCATGTCCAAAGCCACGCTTGGCGTACTGGTAAACATAGTGAAGGTGCTTTCCTATCTCCAGAATGCGGTTCTCGTAGTCCTGGAACTGCGGCTTCAGCTTCAGCAAATGCTCATCAGGCAATGGCTGTTCAAAGAATTCCTCATACTGTCTGCGCTCTTCCTCAGAACCCAGGACAAGGCAGACTTCCTCTATTCCGCTTTTCACCAGTTCTTCCAACAGGATAAGAATAACAGGACGCACCACCCCATCGGCACACAGCATGGGAAAAAAGTCTTTCTTCAGCAAGCGTGTAGCCGGATAGAGCCGGGTGCCAAAACCGGCAACTGGAACAATGGCCTTGCGGATGGTGTGCACAGGTTTGACTGTCAGCGTAAAGGCGCGCAAACCCTGCTTGTTAAGATAGTTTTTAAGTGCCAGCTGGCTTTCCTTGTCACGGGCAAGAAACTGCACTGCACCATCTCCATGCGAACCTACACCTTTGCCACCATAAACCCACTGGGATATCTGCGGGTCATTGAGCACCCTGTTGAGCTTTGGAGCCTCCAAGGCTGGTGACATCGGAGCCACTTGCCGGTTGAACAGTTCCTCAACCTCTGTCATCAGCCGACCCAGCTTCTCCAGCTCCCCCTCAGCCATATAGCGCACCGCGCGCTGCACAAACGCCTGGTTTTTTGCGCCAAAGGCATCATGCTCCAAGCACTCGGCTTCATTGCGCGCAAAAGGATAAGCCTTGTTCAGATCGGCCAATATACGGATGGTGTCCTTCGAGGCGCACAAGTCGGCAAAGACAAGGTGCAAGGTTTTCTTCACGTTGAGCGGTTTCACCTCTATTTCGTCACCGTCAAAAACCATCTGCGTCGGCTTCACGCCAAAAGCGCAGGCTTGATCCAAGCGCCCGCAGCGGGACGAGGTGCGCAGCTCGCCCAGATAGGCGATGTTCATCTCGCCCAATGTATTGAGGTTCAAGTGGTAAAGCAGATTGAAAGCCCTGGCGACAAGCACACAGATAGCGGCACTGCTTGACAGGCCAGACTTGAGCGGAAGAGTCATCTTGGTGATTTTGATGCGCACGCCACCCACCTTGTACCATTCAAGCATATACGAGGCAACGCCGGCACTGTAACAGAAGAAAGAGCCGGACTTGGCAACACCTTTCAGCTCACGCTCGTTCATACAGCACGAGAAATCTCGCCATATATCGGCTATTTCGGGAGCCTCGCTCACCAGTTCAAAAGCCTTCGACTTCTCCACCTCGGCATAAATACCCTGCTCTATACCAGTCACTATCGCCATTCCAGGCAATATGTCGGCATTCATTGTTCGATAGTGCCCGGCCCAGTCCGTGTGTTCCCCAAAAATGCAGAGCCTTCCCGGCACAAATAGTCTAAGCATAAGATTATTTTTATAGAGGTAAAAAATATTGTGAAGATAATGCAAGCGAGCGCAATGAGAACTTGTTTTTCACATTTGTCGGGCGCAGATTATTTTTGGCAAAGATACATAAAGTTTTTTAATTTTACAACTATTTGCTGCAAATTGGTCAGTCTCAGCTTGCATACCAGGCATAAAATTCATGCCAAATATTTGGCTGACAGATTATTTTTCCGTACTTTTGCAACAGATAAACTTGACCAAGCAACATCACATCACAAAACAATTCGCCTATAGACCGACATTTACTTTATCATTTGAAAACAATAAAGTATGAATAACTTGGGAAATATGACCGACGAAGAGTTGGCCCTATGTTATATTGAAGGCGATAATGCTGCTTTTGACGAGTTACTGGAGAGATACCAGTCCAGACTTTTCAACTACATCTCATTTGTTGTGCGAAATGAGGATATTGCCAATGACATCTTCCAGGACACCTTTGTGAAAATTATCACAAAGCTGCAGGAGGGTAAATATGTGGTGACAGGAAAGTTCGCATGGTGGATTACCCGCATTGCCCACAACATTATCATGGACTGGTACCGTCAGCAGAAGAGCAACCGCACCATTGACGTTTCCGAGGAGAATGACCTGTCATGCCTCAGGGTGGGGGCGGCCATTGACGGCTTGAACCGTGAGAACGAATATGTCAACGAGCAAGTCGCGGATGACGTGAGGCGCATGATGAACAAGTTGCCAGCGCCTCAGCGCGAGGTGGTCTACATGCGCTTCTATCAAAACCTGTCGTTCAAGGAAATTGCACAGCTCACAGGTGTGAGCATCAACACGTCACTGGGACGAATGCGCTATGCCATTCTCAACATGAGGAAAATGGCCAAGGACAATCACGTGCAGCTGAGCATGGTGGAATACTGACTAAGCGCGCAGCCTCTTCAGCTGAGCGATGGTCTGTTCAGGGGCAGAACTTTTGAACACGTAGCTACCGCTCACCAGCACATCAACCCCCGCCTTGACCAACCGCGGTGCAGTTTCTCCCTGCACACCGCCGTCAACCTCTATCAGGGTGTTCAGCCGCTGGCGGGCTATCATCTCGCGAAGACGCGCCACCTTGCAGAGCGTTCGCTCAATGAATTTCTGCCCGCCAAAACCAGGGTTGACGCTCATCAGCAGCACCATGTCCACAGCGCCAAGCACATCCTCAAGCACCTCGACAGGCGTAGCTGGATTTAGCGTCACGCCAGCCTTCATCCCTGCCAGGTGGATTTCCTGCAATGTGCGGTGCAAATGGACACATGCCTCGTAATGGACATTCATCATCATTGCTCCAAGCCGGGCTGTACGCTGAATGTACTGCTCGGGATGAACTATCATGAAGTGTACGTCAAGCGGCTTGACACATTTTCGGGCAACCGCCTCAAGCACGGGGAAGCCAAATGAGATATTGGGAACAAAGACGCCATCCATCACGTCCAAGTGAAGCCAATCTGCACTGCTTCTGTTTATCATCTCTATCTCGCTGTCCAGATGCAGGAAGTCTGCGGCCAGCAGTGAGGGCGATACCATTGTCATAACTAAATAAGTGTTCAGTTCAGGCAGAAAGGCACTGTTGTACCATCAGCCATCTTGATTACACGATAGGTGTAGGCTATCTGCCGGATAAGCTGGACTGTTTTCATCCTGGGGAGGCAGTTCTCTTGAGTAAAATGTTTCATAGGCTCATGTTGCTTGTTTCGTTCAATTAGAAAAACGCAGCAGTCACCCTTTTATTATATTCTCAAACAAATTTTAGAAACATCTGGTCTAAATTTTTCATGCCATTGACAAAATCGCCCGCAGCCATCCTCTTCTTTCCAGCCAGTTGTACGGCTTTAAGCTCAAGCATTCCGTCAGCAGTGCAGACGAGCAGTTTCTTGGCCTCCACGACAAGGGTGCCAGGCTTTCGGCCTTCGGTTCCTTGAACGGTCTTTGCTGTCTGATAGACCTTCAGCACCGTCTCCTTGCCTTCGGGCGACACCAGTGTTGTCCATGCACCAGGATGCGGGCTCAGCCCTCTGACAAAATCATAGATTTTCTTCTGGGGCTGGTCCCAGTCTATCTGGCAAGTCTCTTTGAACAGCTTGGGTGCCGCACGGAGAGGGCCGTTTCCGTCTGCCCATTCCTCCTGTGTGACGGTGGCGGGATGGCCGTCACTGTCAAGGATACGTTCCAGGGTTTTCAGACAGATGTCCGAACCAAGGTGCATCAGCCCGTCATAAACAGCCTCTGCATCAGCATCGTCAGCAATGTCATAAGGCAGCTGCATGATAATCCGTCCGGTGTCAATGTCATGGTCTAAGAAGAAAGTGGTGACCCCTGTCCGTTTTTCACCGTTGATGACAGCCCAGTTGATGGGGGCTGCACCGCGGTATTGGGGGAGCAGGGCCGCATGGACATTGAATGTGCCAAACTTAGGCATGGCCCACACAACCTCGGGCAACATTCTGAAAGCGACGACAACCTGGAGGTTGCCCCCAAAGGAGCGCAGTTTCTCGACAAAAGCAGGGTCTTTCATCTTCACTGGCTGCAGCACAGGAATACCCTGGCCAAGGGCGTACTGCTTGACGGCGGACGGCTGCAGCACACTGCCATGGCGCCCAACGGGCTTGTCGGGTTGCGTAACCACGGCTACCACCCGATAGTCATGCTCGACCAAGGCCTTGAGTGCCTCCACTGCAAACTCGGGAGTTCCCATAAAAACTATTTTCAAATCGCTCTTCTCCATGTTTTCACCCTTATTCTATTTCTTCTTTACTGTCGTTGCCATCCACAGCCATTCCCTGTCAGTCCTGACTCATGTCGGCCACCATTTTACGATACATTCCATACATTTTTTGCCGGGATATATAGCCTTTCAGGTGCTTTTCGCTGTCAAGCACGGGCAGCCAGTCAGCGTGCGTGCTGTCAAACACTTTCATCACATCAGTCATCGGAGCGTGGTCATTGAGTGTGGCAGCAGGTTCCGTCATCAGCTGCCGGGCTCTGAAGTGGTGATACAGTTCTATGCGAAACATCACATGGCGTATCTTGGTGATGTCAATCTCGCCCAGCAATCCTCCAGCGGCATCAAGCACAGGGAGGATGTCTGTCTTGCTACGGCTGATTTTATTGACAATGTCCCCCAGGTACATGTCGGGGGTCACTGGCAAGAAATTGCGGTCAATCACACTGTCAAGGCTCATCAGAGTAAGGATGGCATGGTCGGTATGATGCGTGATGAGCTTGCCCTGCTTGGCCAGCCGCATGCCGTAGATGCTGTGCGGTTCAAAGATGTTAATGGTCAGATAGGAGCAGACGCTCACAATCATCAAGGGAAGAAACAGGTCGTAGCCCCCGGTTATCTCGGCAATGAGAAAGATGCCGGTCAATGGGGCGTGCATCACGCCCGACATCACGCCGGCCATTCCCAATAGCGCGAAGTTCTTCTCGGGCAGGTGGCCGCCCATTCCGTACTCGTTCCACAGGTAGGCGAACAGGAAACCGGCAAAGCACCCGATAAACAGGCTTGGAGCAAAGGTTCCTCCGCAGCCGCCACCCCCATTGGTGGCCGATGTGGCCACCACCTTGGTGAACAGCACCAGTGACAGGTAGAGAACGAGCATGTGTGCGTTGCCGGCGAAGAGCGAGTTGTTCATGATGGCATCCCAGTCACTGTCTGACTTCCCGTTGAGCAGGAGGTTGATGACACCATAACCCTCGCCATACAGCGATGGGAACAGGAAGATGAGCAAGCTCAGCGTGGCCCCGCCTATGGCCAGTTTCACATAAGGGCGGTCCTTGAACCGGGCGAAGATGTCCTCGCAGAACGTCATCGTACGGATAAAGTAAAGGCTCACCAACCCGCAGCACACGCCCAGCAGGATGTTAGCCGGCACCCGCCCTACTGTCCACGCGCTGTCGAGTGTGAATGTGAACAAAGCCGTTGTTCCGCTGAAGATATAGGTAAAGCACGTTGCCGTGACACACGAAACCAGAATTGGCAGCAGCGAGGCCATAGTAAGGTCAATCATCAGCACCTCGAGCGTGAACACCAGTCCGGCGATGGGAGCCTTGAAGATTCCGGCAATGGCGCCCGCTGCGCCACAGCCCACCAAGAGCATCAGTGTCTTGTTGTCCAGCTTGAACAACTGTCCGAGGTTAGACCCGATGGCAGACCCGGTGAGCACAATGGGCGCCTCGGCTCCCACAGAGCCACCGAAGCCGATGGTGATGGCCGAGGCAATGACCGACGACCAGCAGTTGTGCCCACGCAACCTGCTCTTCTTGCTACTGATGGCATAGAGTATCCGAGTGATACCGTGACTGATATTGTCCTTGACTATGTAACGGACAAAGAGGGAGGTCAGGTAGATGCCGATAACAGGATAAACCAAATAGAGCCAGTTGGCTGTTCCACTGTCAAAAGACCCTGTGAGCAGTGCCACTATCTGGTTGATCAGTCCATGAAGAATGAAAGCGGCCACTGCCGAGAACAGTCCGACAAGGAAGGCGAGCGCCAGGACGAACGTGCGCTGGCTGACGTGTTCCTCGCGCCAATCCTGCACTCGTTCAAACAGCGATTTCTGCCCTGTTGCTTCAGAAGAGAGCGTTTCGGCCATAAAACTTTATTTTCTGATAATGTTCACCTCGCCGCCGCTGCCCAGCTTGACGATGCTCGAGGGCTGGTGGGGCTTGTGCTCCTGCCGGCGGCTCCAGCACACATAGTCAACCTGCTCCAACAGTTCCGGAACAATGTCACAGAAGTTCTGCGCCGCCGGCTGTCCCGAGATGTTGGCCGAGGTGGACACAATGGCCTTTTGGAAACGGTAGCACAGTTCTTTTGAAAAAGCCTCGCCGGTGATGCGCATTCCAACGCTGCCGTCACTGGCTATCAGGTTGTCCGCCAGGTTCACCGCACCATCAAGAATCACTGTCATTGGCCTGACAGCACACTCCAACAAGTCCCATGCCACATTGGGCACCTGGCGGAAGTATCGTTGCAGGCGCGCTTCGCTGTCAACTAGGCATATCAACGCCTTGGAGTCATCGCGCTGCTTGATTTTGTAAACACGGGCCACGGCCTCGGCGTTGGTGGCGTCGCAGCCTATACCCCACACCGTGTCAGTAGGATAGAGAATCACCCCACCCTTGCGCAGCACATTCACTGCATTCTCAATATCTTCCTTTACGGTCATCGTCTTTCTCTGTATTGTCAGAACTCACTGGTGAAATGGAACTTGATGTGCTTGAAATCTTCCTGGGCCATTGACAGCACATAGCTGCTGTCGGCCAAAAAGACATCACGTCCGTCCCTGTCTTTCGCCATATATTGGTATTTTCTCTTTTTGAAGCTCTCCAGTTCGGCCTCGTCATCGCCCTCAATCCAGCACGCCTTGTAGAGGTGCACCGGCTCCCAGCGGCACTTGGCATTGTACTCGTTTTCCAAACGGTACTGGATTACCTCAAACTGCAGCTGCCCTACCGTGCCGATTATCTTGCGCCCGTTAAACTGGTTGACGAACAGCTGGGCCACGCCCTCGTCCATCAGCTGGTCAATGCCCTTTTGCAACTGCTTTGACTTCATGGGGTCAGCATTCTCAATGTACTTGAACATCTCGGGGGAGAAGCTCGGCAGACCGCGGAAATGCAGCTGCTCGCCCTCAGTCAGTGTGTCACCAATCTTAAAGATGCCGTTGTCGGGCAAGCCAACGATGTCACCCGGCCACGCCTCGTCTATCGTGCTCTTGCGCTGTGCCATGAACTGGGTTGGCGAAGAGAAGCGCAACGTCTTGCCCAGCCGCACGTGCAGATAGGGCTGGTTGCGCACGAACTTGCCGCTACACACCTTGCAGAAGGCGATGCACGAGCGGTGGTTGGGGTCTATGTTGGCCGTTATCTTGAAGATAAATCCCGTGAACTTGCTCTCATCAGGACTGACCACACGCTCCTCTGCCTTGGTTGGCCGCGGGCTGGGTGCAATCTCCACAAAGCAGTTGAGCAGTTCCTGCACGCCGAAATTGTTGAGTGCAGACCCAAAAAACACGGGTGCCACGTCAGCGTCCCGGTAGTCATCCACGTTGAACTCCGGGTAAACGCCGTTGACCAGTTCCAAGTCCTCGCGCAGTTTGGCCGCATCGGCAGAGCCTACGTGCTCGTCCAGCGACGGGCTGTTCACGTCTACCTCCACTTTCTCTGTCACGCGCTGCTTGTCGGGAGTGAAGAGGTCCAGTTTGTTCTCGTAAATATTGTAGACACCCTTGAACCTTGCCCCCTGGTTTATCGGCCAGCTCAGCGGCCTCACTTTGATTTCAAGCTCCTGCTCAAGCTCATCCAACAAGTCAAAGGGGTCGCGGCCCTCACGGTCCATCTTGTTGATAAAGATGATGACGGGTGTCTTCCTCATCCTGCACACGGCCATCAGCTTGCGTGTCTGGGTCTCCACGCCCTTGGCCCCGTCAACCACGATGATGGCCGAGTCAACGGCTGTCAGTGTACGGTAGGTGTCCTCCGCAAAGTCCTGGTGCCCGGGAGTGTCGAGGATGTTCACCTTGTAATCGCGGTAATCAAACTCCATCACGGAGGTGGACACAGAGATACCGCGCTGTTTCTCTATCTCCATCCAGTCGGACGTGGCGGTTTTCTTTATCTTGTTGCTCTTCACCGCACCGGCCACCTGGATCTGGCCACCAAACAAGAGGAACTTCTCCGTCAGTGTGGTCTTACCGGCATCGGGGTGTGAGATAATGGCAAATGTTCTTCTTCTTTCTATTTCAGGATTCATAACCGTTTTATTTTCCGCTTTCGAGCAGACTGACGCAACGCTCCAGCGATTCCTCCCAGTAGGGAATCTCTATATCGTAGGTCTCCTTGATCTTGGTCTTGTCAAGCACACTGTAGGCAGGGCGCTTGGCCGGAGTGGGGTATTCGGCCGTATGCAGCGGCTTCACCTTGCAGGTGGTAATGCCGGCAATACGGTGGATGGCTTTCGTGAAGTCATACCAGCTGATAACGCCTTCGTTGGAGAAATGGTAGACGCCAGGCACAATCCCCTTGTTGACAGCCGTCATGATGACTTTGGCCAAATCGGCCGCATATGTAGGTGTGCCTATCTGGTCGAAGATGACACCAAGCTCGGTGCGCTCGCGCCCCAACCTGATCATGGTCTTCACAAAGTTGTTGCCAAAGGTGCTGTACAGCCAGGCAGTTCGGATAATCATCACATTCTTGCACAACTTGGTTGCGCCCAGCTCGCCTGCCAGCTTGGTGCTGCCGTAAACGCTGTTCGGAGCGGGCGAGTCGCTCTCAAGATAGGGGGTGTGGTGCGTTCCGTCAAACACGTAGTCGGTCGAAATCTGCACCATCGAGCCACCGCGCTTGGCCACCGCGGCAGCCAGATAGGCCGGAGCCAGCGTGTTTAGCGTCGTACACAGTTCCTTGTTGTCCTCTGCCTTGTCCACCGCCGTATAGGCGGCACAGTTCACCACACAGTCAATCCGGTTGCGGTCTATATAGTCAGCCACAGCCAGTTGGTTGGTGATGTCCAGCTCAGCCACATCCGTATTGAAAAAAGTATGCTGGGAGTTTTCTTTTTCCAGCAGTTGCATCTCGTTTCCCAGCTGGCCGTTACAGCCTGTAATCAGTATGTTCATATTCTTACGTATTAAGTGTTTGACAGTTGTAATTCATCCATTCAGTATTTTCCACACCCGGTTCAACGCGCTTGCGCCTCCCGACTGGTCATGCCTCGAAGCGCAGCCAGCTGCTCACTCCAGGTCTTCAAGTTCTCCGTTGCGGTCTTTCATATAGTAGTCATTGAGCATCCCCACAAGCGTGGTTATTTCCCTCACGGCATGGGCCGTGTCCTGTGAGATGTCCTTTTTCTGCAAGCGCAGCATCATCACTCCGTACAGGGCGTTGAGACAGGTCTCCACCTCTCCTTCACTCTTGTTTGCGCCCTTGTTTCGCAGTTCCACGATAAAGGGCAGCACTTTGTAATACTCTGCAGTGTAAAAGGGGTACTTCGGACTTTGCAGCAGCCTGGCGTGCAACTCCTCCAGGGTCATCAGGGTCACCTTGTTGATTTGCAAATGCCCATGTTCGCGGCATCCTTCCTGGTTCATCATCGTCACCAGGTTGCCATACCAGTCAGCAAGTTCCTCCTTCTGCTCGTCACTGTAGTCAAACTTGTCGACGTATTCATGGCGAATGCGCGACAGCGAGCAGCCAAAGGCCCTGATGATATCCTCAACCTGCCACATATACAGCAGGTACTCTGCGATATTGGTTTTTCGTAACTCTTGCGCTATAAACATCTGTGCAGTTAAAAGAATCGGTATAAGTTCGTGACCGAGCCAAACAGGATGATAACCGAGAATATCATCACAACAGCCCCAATCACCTGGTTGATCAGGCGGATGCCATTGGTGTCAAATTTCCCCCTGATTTTGTCCACCAGCCATGTCAGGCCAAACCACCAGAGCAATGCGCCGGCCACAATACTGAGAAAGCCCACACACATCTCAAAGGGATGGTCGGGCAGCACAAAGGCAAACTGGGCATAGCAAGCCAAGAAAAGGAAGATAATGAGGGGATTGGAGAATGTGACGAGAAAGGCCGTGAACGCATTGTGCACCAGCGTGCCTTTGTTGGTGCCCGACTTGTGCATCTTGCGCGTGGGGTCTGTGCGGTAGGTGTAAACGCCAAAGGCCAGCAGCATCAGGCTTCCGGCTATCTGGAGATACCAGCGGTACTGCTGGTTGTTGATAAAATCCATCACATAGCTCATGCCATATCCGGCAATCCCGGCATAGATAATGTCACTCAAGGCTGCGCCGATACCTGTAATGAAGCCATACCAACGGCCCTTGTTCAGCGTGCGCTGGACACACAGCACACCGACAGGCCCCATCGGAGCAGACGCTATCATACCAATCAGCATCCCCTTGAAGATGAAATCCAATATGTTTATGTGAATCGGAAATGGCATAACGACTGCAAAATTGCTAAAATTATACGAGATACACAAGTTTTTGTGTTTAAATCTTTGACCGCCCGCTTTTTGTTTTCCTTGGCGAAATCCTCGTCACAAGCCCCGCTCGGCAGCCCTCGCTCTGCGCCATTGAACGGCATAGAGCGTGCCCATCAGCACACCGGTGACCGACCACGACAGGGGGTAAACCATGATGAGATTCATGAAGCCAGGCCAAAGGGGTGCCACGACATAGACCCACACCATGCGGAGCACGCAGGTGCCGAAGATGATGACCAGCGTGGGAGCCACCGACTTTTCCATGCCACGCATAGCCGAGCCTGACACTTCGTAGCTTACTGCTATAAACTGAAAGGCAAGGACGGTGCGCATCCTTATCTTGCCATACTCAACCACATGAGGGTCGGCGGTAAACAGACCGAGGAAAAAGTCGTCCTGCCACACAAAGAGACCGTTGAACAGGGCGCAACACACACCACCCATGCCCATGCAAATCCAGAAGATACGGTTCACACGGCCATTCTGCCCCGCTCCGTAGTTCTGGCCGATAAAGGTGATGGCAGCGCCATTGAAAGCAGCAATAAAGAAATAGCTGTAGTACTCGAAGTTGAGAGCGGCTGCCGAACCTGCTATGGCTGCATAGCCGTAAGTGTTGATGGAGGCCTGGAGCACCACGTTGGACACGGAGAACACCACCCCCTGCAACCCGGCAGGGACACCTATCCGGAGCATACGGCTCAGCTCGCGCCACTCGACACGCAGATGGCGGACATCAAGCCGGAACGGATCGGGTTCGCGCAGCAGCAGCCAGACAATCAGCCCTGCACTAACGGCATTGGCCACGGATGTGGCAATGGCCACCCCGGCCACGCCCATGTGAAAAGCGATGACGAACACGAGGTTAAGCACTGTGTTGACCACGCCGGCCACCATCAGTATATACAGTGGACGGCGGGTGTCACCCATGCTGCGCAGGATGGCCGCACCAAAGTTGAACACCATGAAGAAAGGAATACCCACAAAGTAGATGCGCAGGTAGGTGACAGCCATATCGAGCACATCGGCCGGAGTGTCCATCGCCGCCAGTATGGGCCGCGCAACCAGAACGCCCAGCACCATCAGTAACAGGCCGCTGCCCACCGAGACCACGCCTACCGTGCCCACGGCATCGCGTATGCTGCGACAGTCATTCTGGCCGATATGGTTGGAGATGATGACATTGGCACCCATCGACACGCCAAGAAAGAGATTGATGAGCAGACTGATAATCGGGGCGTTGCTCCCCACAGCCGCCAAGGCCTGGCTGCTGGCAAAGCGCCCCACGACAGCCACATCCACCGAGTTGAACAGCTGCTGCATGATGCTGCTTGCCGCCAATGGAAGTGTGAACAGAACTATCTTCATGAAGAGTGGTCCGTGGAGCATATCCACTTGGTTCTTCGGTGCCGATGGTGCCATATTCTCCTTTATCTTCTTTTTTATTTCAAAACGGGCGTTATCCTTGTTCAAGCGTGCAAAGTTACAAGGTTTCCGCGGCATATCATGCACAAACGGCCTGTTTTCGCTCAAATTATTCTTTATTCTCAATGAATATCCGTAATTTTGCGAAACAGGAAACTTAAACATCTAAAACTTACAGATTCAACAACATGGACACATCAAACAGTATCAAGCCCTATTGCATCGGCCTTGACCTTGGGGGCACCAACTCTGTCTTCGGCATTGTCGACAGCCGGGGCAACATCAAGGCGACAACGGCCATCCGCACCCAGGGGTTCAAGACGGCCGAGGAATATGTAGCCGCGTCCGTAGAGGCCCTGCAAGCCATCATCGACCAGGTGGACGGCATTGGCAACATCAAGGCCATGGGCATAGGGGCACCAAACGCCAACTACTACAAGGGCACCATTGAGTGCGCCTCCAACCTGGCCTGGGCCAAGGGCACAGTTCCGCTGGCGGGCATGTTCAGCAAGGCCCTGGGCATCCCTGTGGCCATGACCAACGATGCCAAGGCGGCTGCCATTGGCGAAATGACCTATGGTGTGGCACGCGGCATGAAGAATTTCATCATGATTACCTTAGGCACCGGGGTGGGTTCGGGCATCGTTGTCAACGGCCAACTGGTCTACGGCTGCGACGGTTTTGCCGGCGAACTGGGCCATGTCACGATGGTTCGCGAAAACGGACGGCTCTGCGGATGTGGCCGAAGGGGCTGCCTGGAAGCCTACTGTTCAGCCACAGGAGTGGCCCGCACCGCTCGGGAACTGCTGGCAACGACCAACACGCCATCGCTTCTCCGCGACATTGCACCCGAGGACATCACCTCGCTCGACGTGAGCATTGCGGCTGGAAAAGGTGACGCCTTGGCCAGCGAGATATTCCAGCGCACAGGGAAGATGTTAGGAGAGGCGTGCGCCGACTTCGCCACATTCTGCTCCCCCGAGGCCTTTGTCTTCTTCGGCGGACTGGTCAAGGCCGGAGACCTGATCATGAACCCCGTCAAACAGGCCTACGACAGCCACGTGATGAAAGTGTACAAGGGCAAGGCCCAATTTTTGGTGAGTGCGCTCGACGGCTCTTCAGCAGCCGTGCTTGGCGCCAGTGCCGTCGGATGGGACATCTGACATTCAAGTCCTCTGGCATTGGAAAGAGTGGCGGTGCAGGCGACTCAGACCCTTGCGGGGAGATTTCGGGCTGAAGGCTGTCACAGGGGCAAGCCCCCCAAAAAAAGGGGTTGGAACAGGACGCTCCAACCCGCATATCAAACTGATGGGATAAGGTCTATCAGCAACCACTGATACGGACTTATCACCGCAAATATAAACGATTAAAACGGTTCAAGCAAATTATTTATGTTAAAAACGCGATTTCCCTTTCAAAAAAGACGAAAAAAGTCTGAAAGCAACGTCTTGACAGCCATTATCCCAGTCTCGACAAACAGCTTGGGCATGGGTGCCATCCGAAATGGAAAGGTTAGTTTTTCGCTTCAATATGGCATTTTTCATCAGAAATATTTTGCAAAATAAAAGAAAACCACTACTTTTGCACTCAGATAGTACAGGCGAATGCACGGAAACTTGTTTTCTGACTGGCAGCCAAAGCCTGGCTCAGGCAACAAAACAACAAGCAAGCAAGCATGAAGAAACTGCTGAACAACAACTGGTGGTGGCGTAGCTCGGGATTCCAATAATCGCGGGAAGCGCAGCCATGCTTTATAAAAGCAAGAAAACATCAAGGCTCGTCGTTACTGCGGCGGGCCTTATTTTTTTTTGCAAGGCGCGACAGGGCAGCCCATTCCGGCTGCCACCCACCAAAGAAGAGAGATATCAAACAGACATACAAACAAACCTGAACACCAATTTATGAGTTATTTAGTTGACGACAAGGGATTCTACGGAGAATACGGCGGAGCCTATGTACCCGAGATTCTGTACGCCACCGTGGAGCATCTCAAAAACGAATATCTCGAGGCCATTGAGTCGGAAGCGTTCCAAAAGGAGTATATGTCCCTGCTCCGCGACTACGTTGGGCGTCCCTCCCCACTCTACCTCGCCCGGCGAATGAGTGCCAAATATGGCTGCCGGCTCTACCTGAAGCGCGAAGACCTTAACCACACTGGCGCACACAAGATAAACAACACCATCGGTCAGATACTGCTTGCCAAGAGAATGGGCAAGAAACGCATCATCGCCGAGACGGGGGCCGGACAGCATGGTGTGGCAACCGCCACGGTGTGCGCCCTGATGGACATGCCCTGCGTGGTCTACCAGGGTGCGCTTGACGTGCAGCGCCAGCACACCAACGTGGAGAGAATGAAGATGCTGGGTGCCGAGATACGCCCGGTGACCTCTGGCAACGGCACGCTGAAAGACGCCACCAACGAGGCCATCCGCGACTGGTGCTGCCACCCGGCCGACACCTTTTATATTATAGGCTCTACGGTTGGCCCCCATCCCTATCCCGACATGGTGGCCCGCCTTCAGAGCATCATCTCGAAGGAAATCAAGGAACAGCTGGCCGAGAAGACAGGGCGCGACTACCCCGACTATCTGATGGCCTGTGTGGGGGGAGGCTCCAACGCTGCCGGAACCATCTACCACTACGTGGACGACGACCGCGTTAAGATTGTTCTGGCCGAGGCTGGCGGCAAGGGGGCAGACAGCGGTCACACGGCAGCCACCATCCACGCCGGCAGCCTGGGCATCCTGCATGGCGCGCGGACGCTGGTGATGCAGACTTCAGACGGACAGATAGTCGAGGCCGAGAGCATCTCGGCCGGACTTGACTACCCCGGCATCGGCCCAATGCACGCCAACCTGGCTGCCAAGCGGCGCGCAACAGTGTTCAGCATCAACGACGACGAGGCGGTAAGGGCCGCCTACGAGCTAACGCGGCTGGAAGGCATCATCCCGGCACTGGAGAGCGCCCACGCCCTGGCCGCCCTGCCGAAGATGCAGTTCAAGACCGACGATGTGGTGGTGCTGACAGTCAGCGGCCGCGGCGACAAGGATGTAGAAACCTATTTGGCAAACAAAGAAATGGCTGGCGAGTATGGAGACTTTTAACTACCAAACGGCCACGCGAACCATTCTGGCCGACCTTTACACCCCGGTCGGGGTCTACATGCGACTGCGCGACTCCTATCCCCAGAGTGTCCTGATGGAGAGTTCCGACTATCACGAGGCCAGCAACAGCCGCTCGTTCATCGGCATCAACCCGTTAGCCAGTGTCTCCGTCAGCCATGGCAGGGCCGTATGCTCACTGCCCGACGGCAGCAGGACGGAGCGCAGGCTCTCCGAAGACTACCGTTGCGACCAGGCCATCACTGACTTCCTGGCACGGTTCAAGGTGACGGGCGACATGGCAGAGCACTGCGGGCTGTATGGCTACACGGCTTTCAACGCCATACGCTACTTCGAACCCGTCGAGGTCACCGACGAGACAGCGGAGCGCAACGATGCACCAGACATGATGTACACCCTCTACCGCGACACCATTGTCTTTGACCACTATAACAACAAACTCACCATCATCACCCTGTCCGGCCCTGACAGCACTGAAGGGCACAGCCGCATCGACGCTGTGCTGCGAATGATGAACAGAGCCAGCGTCAGGGCCTACGGCTTCCATGCGGTGGGTTCTGTCACCTCCCCGCTGTCGGACGAGGAGCACAAGGCCAACATCAGGAGGGGAATCAGCCACTGCCTGCGCGGCGACGTCTTTCAGATTGTGCTGTCACGCCGCTTCATCCAGCGCTACGAGGGTGACGATTTCAAGCTCTACCGCGCCCTGCGCTCCGTCAACCCATCCCCCTATCTGTTTTATTTTGACTTTGGCGGCTTTCGCATCTTCGGATCCTCACCCGAGACACACTGCCGCATTGACGGCAGGAAAGCCTACATCGACCCGATTGCCGGAACGACGCGGCGCACCGGCGACGCCGAGGCCGACAGGCTGGGGGCGGAGTACCTGCGCAACGACCCCAAGGAGAACGCCGAGCATGTGATGCTGGTCGACTTGGCCCGCAACGACCTGAGCCGCAACTGCCACGGCGTCAGGGTGGAGTTCTACAAGGACTTGCAATACTACTCCCATGTGATTCACCTGGTTTCAAGGGTTAGCGGAACGCTCAACAGCGACGCCAATCCGGTCAAGGCTTTCATTGACACCTTCCCGGCCGGCACGCTTTCGGGCGCGCCCAAGGTGAGGGCCATGCAGATTATCAATGAGCTGGAGCCTCACAGCCGCGGCGCCTACGGAGGCTGCATCGGCTACATCGGACTGGACGGCAGCCTGAACCAGGCCATCACCATCCGCACCTTCGTGGCCCGCAACGGCGAACTTTGGTTTCAGGCAGGCGGAGGCATCGTGGCCAAGAGCAACGAGGAATACGAGCTACAGGAGGTGAACAACAAATTAGGCGCACTGCGCAAGGCAATAGAGGAGGCTGAGAGACTATGAAGACAGTAATCATTGACAACTACGACTCGTTCACCTACAACCTGGGCCACTTGCTCGGGGAGCTGGGCGCCGAGGTCACCGTTTACCGCAACGACCGCTTCCAGCCGGAGCAGCTGGAGGCGTTCGACAAGATTGTGCTCAGCCCCGGACCGGGCATCCCCTCAGAGGCGGGCTTGCTCACCGATGTCATCAGACGCTACGCAGGGCGCAAGCCCATACTGGGTGTGTGCCTGGGTCACCAGGCCATCGGAGAGGTGTTTGGCGGACATCTGGAGAACCTCTCCGAGGTGTTCCACGGGGTGGCCACCGAGGGGAGCCAGCTCGGCAACGACTACCTGTTCGGCGGACTGCCACGGCGCATCGTCATGGGCCGCTACCACTCCTGGGTGGTGAGCCGCGAGGGGCTGCCTGACTGCTTGGAAATTACCGCCACGAGCGACGAGGGGCAGATCATGGGTCTCCGTCACAGACACTATGACATCCACGGCATACAGTTTCACCCCGAAAGTATCCTCACGCCCCGGGGGCGCGACATTGTCGGCAATTTTCTGAAAGGGGCGAGCCGGACTTGAGCCGCAAGCTCAACAAACATTCAAAACACACAAGTATATGAAACCACAACCGATGAAAACCTACCTCGACCGCATACTCTGCCACGAGGAACTGACAAGAGAGGAGACCAGGGACATCCTGATTGGCATCACCAAGGAGGAATACCCGGTGGAACAAATCAGCGCCCTGCTCACTGGTCTGCAGATGCGCGGCATCACCGTCGACGAACTGCTGGGATTCCGTGACGGCATCCTGGAGACTGGTGTCCCGGTGCCGCTTGACTGCGACCGCTACATTGACGTGGTGGGAACGGGCGGCGACCGCAAGAACACCTTTAACATCTCCACCACAGCCTGCTTCGTGATAGCCGGTGCCGGCTACCGGGTGGCCAAGCATGGCAACTATGCGGCCACGAGCACCAGCGGTGCCTCCAATGTGATTGCCAACCACGGCGTGAAATTCACCGACGACATTGACCGGCTGAACCGCAGCATCAACGAGTGCGGCATCGTCTACCTTCACGCCCAGCTGTTTGCCAAGGCGATGAAGTTTGTTGGCCCCATACGCCGCAATCTCCAGTTTCCTACCTGCTTCAACCTGCTGGGGCCCATCGTCAACCCCGCAAAACCGCAGTGCCAGCTGCTGGGGGTGGCCAACCTCGACCAGATGCGGCTATATAATAATGTGTACCAAAAGATAGGCATTGACTATGGCATCGTGAACAGCATCGACGGCTACGACGAAATCTCACTCACAGGCGACTTCAAGGTGACAACCAACAGCTACGAGCGCGTCTTCAAGCCCTCCGACTTAGGGTTTGCCACAGCCAAGCCCGAAGAGCTGGCGTCCGGAGCCACCGAAAGCGAGGCTGCCGCCATCTTCGACAGCGTGCTCAACAATACTGCCCTGCCCGCCCAGAAGAACATCGTGCTGGCCAACGCGGCCTTTGGCATCCAGGTGCTGGAACGTGGGCGCAAGGAGATTGACGAGTGTGTGGACATTGCCCGCGAGTCGATTGACAGTGGCAAGGCACTGGCCACTTTCAAGAAGTTCGTTGCCTTGAACAGCTAAATCTCCCACCCATGGCAAAAGACATTCTCGAAGACATTGTTGCATGGAAGCGCCACGAGGTGGAACTGTTCAAGGGGCAGTTGCCGCCACGCGAGCTTCACCGCCGGGTGGAGCAGATGGCCGGCACGCCCGTCCCCTCGATGCGCAAGGCCTTGCGCGAGGCCGGGACTGGCATCATAGCCGAGTTCAAGCGCAAGTCGCCCTCGAAGGGATGGATTAAGGAAGAAGGCCGGGCCGACACCATTCCCCTGGCCTACCAGCACAGCGGCGCGGCCGCGCTCAGCATACTCACCGACGAACGCTATTTCGGCGGAAGCGATGCCTTTGTCGCCGAGGCGCGCAGCGCGGGGGTCACCCTGCCCATTCTCTACAAGAACTTTGTCATTGACGAGTACCAGCTGTTCCAGGCCCGGCTCTGCGGCGCCTCTGCCGTACTGCTCATCGCAGCCATTCTGACCAAGGCAGAATACGGCCAGCTGGCTGGCATGGCCCACGAGCTGGGGATGGAGGTACTGCTGGAGACCCACAGCGAGCGCGAGATTGAATATGCCGACACGCGCCCCGACCTCTGCGGGGTGAACAACCGCAACTTGGGCACGTTTGTCACCGATGTGAACAACTCGTTCTTACTGGCCGGCCGGCTCCCGGATGACTGCGTGAGGGTGAGCGAGAGTGGCATTTCAGAGCCTGCTGTCATCAAACGGCTGAAAGCCGCCGGCTACAAGGGCTTTCTCATTGGCGAGCAGCTGATGAAGGCCGCAAGGCCGGGCGATGCGCTCAAGGAGCTGCTCGCCCACTGCGACCAGCAGGAGCAAGCCGGCTGACGCTCAAGACAATCCCTTTGAACATTTAAAAAAACGACTATGATTATCAAAGTTTGTGGTATGCGCGACAGTGGAAACATCCGCGAGGTTGCCAGCCTTGGGGCCGACTGGATTGGTCTGATTTTCCACCCTCAGTCACCCCGCTACGTCCCCATGGTTTCCACCGGTGCCGGCATCATTCCCGACCGAGGAACGCTGTCAGACGACTGTGGAAGCGGCAGACCCTTGCGTGTCGGCGTGTTTGTCGACGACATGGCCCAGAACATCATTACCCATGTGGTCAACTTTAACCTTGACCTTGTCCAGCTGCACGGTCACGAGACTCCCACCCTCATCCGCAACCTCAGGAAAACGCTTGTCCCCTCCATCAGACCAGACCTGCAAGTCATCAAGACCATAAGCATCAGCGCGCCCGCCGACTTTGTCCGCTGCGCGCCCTACGAGGACTGCACCGACTATTTTCTGTTTGACACCAGGTGTCCGCAAATGGGAGGCAGCGGCCAACAGTTTGACTGGTCTTGGCTCGACAGCTACACCGGCAGCAAGCCCTTTCTGCTCAGTGGCGGCATAGGGCCGGATGACGCCGGGGCCATCCGCGCCATCAAGCACCCGCTATTTGCCGGCATCGACCTCAACTCGCGGTTTGAGACCGCCCCGGGGCTGAAGGACGCGGCGCTGCTCCGCCCGTTCATCCAGGCCGTCAGGGCAAAACAAGAAGACTAACCAAACACTGACACGATGAACAGCATCAACCAACTCTTTGCAAACAGCCAGGGCAGGAAACTGCTCTCACTCTACTTCTGTGCCGGCTGCCCCACCCTTGACGGCACGGCCGAGGTCATACGGGCCATGGAGCGCCGCGGCATCGACCTCATCGAGGTGGGCATCCCCTTTAGCGACCCGATGGCCGACGGCCCTGTGATACAGGACGCAGCCACGCGCGCCCTGCGCAACGGCATGACCCTCCGCCTGCTGTTCAGGCAGCTGGAGACTGTCAAGGGCGAAGTGCATGTCCCGCTTGTCCTCATGGGCTACCTCAACCCCATCCTGCACTTCGGCATCGAGGAGTTTTGCCGGCAGTGCGCCAAGGCCAGAGTCTCGGGGGCCATCATCCCCGACCTGCCATTCAAGGACTACATGGAAAAAGTGAAGCCCGTGGCCGACCGCTACGACCTGCGCATCATCATGCTCATCACCCCTGAGACCAGCGAGGAGCGCATCCGCTTTATTGACAACCACACCGACGGGTTTATCTATATGGTGTCGTCGGCCGCCACCACCGGGGCACAGCAGCATTTTGACAAGGCCAAGCAGGACTATTTCCGCCGCATCAACGCCATGAACCTGCGCAACCCTCGCATGATTGGCTTCGGCATCTCCAACAGACAGACCCTGGAGAGTGCGCAGCAGAACGCGGCCGGGGCCATCATCGGCAGCAAGTTTGTCACGCTGCTCAACGAGAGCAAAAACGCGGACGAGGCACTCGACAAACTGTTCCGTGCCTTGGAACATTAGATTCGGAATGAAAAGGCTTGACAGACAAAGAACTGAAGCTGCGTTATTTCCTCTCACAGAGTCTGACTTGTGTCTAGAAAATTCGCGAAGTGATGTTCAAAGAGATTGAACAGAGCCATTATTATGAAGAGGGGGGAGGAAGGAGTAAAATATAAATTACAAAAAAATGACGATAATTTCCTTATTTAGTGGCGCAGGAGGGCTGGACTTGGGACTGATACAAGCAGGCAACAATGTCATTTGGGCTAACGACATTGATGCGGATGCTGTGGCTACCTATAAAACCAACATCAATGACCACATCATCCAAGCAGATATTCAGAGCATAGACCTAAAAAAAATTCCATCGGCTGATGTAGTTGTCGGCGGTTTCCCATGCCAGGGGTTCTCTATGGCAAATATGAGGCGTAACATTGATGACGAGCGAAATGTACTGTACAAGTTTTTTTATAATGCTATAAAGGAAAAGCAACCAAAATTCTTTATTGCCGAAAATGTGAAAGGAATATTAAGTTTGGGCAAAGGCAGTGTTGTAAAACAAATCAAGGCTGACTTTGAAGATGCCGGCTATATAGTTGAAGTGCATAAAGTAAATATGGCTGATTATGGAGTTCCGCAACACCGTGAAAGGGTCTTGTTTATTGGACAGAGAAAAGATTTGGGGGCAAACATGATTTTCAGTTTTCCGAATCCAACCAATTCCAAGGACGGCAAAGACGGTCTTCCAAGATGGAAATCCATAAAAGAAGCGATTGATGATTTGCCACCAATAGGAAATACAGATAGAGACCCCAACAACTACGGGTCAGCTTACCGATTTGTCGCCCGCAACTTTACAGCGCATAGAGTGACTGACCCCGACAAACCTTCGCCTACAATATTGGCAAGAGGAAACGGCAAGGGCGGTGTTTGTGCCATTCCACATTACAGCGGTGAACGCAGATTGTCAATACGAGAAAGCGCTGTTGTGCAGACTTTTCCACGAAACTTTGTCTTTATGGGCAAAATGGGAGCATGCTACCGTCAGATAGGAAATGCGGTACCTGTACATTTTGCAAAGTTATTAGGTTTGGAATTGAAACGTTTGGAAAGAATTGTATCATAATGAAAGTTGTATCGTTGTTTAGTGGTGCTGGTGGCTTGGACTTAGGCTTTATAAAAGCCGGACACTCCATCGTATGGGCTAATGACTTGTATGGTGATGCAGTAGCTACCTATAGAAGAAATATTGGTGACCATATTGTTGAAAAAGACATAAAGGAAGTTCCGTCTGAAGAAATCCCCGGTTGCGACATAGTTATAGGTGGATTCCCATGCCAAGGCTTTTCCGTTGCAAACACCAAGAGGCATACGGCAGACGAGCGTAACGCATTGTACAAAGAACTTCTGAGAGTTATCAGAGACAAAAATCCGAAGTTCTTTCTTGCTGAGAACGTAAAAGGAATATTATCCCTAAACAAGGGAGACACTTTCAAAATGATAATGAGCGACTTTAGAAACTTGAACTACGAGGTTCAGTATAAGGTTCTAAATGCAGCAGACTACGGAGTGCCACAGACACGTGAAAGAGTTTTCATTGTCGGTGTCAGAAAGGATATTGACTTTGTCTATGAATTCCCTCTGCCGACCAATTCAAAAGACGGGAGGGATGGGATTCCAAAGTGGCTGTCGGTTGGCGAGGCACTCAAAGATATTCCAGACCCAGACAAGCCAAACAAAGTTTTCAACCATACATATTCAAAATACAAATTGAACATCAATGGCTATATCGGACATCGTTTGCTAGACCCAAACAAACCAGCTCCAACCGTTACAGCCAGAGGTGACAATAAAGGTGGTGTGGTTATCCACCCACATCCCAACGGGCTAAGAAGAATGACATGCAGGGAACTTGCCACTGTTCAAAGTTTCCCTGTGGACTACTTCTTTGAGGGTACTAATTCGTCCATCTACCGGCAGATAGGAAATGCTGTGCCTGTACAGCTGGCATATAATGTAGCCAAGCGATTTAATCTTTACAAAGAAGATGACAATGGAAAACAAGAAACTTGAAATACCTAAAAAGCCATTTGCTGATTTCAAATGGAAATGGGCAAGTGTGCAATGCACAGAGGGCATCAATGACCCTGTTGTATTGTTGGGCGTTCTGTTTCGCATGGCGAAATTGGAGGGAAAGTGCAAATATAGTTCAAAGCAATTCGGCAATGAGTTGATAGAACTTTCACACGATTTGCAAGGTACAGGCGTAAACGTCGATTTAGAAGGACGTACAGGCGAACGAAACATTATCAGAAATTCCGGACAATATTGGAAAGCCTTGAACTTGATACCAGCAGAAAGGACAGGTGGTATAATTACCCTTACCGATTTCGGGCGTAAGGTTGCGAACCATGAGATTTCTCAAACCGAATTTTCCGCACAGTCCATCATCAACTTCAAATTGCCGAACCCGAGTATCCAAACCAAGGAAGAATGCGAGAAATGGGAAAAGTCCGGAATAGAACTACATCCACTGAAATTGATTCTATCCATTGTTCGCGCTTTAGGCAATGGTATGCCGACAAGTAATGACGCTTACATTACTGTGGAAGAATTGATTAGGATAGTCATCCCACTTTCGGGAACACCTGGCAGAAAAGTGGAAAGCTATGTTGAGTACATAAGGGCATATCGAAATGGCGAATTGGATTTAAAAGGTTGGGGGGGATTGCATTCCTGCCGCTAACGATGAGCGCATTGCACGTGAATACTTGCTGTTTTTGTCATATTACGGCTATCTAAAGAAGCAAGATGGTGTCAGTACAAGAATGTACGAACATTATTTGTATAACTTTGAGATTGACACGGAAATTCAAGAAATCCTATCCACACAGACTACCGTATCAAATGAAGTCGTGTCTGATACCGAGCGGAAACTTGTAAAAGGACAATTCAGACCTAACCAAGCTCGTTTCAGAAGAGAAGTTCTTGCTGCCTATGGACGATGCATTGTCACTAATGTAGAAATGTCTGAAGTCTTGGAGGCTGCGCATATCGTGCCTTTCAAGTATCATGGCGAAGATACCATAGCTAACGGATTTGCTATGAGAATGGACATTCATTACTTGTTCGATGCAGGACACTTGCGCATATCCGTTGATGGCGGTGTGTTTTTGTCAGACAAAGCAAGATGGTCTTATGGTGCAACCATTCCGCCAAAAATATTTATCCCAGACCAAATCAACCGTGAGTTCTTGAAATGGAGATGGGACAACTATAACGGAGTATAATCATCCACCCCTGTTCGGGATAAGAAAGTCGTAGCATCACAAGGGAAAAGTTGGCTGTCTCCCTCCTTGTTTGGGATAAGTCCTTAGCGAAAACCTCGGCATTGCCCGAGGATTACACCCCTCCGCATTATTCACGCCAATGCCGCTCTTGTACACGGGCTGCTTAAGGTTACGTTCAATCCAACCATCCGCTTAGAAAGATTTAACATTATATAGACTACATTACAGATAGACAGCGGCATAGACCGCAGGCTTTTTGCAGTCGAACGCTCGGCCATGGGGAATTTGCCTGGCACGGCCATGCACACGGCCGTTTGGCCGTTCTGACGGCAAAACGGTTTGGTTCGCCACGCCAAGCGGCTGGGTTCACTCAGCCATAATGGGTACACTAAAATTGCAACAATATCACTTCTTGAATCTTATCTGCAAGTTCAGCTTCATGTAAACACTACCATCTTCCCCACGATAGAGTTCACCGAATCCATAGCGTGTCCTGCTTGCTCTTTCAAATCGGGTATTCTTATACAGATAGTCTTCAACATCGTTCTGATTGTAGAAATGATAGCAGACAATTTCTCCGTCCTTACGGACAACGAGATAACCACCATTGGCATCATACCGTCCAGTCCATTCCTTGCCTGGCACCATGCCAAGAGCTGCGCTAAGAAGCAAAACCTTCATCTTGTGGGCATAGAAATCCTCTACGTTTTTGCCTTTATAATCAAATGGATTCTTCTTTGCAACTTCTGCCACACAATAATCTATTGAAGAATTGGAGCCTTTGCTATCCACCAACAGACAGTCTGCTATAAATTGTGGCATACAGATGTCCAAGAACTGGAGGTTGTTTCTGAAAACTGGGTTGTCTATATCGCTATACTCCAATGAGCATCCCTTTTCAAACAAAGTAGCCAAGCGTTCCAAATGACTTTTGACTTCATTTATTGCGTCAATGTCTTCATCACTCAGTGCCGTTCCAACCACCTTATATGTGATATTGGTAGTTGCACCAGCATTGAGTAGCGTAGAAGCACTGCCAAGTTGTGACTTAATGCTGAATCCCAACAATGGGGTCATGTTCGTTCGTAGATCATGAATAACGATATGGATGTCTGCCTTGTCCGTAGATGGTGCCTTCAACTTGGAACAACCTATCTCGCCCATGAATTGCTCTGCTTCAGGAATCTCAAAAGCACTGGCTTTTGCAGCTTTAATTTCAGTCAACAACTTCGCTGACTCCTCAACAAACTTATCCATGGAAATTCGAGCATACTCATTGCCGTCTTCATCAATCACAACGATATTTTGCTCTGTATTTGGCTTATACTCGTATCGTTTACTCTCTTCCCTAATGATGTTCAGAATTGGGTAATACAATTCCAACTTATTCATGTCGGCATCGCCAGCATGGACCTTGCCGTCGCCTAACAATTTGAAAAGAGTGTAAATCTCACTCCATTCTCCTTTATTTCCAGTTAATGCCATATTCCTTTATTTTACAATGTTACCAGTTACTGCAGGCTTACTTTCAGCTTCTTCAAAAGTTAAATTTTTCAAGTCTGCTATTAATTTGTCAATTTGTGATGTTGTACAATCTATAACTGAATCTAATCCGATTATCTCACCTTTGGCTATTTTTTCGTTTGCCACAGCTGCCTCTTCTGGTGATATTGTCAACAGATGGCATTTTGAACGTCTATGCACATATTTCAAGGCCACCGCTTCCAAGTCAGCCTGTTTATACCGTTCTCTAAGGCTCGTTTTAAGCGATAGGCTTACAGGTTGCGACTGATTGTATAAGATGGCATCATATACAATGTTGGGTACATAAGTCACCCTTGCTTGGGTATAGAATGGCTTTATGTTTTCTCGGTACAACAGCGTGTATATGATGCACTCGAAAATGTTGCCATTCAAACTCGCTCCACCATTGGGGTAGATTTCTTTGTATGCATCCCAATACTTCTTTATATAGTCACATGGTGATTCATAGTCAACACCAAGAAACGTCTTTCCTTCAAACAGGCCTTCAAAAACAATAGCAGTTTTTGTTTGTTTCTTAATGATTTTGCAATCTTTTAATGCTCCCATATATTCAGAACCTTTTTATTGTCCAACGTTTTAAGCAATTGCTTTGCTGTTGCCTGTATTGCCGGCACCGCCACACTATTACCGAACTGTTTATATGCCGAAGCGTCAGCCACAACAATTTTGAAATTGTCTGGATAACCCTGCAAACGCGCCCACTCGCGAGGTGTCATCTTGCGCCAGCCTTGGTGGTTTACTTCACCTTTGATTCTTGTGGTTGGCGTAAGATCCGTTTGACGGAAGTCAATGACAAGGTTACATTCTCGTCCCATGCCACCTACTACAATAGCATGTGCTATGCCGTCATCAGGAATAATGTCATATCCAAAGCCATGTCCCTTTGCCTCATGGCGTGCTTTGTGACGTTTCAGTGTTTCTATATATGTTGTGGAAAGGTAATACTTTGCTGGAACAGGGCTTTCCTCACGAACATCAATCCACTTCTTTGTTACTTCTTTTTGCTCTGGGTAAGTGAAATCTTCTTTCTTTATTCCCAAATCCTTTCTGAAACCAACAATGTAAATTCTCTCGCGATGCTGCGGCACACCAAAGAACATTGCATTGACAATCTGTGGGTCTGGCACTACATACCCGACTTCATCCAATGTATTAAGAATTGTCTTGAATGTTCTTCCTTTATCATGGATTACAAGCCCCTTCACGTTTTCGAGGAAAAAGGCTTTCGGTTGATAACGGCGCAATATCTCCGCAACTTCAAAGAATAATGTACCGCGCGTTTCCTCAAAGCCCAATCTCTTTCCTGCGAGAGAGAAGGCCTGGCATGGGAATCCAGCGCAAAGGATGTCAAAGCCTTTAGGAATTTTATTCTTTGTGCTTTCCTTTGTTATATCTCCAAACGGTACGTCACCGTAATTCGCATAATAGGTTTTCTTGGCCTGTTCGTCCCATTCTGACGAGAATACACATTCTCCTCCTAGATTTTGAAACGCCATTCTGAAACCGCCTATACCAGCAAATAAGTCTATAAACGTAAACTCTGGATTCGTCGGAGCTTGAAACGGTGCTTCAAACAAGTCTGGGAAAAGATATGTTTGATAACCGATTGGCGACTCTGAAACTCCTTCAAAATCGTTCGGCTTGCGTTGTTTTTCTCCCTTAATAAACTCATACCACAAGTTTAATATGCCTTTTGCCTGTTGCTCATAAGGCATATTTATATCTGTTTTTCGTATCTGTAAATAGTGAGTGATTAAGGCTGCTTGATCCACGAAAGGTATTACATTTCCTTCTTCGTCAAGCGTCTCCTCACCATATATCTGAACCTTATCTGCCTTTTTCTTGCAAAAGTCAAATAAGGAGAAATCTTTCTTTGATTTTATTGCTGTCATTACAATGGGTTTATTTCTGGGGCATTCTTATTAGTTCTGTTACTTCCACATTCAATAGCTGTGCTATTTGTATGAGTGTTTCCAATGGTGGCTGTGACGTGTTTGTACACCACTTTGATACTGTTGAAGGATTTACTTTCAACTCTTCAGCCAACCATTTGCTTGTCTTCTTTTTCTCGACAAGTACCAATTTTAAGCGATTTACGTCTTCCATTGTTCCTATTTTATGCCACAAAGTTAATGATTAATTATCATTTTATTGCCTTCATGTAACTTTTTAACTTTGACTATGTATGGTTATCTCACAATTTATGCATATCTTTGCCAAATCAAAAGCCGAATTATCTATGAAAGAACCCGAATACATTTCCATACTTCACAACCCATCAAGCAAAAATGCAATGTGGGCATGAAAGATGATACCTGTTCTCATTTATTGGGCTACGGTAAGTAAAGCACCGCACACCTATGGCGAGTTGTCAAAGGAGGTTGGACATCACACTGACCAAATAGGCAAAGTGTTGGGGTTGATTGATGATGTATTTAAGGCATTGAAGAAAGCACGACCAGAGTTTAAGGATCTGCCGACGCTGAATTGTCTTGTGATAAGCAAATCTACAAAACTGCCAAGTAACGGTTTTGACTATGTAAGTCACGACTACAGCTCATTAACAGATGAACAGAAATACGACCTGACAGAAAAGTGGAAAGCTATGTTGAGTACATAAGGGCATATAGAAATGGCGAATTGGATTTAAAAGGTTGGGGGGATTGCATTCCTGCTGCTAACGATGAGCGCATTGCACGTGAATACTTGCTGTTTTTGTCATATTACGGCTATCTAAAGAAGCAAGATGGTGTCAGTACAAGAATGTACGAACATTATTTGTATAACTTTGAGATTGACACGGAAATTCAAGAAATCCTATCCACACAGACTACCGTATCAAATGAAGTCGTGTCTGATACCGAGCGGAAACTTGTAAAAGGACAATTCAGACCTAACCAAGCTCGTTTCAGAAGAGAAGTTCTTGCTGCCTATGGACGATGCATTGTCACTAATGTAGAAATGTCTGAAGTCTTGGAGGCTGCGCATATCGTGCCTTTCAAGTATCATGGCGAAGATACCATAGCTAACGGATTTGCTATGAGAATGGACATTCATTACTTGTTCGATGCAGGACACTTGCGCATATCCGTTGATGGCGGTGTGTTTTTGTCAGACAAAGCAAGATGGTCTTATGGTGCAACCATTCCGCCAAAAATATTTATCCCAGACCAAATCAACCGTGAGTTCTTGAAATGGAGATGGGACAACTATAACGGAGTATAATCATCCACCCCTGTTCGGGATAAGAAAGTCGTAGCATCACAAGGGAAAAGTTGGCTGTCTCCCTCCTTGTTTGGGATAAGTCCTTAGCGAAAACCTCGGCATTGCCCGAGGATTACACCCCTCCGCATTATTCACGCCAATGCCGCTCTTGTACACGGGCTGCTTAAGGTTACGTTCAATCCAACCATCCGCTTAGAAAGATTTAACATTATATAGACTACATTACAGATAGACAGCGGCATAGACCGCAGGCTTTTTGCAGTCGAACGCTCGGCCATGGGGAATTTGCCTGGCACGGCCATGCACACGGCCGTTTGGCCGTTCTGACGGCAAAACGGTTAGGTTCGCCCCGCCAAGCGGCTGGGTTCACTCAGCCATACAGTCCGGTCTGAATGGCCAAACAGCCCGGACAGCTTTCCGAACCGTGCCCCTCGGGAGGCCAAAACAGGCCGGAGTGCCGAAAGATGTGCAGACCGCCACGAGACATACCACGAAACAGGGACATAAAAAAATAAGCTATCCTCACGGACGGCTTATTTTTTTAGGAAAATGATAAATATAGATTAAAATTACTAGTTGTCAAGTGCAAAGGTATGGAATAAATCTGAATACTCCAAATATTTGGCAACATATAATGCACGAATTTAACTTTTCAAACCACTTTTTATACAATATGAGCCATTTCGAACCCAAATCAGCCATGTTACTCCAGCCTTTACCCTAAATCGGCCACAAGGTTTCGTCACAGGCAGCGGTCTGCCCCAGTCAGCTTGCAACGGCAGCACTGGGGCCATCGCCGGCCATGGCGAGGCACTGACAGCAGCATGATGGCCGGAGAGAGAGTGGCATGAGACGCTCGGAGAAAGGGCTATTCAAGCTCCAACGCGCCCATACTGACCAGCTCCTCATAGATGCGCTGGACGGGCAGCCCCATCACGTTGTAGTAGCTGCCGCGCAAGCCAGTGACCCCGATATAGCCAATCCATTCCTGTATGCCGTAGGCCCCGGCCTTGTCAAACGGGCGGAACGTGGACACATAGTAGTTGATTTCCTGCTCGGAGAGCCGCTTGAACGTGACATCGGTCGTCACGGAGAAGCGCCGCTGCTCCTCAGTTGTGGTGAGGCACACCCCCGTCACCACCTGGTGGGTCGCCCCGCTGAGCAGCCGCAGCATCCGGCAGGCATCCTCACTGCCGGCAGGCTTTCCCAGTATCTCCCTCCCGGTCACCACCACCGTGTCGGCCGTGACCACCAGTTCGTCGGCCGCCATTGCAGAGCGGTAGGCATCAGCCTTCCGGGCCGCAATGAATGCCGGCACCTCGCGCGGCGCGAGGGTGCCGGGATAACTCTCGTCAATGCCGGGCTGCACCCTCACCGAGAATGCGACGCCCAGTCCGGCCAGCAGCTCTTTCCGCCGCGGCGAGTTGCTGGCCAGGACAATATGATAACGCTGTTTCATGACTGTCAATAAGAACCTGAAGAATCACCACCCGAAGGCTTTCTCGTCGCTGAGCCACTTGCCCTGCGCCCTGAGCACCTGCTCGATCACGTCGCGCCCGCAGCCGCAGCCGCCCCTGCGCGCGCTCACATAGCAGCTGAGCCGCCGGATTTCCACGCAGGCGTCGGCCGGGCACACCGGGCAGCCCACGCGCCGCATCACCTCGTAGTCGGGGATGTCGTCACCCATATACATCACCTCAGCGTCGGACAGCCCATACTTGTAAAGCAGCTCTTCGTAGGTGCGGATTTTCACCGCGCAGCCCATGTACACATCGGCGACCCCCAAGCCTTCGTAGCGCTGCCGCACGCTCGCCGTGCTGCCGCCGGTGATAATGGCCACGCGCAAGCCCTGCTTGACGGCCAGCTGGATGGCGTAGCCGTCCTTGATGTTGACCGTGCGCATAGGCTCGCCCGAGGGGTGAAGCACGATGGTCTCGGCACTGAGCACCCCGTCGACATCGAAGATGACGAGCCTGATCTGTGAAAGGTCATAAGGTATCATTGGCGTGCGACTTGCGGTAAATGTTCATGCTCATCCTGTCGTAAATCTCCTTGACAAAGGGGTTGTCGCGCAGCAGCTGGCTCTGCGCGCGTATCACGTTCTCATCGTAGCGCACGGCCGGCCCGGTCTGCGCCTGCAGCGGCGTCAGCTCGTGCACCTTCCTGGCAGTCTCGTCAATGAGGGGCAGCATGACATCAAACGGTATGCCGTGCTGCTCGAGCAGGTCGGCCGCGATGGCATAGCAGTGGTTGGTGAAATTGCAGGCAAACACAGCGGCAAGGTGCAGGTACTTGCGACGGTCAGAGGAGAGCCGGTAGACGCGGGCGGTCAGGCTGAAAGCCAGCTGGCTTACGGTGGCGACGGCCAGTTCGTCATTGCCCTCGACAAAGCATGGTATCTGGCTGAAGTCCACATCGCGCTCCTTGGAGAAGGTCTGCATGGGATAGAACACGCCATAGTGCATGGCCATGCCCCTGAACACCTCAAGCGGCATGCTGCCCGCCGTGTGGAGAAACACTTTCTGCTCGCGCCCCTTGCAAACCACGGGCACCACCTCGGCCAGTGCGGAGTCGGTGACGGCAAGGATATAGACATCGGCGTCAGCGACCACCGCCTGCAGGTCTGTTGCGGGCGAGGCCCCGGCTATTTCAGCCACCTGGCTGGCCGAGGCCATTGTGCGGCTGTACACCTGAACAATGTCATGACCGGCATTTCTGAGTGCCTTTGCCAAATGAAAGGCCAGCCTGCCGGCACCTATCAAGACTATCTTCATCTCGTAAGTTTATTATTTTTGTTACTTATGCAAAGGTAATGCCAGCGAGCGCAACGAGAGCTTGCTCACAGATTGCCGAGCGCAGCTTACCTTATGCAAAGGTAATGCCAGCGAGCGCAATGGGAGCTTGCTCACAGATTGCCGAGCGCAGCTT
>CALBLK010000059.1 GCA_937895845.1 uncultured Prevotella sp. | reverse complement strand
GTCTTCTTGTAGTTGATGCTGACAATATTGGTGTCCTTGAACTTGCGCCAGGCCACCTTCTGCCGGTCAAGCGCCGCAATGCGGTTGGCGGGCAGGTTGGTCACCTCGATGCTGATGGTGTTTGTCCCGGCCTTGAACACATTGCCGCAGGTGAGCGTATAGGGTACAGACCAGGCGCAGCCCACCTCGTGGCCGTTGATGTAAACCCGGGCGCTCTCGCGCACGTCGCCAAGGTCGATGGCCCATGGGGCGGCGGCTTCGGGGCGTGTCATCTTGAACGAAGTGGTGTAAACGCCTGTTCCCATGCAGCAGCGCACAGAGTCATCGGGCAGTGTCTCCCATGTTTTCAGGGTGTCAAGGTTGAACGTGGCCTCCACCTTTGGCGCGCAGTCCTTAAAGGTCAGTGTCCACCGCCCGTCCAGCGGCTTGCGCGCCGTGGTGTATTCAGGGCGTGCTTCGCTCCTGCCGGGCAGCACGCTGTCGTAGGTCTGGAGTATCATGGACTCGCCGCTTCTGAGGTTGATGCGCAGCCCTTCTTCTGAGAAATCAGCCATGTAGCACTTTCCGTCAAGCGGATTGAACCAGCGGGCGTCCTTGTAGTCTACGGCCAGCGGCACGCGTATGTCCACGTCGTTGGGCGACAGGTTGGCCATGAAATAGTGGTGTCCCGTGGCGTTGCTGCGGCGGATGGCACGCAAGCCGTGTCCCAGGCGCATCGGCTCCGCTTTTGCGCAGCGTGCCATGGCAGCAGGGTCTGTGCCATAGATGATAGTAGCTCCCTGTGCCTTCAGCCGGTTGATATGTGTCTTTGTGGCTGCTGGCATCCGTCCGCTTCCGGGGACAATCAGCGCATGGTAGCGTGTGCCGGCGGCCGTCTGTAGCATACCGTCGGCAAAGGTGGTGCCCATGAGCAGCTGCTCGCTGGTGTAGTCGCAGTCAAAGCCGGCGCGGTCTATGTCGAGGATGCTGCGGATGAAGTCGGGTGCCTTTCTGTCCATGGAGTGGATGTCAAACTGCATGAGCAGCGAGCCGGCCCCCTTGCCATTGCGCTTGGCCCACATGTCGCGTATGGGCAGCAGCACAAGGAAGTCGTTGTCTGGCTGTCCCATTTGCAGGAAGCTCTGGCACCGCTCGATGTACTTCATCAGATAAGGGGCGTCACGCCAGATGCTGTTGGTGGGGCTCATGTCGACCGAGGCGTAGAACTTCCATCCCGGCCATGCCTCGTGGCGCGGACTGTAAGTCGTGCCGTGGAAGTACATATTGTTCACGCCGCAGGTGAACATCAGGTCGATGTCGGGCTTGCACTGCGAGAGCGAGGTGCGGAAATGCTCGGTGAGCCAGGTCAGTGTCTCGCTGCTGGTCAGCCGCTTGCCGTTGACGTGGGCTGCCGACGAGGCGTATTTGAGCATGGACACGTCACTGTCGTTCTTCCGCGTGAAGCCCGAGTCGCGGCGCAGTCCCTTGATGCCAAAGTCTGAAAGTCCGAAGCCCTCGATCTCCGGGATGTCCACGGCCGAATAGATGTCAATGAGGTTTGCTGGCGAGCCGTGAGCCTGGTTGCGGGTGAGTGCACCGTGCCGGTGCGCCCATGCCGTCCACTGCCGGGTGAAGTTCTCCAGCAGTAGTTCTCCGAGGGTCTCGCGGTAGTCGCTCAGCACCTGGTTGTCCTTGTCTTCCGTCTCGCCGAACAGTTCCAGCAGGTGGTCTTCCAGCTTGTAGCCGCGGCGGCGCGCGAATTCCTCAAGCAGGGTGGGGGTCCAGTTGGCCTTGTACACCTCGTACGAGTCGTTGAAGAAGGCGTGTGGCCAGGGCGTGCCGTTCTGCCTGAAAGCCTGCTCGAAGCGGTCAAGGTAGCGTGCCACGGCCTGCTTGTCGAAGTGGTCGAGCACGTAGCCCTCGCCGCCGGGGGCGGCGCGCTTCACCTTTTGCCGGGTGCGCGAGCAGTACAGCGCAATAATGCGGTAGCTTGCTTTCTTGCCGGCCTTGCTCCATACAGTCAGTCCCTTGTCACTGGTCATGGCCGTGAGGTCTGTGGCATGACCGTCGGTGTCATACGCCATCACGCGGCTTAGCTTGGCGAACGGACGCTCCTTGGCATCCTTGATGTTGATGTCGACACCTTTGCGAAGCTCTTTCCCGCTCACTGTCAGGTCGGCATACACCACCTTTGCGGCCGCCTCGCTGATGTCTACCTCTGGTCCTCCGAAGGGCCAGCCTGTACCTGTGTTCATGTCAATGAGCAGGCCATCCCTCGCTCCCTCCGCCTCGGTGAAGGCAAAGGCTTTCATCCATGGCGCGGACAGAAAGGCCAGCTCGTTGCGTTCGTTGCCTTGCACACCATAGATGGGGGTCACCTCAAGCGCACCGATGCCCGTCTTGGCGTATTCCTGCATGTTCCAACGAAGGTCTTGCTCGGTCACGGCAGACCCCATCCACCACCAGCGGGTGCCTGGGCGTGCCTCGGCTGTGGCCGTGGGCCATGACTGGGCGTGAAGGCCGGTGGCTGCAGCCGCCAGCAAAAATATGGGGAGATATCTCATGGAATGAAAAGTGTTCATCTGGAAGAATAAGCAATGGGGTTGCGCAACTCAGTTGCCATCGGGTTTCACCAAGTCCGTGCTTTTGGCAGGCGCCCATTTGAATGTGTCAACGTTGTCGGGCTTGTCAGGTGAGAAGCCGGTAAAGTCGCTGCGCAGATTCTGTGTGACGGGCAGCTTGAGGTCTATCATGCCCTGCACCACCATCTTGGCAATCTCGTAGGCTCCGTAGGGGTTGAAGTGGGTGTTGTCGGCCAGGGCCTTGTTCTGGTTGGCGAAGGTGTGGGCCGGATAGTGTACCAGCGAGCGCTTGCTGCCTTCCTCGCCAAGGGTCTCGAAAAACACCTTGGTCATCTGGTTGAGGTCGATGAAGGGTATATTTTCGCGCTCAGCCACAGCCCTCATCGCGGCAGGAAAGTCACCGTGGGTGTTGACGATGTGCCCGTCCTTGTCAAAGCGGCGGCGCTGGGTGGGTGTGCAGAACACGAGGGTGGCTCCTTTGCTGCGCACATTGTCTGCAAAAATCTTCAGGTTGCGCGTGTAATGGTACCAGGCACCCGTGCCAGGCCCTTTCTCTTTCTCGTCGTTATGGCCAAACTCGCAGAACACATAGTCGCCGCTTTTCAGGTTCTCCATCACCTGGGCCAGCCTGTTCTGGGCGATAAAGGAGCCGGCGGTCAGGCCGCTCTCGGCACAGTTGGCCACGGCCACGTTCTCGTTGAACCAGCGCGGCAGCATCTGTCCCCAGCTGGCCCAAGGCTCATGGCCCTGGTCGGTCACGGTAGAGTTGCCGCAAAGGTAGATGGTTTGGCACACGTTGTCCGGCTCTATGTGGATAGACCTGACCGCCGGTGCGTCGCCGTTGAACTCAAGTGTGAGCTTGTCGTCCCATGTGACACTGCCTTTCTCGCGTGGCTTCAGCTTGACTTTCATCTTGTCGTTGATATGCGGGCTGCGCTTGTTCACCGTAAACTCGTAGGCCGCTGTCTTGCCTTTGGCAGTGGCGGCGTTCTCCACCATCAGTCTGCGCGCCTCGGCGCGCACCGTGGTGACAGCCTTGCGCTTCTTGCTGCCGAGCACCACCTTGACCTTGTAGTTGCCGTCGGGTACCTTCACTGAAAAATAAAACACGTCGGACGACCCTTTCTTCGGGGCCGGAAGCAGGTCGTAGCCATAACCTGTTGTCTCGCTGTAGACTGGTTGGTCCTTGGTCATGTCGAAGTCGAAAGTCTGGGCCTCCATGACTGTTGGCAGGAGAGCCAAGGACAATAGCAGTAGTCTGTTCATTGCTTTTGTTCTTAGTATTAAGTTTTCCGTTAGTGAGTTTTGTTGTTTTCCGTTTGTGAAAGGTCGCCTTCCATGCCCTTACAGGGCTTCATCCTCAGGCTTTTGAGAAGCATGAAGCCTAACTTTTGGCAGATGCTTTTTCTTTCGGAGATAGGCCTGCTTGCGCAGCTCGTATTCCTCTCTGTGTCTCTCGAGGTAGTTGTCTGCCATCCGTTTACTTGTTTTTGGCGGACTTGTTGTAGAAGACGTAAATATTGATGGGGCGGCGGTGGTTTTGCGGGCCGCCGACCAGGCGTGTGCTCTTCAGCGCCATCTCGTTAGACACATTGGTAATGGTCGACGAACCTGTGCTTGAGTTGCTGCTGCTGGTCACCGTCACGGGGATGAGCAGCACCTTGTTCCAGTCGGCCGAGGCACTGCCCGACATCTTGGCATTGTACATTTCCGAAATCAGGCCGGAAATGTTGTTGAACGTGTAGGTGTTGAAGGCCGAGCTGTAGGTGGCTATGTAGGAAGTCTTTGAATCGGGCAAGTCCTTGTTCTCAAAGAAATGCTGCACGCTGTCCTTGGGAATCATCAGCACTTGCGTCGGCTCGCCAAACGGACTGTCAGTCTCTTCGTTGTTGATGCGCTGGAACACAATGCGAGCCGCGCTTATCGTGTCGTTCGGGTGCTCGTGCTTGATGTCCTCGACGGGAAGCTCCACTTCGGTGAAAATGCCGGCAGGAGTCTTCATGTAGGTGCAGGTGGTGCTGTCGGCCAGAGCCCTGGTGGTGGCAGGGTCGGTGTCCAAGGTGGTCGTCTGCATGACCTCCTCCGTGCCCGACAGGTAGGTCAGCGCGTTGTAGGTGGAGTCGTTGCTCTCGTACCTGTAATATATCTGAAGCTCGGTGAGGTAAACCTCTGACATCACTCCGCTGCCGTCGGTCGACTTGAAATAGAAGCCCGGGCACACGTTGTGAACAAAGTTATAGGAGTTTTCAAAATACTCTGGGCACTCATAATACTTGCGCATCACGTATGTTCCATAGTTGTCGTACTCGACCCCATCCCTGTCCGTGTATGCTGAGTCTAATCGGATGCTGATGCTCTGCATGTTGGTCTTGTCAATGACCAGCTGGCGCACGCTGTCGCTCAGGTTGAGGTCGAGCGGTGTGTAGACCTTGTTCCTGCGGATGGCCTTGCCATCGTTGCGCAGCAGTCCCTCCCTGGCGGGGTCAAAGTCGGTGTAATACTGCCGGCCCTCTTCCACGGGCCGCCCCATTTCATAGACGGTCAGTCGCATGGGGTTGAGCGAGTCGCCCACGGAGTTGTTCAGGTAGATGCGCAGCACGCAGGAATCGGCTTTCACTTTGTTGTCGCGCTCGCTGAGGCTGCGGATGCTGTCCTCCTGCGGAAACAGGGGCTGTCCCTGGAAATTCTCCACAATGGAAAACTGGGTGGTGTAGCTGGCCGACACATAGCTGCCTGTCTCCGGGTCTTTGATGTGGCCGATATAGCTGTACGGACTGCGTGACAGCACTTTGCTGGCCACCACGGAGCGTGTGGAAACGTTGAAGGTGTCGGTTATCAACTCGAAACGGTCCGCTGAATTGTCGGTCAGCGAGTTGCCCAAAGTGTCGGTCGTGTCGTCGCATGCAGACAACAGGATTGCCAGCGTGGCGGCAACACTTGCCATGATGCTTTTGTTCATCGTCGGAATTGTGATTGTCCTTGAAAATCGTATGTGTAAAAGGGGCGTTTCAGTTTGCTGCTTACCTGTTGCCTACCAAATCGTAGAACTTGTCGTAAGCGTCAGCAAAGTCCTCTCCCGGGTAGTCGAGCAGGGGGAGCTGCAGGCTCTTGGCGTGGTCGAGCAGGGCGGCGTTTACCTCCTTGTCGGCCGCTATGATGCCGTCGGAGTAGTCTATGGCCAGCTTGCCCAGCTCTTCAAAGTCAAACCGGTCCTTGTATTTGCCCAGCTTGTCCGCGCCGGCCTCCCGGAACTCCAGGCAGTGCTTGAAGTTCTCGCCAAAATCTTTTTTCAGGCTCTTGCTGAACAGGGATGTTATCACTTTTGCATTGGCAAAGGACGGCTCGTCGCTGTAGGCTGTCTTCACATAGAATGGCACCACGCCGCTCATCCATCCCTGGCAGTGGATGATGTCTGGTGTCCAGCGGAGCTTCTTCACTGTCTCCAGGACACCGCGCGCAAAGAAAATGGCGCGCTCGCCGTTGTCGGCGTAGTCCTCGCCCGACTCGTCAGCGGCCATCTGACGCTTGATGAAAAATTCATCGTTGTCAATGAAATACACCTGGATGCGTGAGGCCTGGATGGAGGCCACCTTGATAATCAGCGGGTGGTCGGTGTCGTTGATGATGAGGTTCATTCCCGACAGGCGTATCACCTCGTGCAACTGTCCGCGGCGCTCGTTGATGTTCCCCCACTTGGGCATAAAGGTGCGGATCTCGTGCCCTCGCTCCTGCATGACTTGCGGAAGCTCGCGACCCATGGCAGAAAGATAACTCTCTGGCACGTATGGAGATATTTCTTGATTGATGAATAATATTTTCTTCGTCATGTCATTATATCATTACTGTTCATCCATTGCAAAGGTACGATTTTTTTTTGCATTTTCAACCAAATGCAGGTTATTTTAGAAAAATGCCCTTTGATTTGGCATAATTTTAGACTGAAGATTCTCGTATTTGGTAAAAATGTTGTTATTTTGCACACCGAATTGAATAGCGACGTTAAAACGTTTGTAGCGAAATGAAAGTAGTTCATAAGATTGTGGACCTTCAGAATGAGTTGTTCGCACTTCGCAAACAGGGTCTGAAGGTCGGATTGGTTCCCACGATGGGAGCGTTGCATGAAGGACATGCCTCGTTGGTCAGGAAGAGTGTTGCAGACAATGGTGTGACTGTGGTCTCTGTCTTTGTGAATCCGACACAGTTTAACGACAAGAATGATTTGAAGAACTACCCGCGCGACCTTGACGCAGACTGCCGTCTGCTTGAGTCGTGCAAGGCTGATTTTGTCTTTGCACCGTCGGTAGAGGAGATGTATCCGCAGCCCGACAGGCGTCATTTTGAGTTTCCGCCCGTGTCTACGGTGATGGAGGGAGCCCACCGTCCCGGCCATTTCAACGGCGTGTGCCAGGTGGTGAGCCGCCTTTTCTATATCGTGCGGCCCGACGTGGCCTATTTTGGCGAGAAGGACTGGCAGCAGATAGCTGTTATCAAGGCGATGGTGCGCAGTCTTGGCCTCCATGTACGCATCGTTGAGTGCCCCATTGTCCGTGACACTGACGGCTTGGCGCGCTCCAGCCGCAACACCTTGCTCACACCCGGCGAGCGGGCTGCCGCACCGGCCATTTACAGGGCGCTCAAGGCCAGTGTAGACTATGCCAAGACGCATACAGTGGCTGAAACCCACAAGTTTGTGGTCGATGAAATCAATGCAGTCGGCGGCCTTGACGTGGAGTATTTCTCCATTGTCGACGGCAACACGCTGCAGGATGTCGCCTCATGGGAGGATTCTCCCTATGTGGTGGGCTGCATTGCCGTGAACTGTGGAAAGAGGCCCATTCGTCTGATTGACCATATTAAATATAAGGAGCCATGATGATTGAGGTGCTGAAGTCGAAACTCCACTGTGTTACGGTGACCGAGGCTAACCTGAACTATATGGGCAGCATCACCATTGACGAGGATTTGATGGACGCAGCCGGCATGATAGCGGGCGAAAAGGTTCAGATTGTTGACAACAACAATGGCGAGCGTTTCGAAACCTACATCATCAAGGGCGGGCGCGGAACGGGCTGCATCTGCCTGAATGGCGCAGCAGCCCGCAAGGTGCAGGTCGGCGATGTGTGCATCATCATCTCTTACGCCCTCATGGACTTTGAGGAGGCCAAGACGTTCGTGCCCACCGTGGTGTTCCCGAAGGAGGGAAACCGCTTGTAGAAATCCTTGCTGCTTGCGGGTGCCGCCCCATGGGTATGGGAGCTGCAACAGCCAAAAAATCAGGGGAAGCCACAGTCATGATGGCTTCCCCTGATTCGTTTGTGTTTCCAGGGATGTTTACTCAATGACAACCAGCACGTCGTCTTCCATTACCGACTGTCCCGGCTGCACGCAGATTTCCTTCACCTTTCCTGCATATTCTGTTTCCAGGTTGTTGGCCATCTTCATGGCTTCCAGTACGATGCAGGTGTCTCCAACGTTCACCTCGTCGCCAACAGCCACTTTCACCTCGGTGATTACGCCGGGCAGCGGCGCCTTCACCGTCTTTCCGCCGGCGTTCCCGCCGCCAGCCTGTGCGTTGCTTGCGGCTGGCGCGGCAGCGCCTGCTGCGGGGCGCACCACAGGCTTTGGCTTCTCCGGCTTCTTCTCCGGCTCCATTTCCACCTTGTAGTCCTCGCCGTTCACGTTCACATCGGCCACGTTGTCGCTGATGTCGCCGATGGTCACTTCGTAAACATTACCGTTGATGGTATATTTGTATTTCTTCATCTTTTCTCGTTTTATGGATGTTCGGTCATTGTCAGGGCGTAGCCGTTCCACTGTGTGGGATGTGCTGCGATGGTGATTTTTCCCGACTCCTCATCATGCACATTGTTGCCCATGAACTCGTGGAGCGCCAGTGCGATGGCCGCATATATCTCCTGGTTCTTTTTCATGTCTTCGGTCGTTTAGGATAAAGCACAGTGGTTACATTGGGATGCTGCCGTGCTTCTTGGCCGGCAGGCACTCGCGCTTGGTGGCCAGCTGGGCCAGGCCGCGGCAGATGCGGAAGCGGGTGTTGCGCGGCTCGATCACGTCATCGATGTAGCCATACTTGGCTGCCTGGTAGGGGTTGGCAAACATTTCGGTGTATTCCTCCTCCTTTTCGGCCAGGAAAGCCTTGACATCCTCGCCGACCTCTTTCTTGGCTTTGGCCTCCTTGGCGCAGAGCACGGCAACGGCGCCCGAAGCGCCCATCACGGCAATCTCTGCCGAGGGCCATGCGTAGTTGAGGTCAGCGCGCAGCTGCTTGCATCCCATCACGATGTGGCTGCCGCCGTAGCTCTTGCGCAGTGTGACCGTAATCTTGGGCACTGTGGCCTCGCCGTAGGCGTAGAGCAGCTGCGCTCCGTGCAGGATGACAGCGTTGTATTCCTGTCCTGTTCCGGGCAGGAAGCCCGGCACGTCGACCAGAGACACGATGGGTATGTTGAATGCGTCGCAGAAGCGCACGAAGCGTGCCCCCTTGCGGCTGGCGTTCACGTCGAGCACGCCGGCGTAGCAGCTGGGCTGGTTGGCCACGATGCCCACGCTCTGGCCGTTGAAGCGGGCAAATCCGATGATGATGTTCCGTGCAAACTTTGGCTGGACTTCGAAGAACTCGCCGTTGTCAACGATGGCGCCAATCACCTTGTACATGTCGTATGCCTCGTTGGGGTTCTCCGGGATAATCTCGTTCAGGCTGTCCTCCAGGCGGTCTATGGGGTCGTCGCACTGCTTGCGCGGCGCCGTCTCCATGTTGTTCGAGGGGATGTAGCTGAGCAGTGTCTTGATCATCTGTATGGCCTCTTCCTCGGTCTTGGCGGTAAAGTGGGTCACGCCGCTCTTGCTGGCGTGAACGCTTGCGCCGCCCAGGCGCTCCTGGTCAATGTCCTCGCCCGTGACGGTCTTCACCACCTTCGGGCCGGTCAGGAACATGTAAGAGGTGTTCTCCATCATCAGCGTGAAGTCTGTCAGTGCCGGAGAGTAAACGGCTCCGCCGGCACACGGGCCGAAGATGCCGCTAATCTGCGGGATGACACCCGAGGCCAGGATGTTGCGCTCGAAGATTTCGCCATAGCCGGCCAGGGCGCAGATGCCCTCCTGGATGCGTGCGCCGCCCGAGTCGTTGATGCCGATGACGGGTGCGCCCATCTTCATGGCCATGTCCATCACCTTGCAAATCTTCTGCGACATCGTTTCGGAGAGCGACCCTCCGTTCACGGTGAAGTCCTGCGCGAAGATGAACACCAGGCGGCCGTCGATGGTTCCCGAGCCGGTCACCACGCCGTCGCCCATAAACTGCTTCTTCTCCATGCCGAAATTGGTGCAGCGGTGCAGCTTGAACATGTCATACTCCTCAAAGCTGCCTTCGTCAAGCAGCATGCTGATGCGCTCGCGGGCTGTGTACTTGCCGCGGGCGTGCTGCTTTTCAATGGCTTTCTCGCCACCGCCCAGGCGCGCTTCCTCGCGCTTGGCTATCAGTTGCTTGATTTTTTCTATTTGCTTGCTCATTCTTTTTGTTGGGTTTTTATGTCTGTTTGTTAAGTTCTTTTTGGCGTGCCTGTTGGCGGCGGGCCTGCGCCATGGCCTGTCCCTCCTTTCAGTGCTCGCAGAGCTCGGTGAGGATGCCTACGGTCGACTTGGGGTGCAGGAATGCGATGTTCAGATTCTCTGCGCCCTTGCGCGGGGCCTGGTCAATGAGGCGTATGCCCTTCTCGCTGCACTCGGCCAGGGCGTTGGCCACACCGTCCTCTACGCAGAAAGCCACATGGTGAACACCGTGGTTGCCCTTGTCAAGCCATTTCTGGATGGTGCTGTCGGGCGATGTAGGCTCCAGCAGCTCCAGTTTCACCTCTCCGCATTTCAGAAAGGCGGTCTTCACCTTTTGGTCTTCCACCACTTCGATGTTGTAGCACTTCAGTCCCAGTACATTTTCAAAGTATGGGAGTGACTCTTCGATGCTTTTGACGGCAATGCCCAGATGTTCAATGTGCGAAATCTTCATAACAATGAATTTATTTTTTATTAAAGATATGTCTTGCTGCTGGCTGTAAAACCATGCAAAGATAGCAATTATAATTCATAACGCAAGGCCGCAGCCTGAAAATATTGTCTGTGCGGCGCTGCCGGCGCTGTCTTTTGGCCTCAGAACTCGCACTGCACTTTCAGGTTGACCTGGCGCCCTGTGAGATAGTTGGGCACCGCATACTGCTGGTTGTTCACGTCGGTCACCCAGTAGTAGGAGTTGACGTTGCTGATGCCAAACAGGTTCAGGCAGTCTGCGCCCACCCAGATGTTTCTGAACACGCTGCGCTGCTTCCTGTCCTCGTTGCCGTAGGCCCGGTAGCTCATGCCGATGTCGGCGCGCCTGTAGGCCGGCGCCCTGAACGCCATGTTCTCGATGCCCTTGTGCGGGGCGCCAAAGGGCAGCCCGTCGGCAAAGGCGAGCCTGAGGGTCATCTTCCACCTGGTGGTTCCGGGGAAATAGTCGGTGAAATGCAGGTTCACGGCATATCTCTGGTCGGTTGGCATGGCCGTCCATCTGCCGCCGCTCTTCTGCCGGGCCTTCATCAGCGAGAAGGTCACCCACGAGTCGGTGCCCGGCACAAACTCCCCGTAGAGCTTGAGGTCCAGGCCGGTGGCGTAGCCGGTGCAGGTGCTGCTGGCGTCGTAGGTGATCTTCATGTTGTTGACATTGTAGGGGGTCAGGTTGTTGTACAGCTTGTAGTAAGCCTCCGCCGTAAACTTGTAGGCGCGCCCCTTGATTTTGAACCGGTAGTCGGCCCCTGCCACTAAATGGACGGACTGCTGGCTCTTGACCTTGTCGTTGAGCCGCGCCACGGTGACGCCGTTCACCGTCATGGTGTCGCGCAGCTCCTTGTAGAACGGCGCCTGGTAGTAGAGGCCGGTTGCCATGCGGAGTGTCATGTTCTCGTTGAACGCGGGGATGACGGCCAGCGAGGCGCGTGGCGAGACGGTGGTCTCGTTGGTGTACGACCAGTGGCTGAAGCGCACCCCGTAGTTGAGTGTGAGGAAGTTCTGCCGCTCGCTGCCCAGCGTAAAGCGGTAGGTGTCTTGCAGGTAGCCCTCGGTCCGGCGGGAGTCCAGGACATTCTTCGCGCTGAGGGAGTAGATCAGGTCCAGCCGGCTGGCGCTGTGTGGCAGGGAGTAGCCGCTGGAGTCGCGCATCTCATATTCGCGCGATTTTTCCTTGACGTGTTCCCACTTGAAGGTCACGGCGCCCTCAAGGTCGTGCCGGCCGGCCTTGTGCCGTGCCATCAGCTTCAGACTTTTCACGTCTCCTGTCAGATAGTTGCGCGCGTGCTCCATGTAGGTGCCCACGCCCAGGTTCTCGTCTTTCTTGGTGTCGTTGAGCCAGTACTGCCCCTGGATGTCGTAGGTTTCCTGCTCCTTGGTGTGGAATGCCGAGGCGATGGCCGACACCGAGGTGTTCTGGCCGAAGTGGCGTGTCAGTCCAACGGTGCCGAAGAGCGTGCGGAAGATGTCTTTCTCCTGCCCGTCGAAATACACCTTGAACGACTTGACGTCCTCCATTGTCCCGAACGCTGTCTCGCGGTCTGACGGTGAGAAGTTGTAGTGGTTCTCCGAGATGTTGCCAATGATGTCGAGCGACCACCGCCCGTTGGGGGTGTAGCTGATGTAGGTCTGGTAGTCCAGGAAGTTTGGCCTGTACTCGCCTTTGGTCTCCAGCGACCCCAGCAGGTAGCGGGTGGTCTTGTAGCGTATGCCGTGGCTCATGGAGAACTTCTTGCTGCCGAACCCCGCAAAGGCGCTGGCTCCGAGGAGCGAGGCCGACACGCTGGCCTCGCGCTTCTCTGGCCGGCGGTAGGTGATGTCAAGCACCGAGGCCATCTTGTCGCCATAGCGGGCCTCAAAGCCTCCGGCGGAGAACCCGACGCTCTTCACCATGTCGGGGTTGATGACGCTCAGCCCCTCCTGCTGCCCGCTCCTCACCAGGAACGGCCTGTAGATTTCCACATTGTTTATATATACGGAGTTCTCGTCAAAGCTGCCGCCGCGCACGTTGTATTGCGACGACAGCTCGTTGTGGGTCGACACGCCGGCCTGCTGCTGGACAAGCTCCTCCACGGCGTTGCCCGTCGTGCTGGGCGTCCCCTTGGTGTCCTTGATGTCCAGCTGCCCGGTGCCTGTGGTCTGGCGGCGCTTCTCGGTGATGACCACCTCGCCCAGCGCCTCCATCGATGGCAGCGTGACCTCGATGTGCAGCTTTCCCCTGGGCCGTTTTAACACCCGCTTGCGGGCGTTGTACCCCACCATGGAAAACCTGACAACCACGCTGTCGGCACTCTTGAGGGTGAGGCTGAACTCACCTTTCAGGTTGGTCGCCGTCACCTTGCCCTGCTGAAGGCACGACACTGTGGCCAGCTCGATGGGGTTGCGCTCCTCGTCAACCACCTTTCCGGTGACGGTAAACTGCTGTGCCGCCGCTGTGGCCGCAAGGCAGAGCAGCAGTATGGTCATTGCATGGATTCTGAATGTTCTCATCCCTTTAATAACGTGAAACGGGCCTGATTATTGTTTCAGCACCTCCATCAGCCTGTTGGCCCAGGGAATGTTGGTGTGAAACCAGCGGAAGGTGCTCACCGGCTTGCCGCCAAAGCGCAGGATGAACTCGCGGAAAGGGTTGCGCATATAGGGCAGTCCCACGTCCATGAAGAAGATGTGGGCCTGCCCGCTGGCCTCTGCGTCCTTGATGGCTTGCCACATGGTGATGGTGTCGGGGTGGTATTTCACGTAGGTCTTGCGCAGGAATGCCGAGTACCACAGGTAGGCGTTGCCCCCTGAGCTGACGCAGGCGCAGCACCCCACCACCTTGTCGCGCGCCAGCGTGATGAAGAGCCGGGCCTGCCGGCAGCCCATCAGCCCGCGGAAAAACTGTATGCCCGGGATGTAGCGCCTGGGCTTCAGCAGGTTGTGCCTGTTCATCAGCCGGTAGAATAGCAGCAGGTCTTCCTCGGTGTGCACCTCGCGTGTCACAGCCCCCCGCTGCAGGGCGTGCGCTATCTTGAGGCGCGTCCGCTCGCCAAGCCGTTCCTCCGGACGCTTGTTGTGCAGCGAGTTGTGGATGCTCATCCATTTCACGGGGAAGAATCTCTGGGCTTTCAGCACCCGGTAGCCGAACATCTTGTTGCTCAGGTTGCTGATTTCGGTGTAGAGCACCTTGCGCTGTATCCGCCTGCCCAGCGCCTTGAGCATCAGCTCGAACAGCTGCTCGCGGCTGGCCTCGCTCCCCGGTGCGTAAGCCCCTTCGCCGTAGATGCGGCAGTGGCGGTACAGGTAGGGGGGGAGCAGGGACATCCTGTAGCACACCACGGCCAGCAGCTGGCTGCGCACGCGGCCGGCCTCGTCGGTGACCACTGCCATAAACGGGCGCATGCGGGGCGTCTGCTCGTAGATGCGGAACAGTGTCTCACTGTGGAAGAACGCACCGCCACACAGTGGCGGCAGCTCTGCTGAACGGCTGAATATGGTGGTTGTCAACTTGTTCATCTTTTGCAAAGGTAATGCAAGCGAGCGCAATGGGAGCTTGCTCACAG
>CALBLK010000058.1 GCA_937895845.1 uncultured Prevotella sp. | reverse complement strand
CACGATAAAAATCCAAAGAACATACAGATATTCTTTGTCTGCTAATTTAAGGAAAATCTAAAAAATAGATATGATTTTCGTTAATTCACTTAATTGTTGTATTTTTGGCGTCGAAAAGAGTTGTTTGACAAGCAAACTTATGTATAATACAGAAGTTTGAACTGTTGCCAAATCATTACCTCTATTGAGGCGAGGAACTCATAAATAGCTCATTTTAAGCTATTCGGCAGATTTTAGCGTAATTTTTTCTAAAAAACATTTTTGCTTGATTTGTTTTATTTAGTAATTTTATAACACAAAATTACCATATATAGTATTATAAGAACAAATGTAAAGAAAGCACTTATTTGTCTTCTAAATGAAAAAGAAAAAGTTTCATCGTGGGGAATAACCAATACCACCATAGACGAAAATTCGATCAACTTTGATGTCAACGGATTTCTCTTCCGAGGACACATTATCATAAAATGTGAAGAAACTTACTTTGAGATTCAGATGGAAGGTGGCAAGAATATAATGTGTGTAGTCTCGGAATTGACAGACACCTTGGATTCCAGCATCAAAAAATCGGAAAACTATCAGCAAAATTTAGAAAAGTGGTTGCTGTCATTCAAATAACAACCAAGCGGGACGGCGCTGCCAAACGGCCGCTTCCAGCTTGCTATCCGGCCCATATTGCAGCGCGAAACAGGCCGTTTCAGCGTGTCATTTGGTGCGTTTCGCGCGGTGAAACGGGCCGGATTGGTCATCAAAAGCAGATATGAAAATAAACAAAGGGCCCGCACTGACAGTTGCCAGGTGCGGGCCCATGTTATGTAAACCTGTAAAATTACAGTTGGATGGTGTACATCACAAATGAGTATGGCTGCACATCAACCGTCATCTTCTTGCTCACCTTGACATTCTCCCTGGCAGGGGCGATGGGCTGCGCCTCGTAGTTGTTTTCCTGTTCCGGCTTGCCGGCGAGTGTGGTTTTCACGGCATTTTTCTTCAGGCCCTTGAAGCGCGAGAGGTCAACAGTGACCTTTCTGCTGTCGCCCGATGCGTTGCACACCTTGACATAGAGCTGGCGCGTCTTGGTGTTCAGCACCACCGACTGCTCCTGCAAGTTGGTCTTCTCGCCGTCAAAGGTCACACAGTCGCCATAGAAATAGTTGCCCGATGACTGCCCGAACATCTGTTGCACATAATAGCTGCAAGTAAGGTATGGCCGCTCGTTGTCAAAATAGATCAAGTCAGGGTTCCAGTTGGTTGCGTTCTTGCGGGCAAAGAGCGGGGCATAGCTTGTCATGACCACCACGTCAGCGTTACGCTCGACATGAATCAGATAGAGTGCTTCGGCCAGGGCGTCCTGCAATTTCTTGTCCTTGGCCGCATATTCGCCGAGATAAACCTTAGTCTTGCGGTCACGGGGGTAGCTGTCATATTGGCGGCTGGTCTCGAAATAGTGGCGTGGCTCGTAGTAGTGCTCGTCCAGGATGGGCAGCCCTATCTCCTCGGCGAACTTCCAGCCGTTCTCGCAATCCGGGTTCCCAGGGTGCGACCCAGGTCCGGCTGTTCCCACAATCACGATTTCCGGGTGTGCCTTGGTGATTTTGTCATACATATATTTGAAGCGTTCGATAAACTCCGGGCTGATGCGCTCCTCGTTGCCTATGCCCAGATACTTCAAGCCAAACGGTTTGGGATGCCCTGCTTCGGCGCGCACCTTTCCCCACTTTGTCGTGGCGTCTCCATTGGCCCACTCAATCAAGTCGAGCGCATCCTGCACCCACTCGTCCATCTCGCTCATCGGAACCGCATCCTGCGCCTGTCCTTTCATGCCCCAGCCGCCGTTGGCGCCCTGGCAGCTCACGCCGCAGGGAAGGATGGGCAGCGGCTGCATGTTCATGTCCTCGCACATCTGGAAATACTCATAGTAGCCAAGCCCCATCGACTGGTGGTAGCCCCAGGTGTTCTTCAACGGACGGCGCTGCTCCTTGGGCCCGACGGTTGTCTTCCAACGGTAGGTGTCCCAGAAGCCGTCACCACCGCCATGCACAACGCACCCGCCGGGGAAACGGAGGAACTTGGGATGCAGGGCTTCAAGTGCCTCGGCCAGGTCACGGCGCAAGCCATGGCCCTTGTAGGTGTCCTGAGGCATGAGCGAGAGCTGGTCGACATCCATCACACCCTGGGTAAGCACAAGCACGCGCAGGGCCGCATTCTTGCAGTCTGCATTGGTCTGGAGCGTGCAGCCATACTTTGTCCAACTGTCTGCCGTCACCCGGATTGTCGTGTCAGCCAAAACTTTCTCGTCCTTGCCGGGAGCGACAAGCGCAACCCTCACCTGCTTGGCCTTTCCGTCAACATTACGGGCAAAGAGCGAGAACTCATACTTGGCATCCTTTTTCACACTGATGCCATCAAAGCCATGGTTTTCAAGTCCAAAGCCCTTCCATCCCTTATAGTCATAGAATTCCTTGACCCGCTCGACATTCAGCCGCATATAGTTGATGTTGTTCGGATGAATAGGGTCTTTCTGTAGGGCCTGCGCCAAACCCAGCGAGTGCCCGGGCCTGATGATTCTCCAAGCCGTTCCCGGCCCCCAGCCATCGCGTTCCGCGAGGTTGTACTCAAACGAGCCGTTCTGCAACAGTTCGGAATAAAGTCCGCCGTCGGCCGATGAGCTGATATCCTCAAAGAAGATACCAATCAGTTCGTCACTAATCTGCTTGCCCCCCTCCGGGGCCTTCATGCTTTTTTGGGCATGCGCTGTCAAGGTGCCAGACAACAGCAGCAAAGCAATTGTTTTCTTTGTTACGTTCATTACAAATTGTTTTAGGATAAAATTTTCTGTTGCAAAGATAATGCAAAAAGACAAGAAAATTACACTTTCTGCCGTTTTAATAAAGCGGAGAACAGGCTATTTCGCCTTTGTTGTCACATGGAGACAAATAAAAAAGAATATGATACAAAAGCCAAACCGAATTGAATAACAATTTTATACTTTTGCCCAAGCTAAGAATCATCATTTATCACTAACCTATTTTTTAACATGAAGAAAACTTTACTTTTCGCAGCCGCACTCTTTACGATGGCAACAGCATTTGGACAGGAATTCACCGAAGAGGTAATTCATGAGTGTGACTATGCCAACTACGACTCTTACCCTTGGTACTCGATGAACGACAAGACAGAGCAGGTGGTTGACGGCGCCCTGGTGATAGTCAACGAGGAAGAGGGATTGGCCAACTGGAAGAAGCAGTATTTCGTAGACGACCAAGTACCCGTGGTCAAGGACAACGACTACATCATCCGAGTGACCATGAAAGGCTCATCCTCCGGCTCACTCACCTGTAACGTGGGCGACTGGTCAGCCACAGCTTCGACCGTCATCAGATTTACGGACGAGTACACCACCATCGATGCCAAGGTAGAGGCCGTGCCGGCTTCACCAGCGTTCGTTGTGTTCCAGTCAGGAGCCTTCGTTGGCACCATCTATATTAAAAAGGTACAGGTAATCGAGCGCAAGTCTACCTCTTCGGTAACGATGAAGAACGTCTCCGTTGCCAAGTATGACTTTGAGGACGGCAAGGCACTTGGCGGCTGGGGCAACAGTTCAACCCGCGAGGTTGTTGACGAGGGGCCCGACGGCAGCAAGTGTTTGAAGATGAGCAACCCCTCTGTGACCAACTCGTGGAGCGCACAGACTGCCATTGATTTCTCCGAGGCACTGACCGAGGGCACCACCTATTATCTCACCTTCAAGGGCAAGGCCTCAGCCGCCACCAAGCTGAAGGCTGCTTTCCAGAATCCCGACACCTATGCTGGACGCGGCGATTTCAACGCCTTCAGCCTGACCACCGAGTGGCAGGACTTCAAGGGGCGCGCCACAGTGACCGGCGACAACTGCAAGCGCTTCCTGTTCAGCTTTGGCGACTTTGAAGGCGACATCTATATCGATGACCTGGAAATTTACTACCAAGAGGCCGAGAACGTGGGCACAGGCATCAGTGCAGCCAAGGCCAACAGGGCGGCAACGGTTGCCCCGTTTAACCTGAAAGGCCAGCGCGTCAACGCCAATGCCAAGGGGCTGGTTATCAAGAATGGCAAAAAGGTGGTTGTGAAGTAACTGCCACACCTTGACCAGGACATACTGTCACCAAGTGGCGGAGCCTTTGCGGTTCCGCCACTTTTTTCATCTAAACGGCCAGTAAGACGTGCCATTTGGCCATTTATATCTGTCAAATACCGTTTTACAGTAATAAAACTTGCACTTGTTCAGACAATACGTTAACTTTGCAGTCCATTTAACATTTACATTCGTTTTTTCCTAACAAAAAGAAAGTATTCATGACAAAGAGACTAACACTGTTATCAGTTGTGTGCGGACTATGCTTAGGCGCGATGGCCGGCACACCACCCACTCGTTCACAGGTATTCCCAGGACTGCAAAAAGCGGTACACCCTGCGGCCAAGGCAATAAACAAGGTGCAGAGGCAGCGCCCATCTGACCTCCGGACCATCCGCAGTGCCAAGCCAGCCACACAAAGTGCGACTGCGCCCGAGCTGTTTTACGAGGTGCCTTTCACGCACACCTTATGCAAAAACAAAAACGACACAACCAACACAACAATCAACACATATTATATTGCAGTCGATGCAAATAACGACGGTAGGACGTGGACAATTGCCGGACTGTCATCGGGAAGTGTCTGCAAAACTCCCAATACCAATGAGGTTGAGGCAATGGACGACTGGATGATTTCGCCAGCCATCCACCTGAAGGCTGGCACGACATACCGGCTCTCGCTCCAGATGGCCTCGGGACTGTCAAAGGGCAAAGAGGAGAAACTTCAGATTGCCCTGGGTGCAGAAAAGACCATGGAGGCCATGACCACACTCTTGGGCGATGTGGCCAAAGCGACCAACGGCACGAAATTTGTTGACATCACCCGCGACTTCACCGTCGAGGCCGACGGCTACTATTACTTTGGGTTCCATGCACTTTCTGAGAAGGAAAAATCTGGCATGACCAAAATCAAGAACTTCTCCATTGCGGACAAGAGCCAGGTTGTTGACCCGGCGGATGCAGGAACACTGACCTACACCTTAGCCCCCAAAGGCGAACTCAAGGCCACGGTGACCTACACAGCGCCGACAAAGACCGTCACAGGAGCCGACCTGGCTGCCATTGACAGTGTGGTCGTCGAGACCAACTACAAGAAGACCAACACGCTCACCGGCATCGCACCCGGACAGACGCAGACCTTTGAGGTGACACTGAACAAGAGCGCCTACAATGTGATTGAGGCCACGGCATACGTCAAAGGAAAAGCCGGAACAGCTTGCAAAACCGACAAATTCTATGCTGGCCCGGACAATCCCAACCCAGTGAAGAACCTGAAAATCAAGCTGGCAGACGACTATCGCCACGTTACCCTCTCATGGGACCCTGTTTCCGAGGAGGGCGAAAATGGTGGCTATGTTGACGTGAGCAAGGTGACATACTATGTATTTGATGCCTTCGGCTCAATTTACGACCCCGCCATCGCCACCACAACAGAAACATCGATTACACTTGACTTAAGCAAAGTCAAAGCACAGGACTTTGCTGCCTATCAGGTGACTGCCGGTATTGACGAAACATACTACTCGCTGGCCACCACCTCGGACATTGTGATTGTTGGACAGCCCTCGGCCCTGCCCTTCGGCGAGAGTTTTGCCAACAAGTCAACAGCTCAGCCTTGGCTGCTTGACCCCGAAACGACCGACAACGGTTCGCTCGCAGGCATCATTGGCGACAACGAGCTGCAAACCAACATGGACGACGAAGGAGCAGAGCCGGAATACCTCAATTCGCAGGACGCAGACAACGGATTCTTCTACTTCCTGCCCCAGACTACCAACGCCATCTATGGCATCCAGTCGGTCAAAGTGGATGTGTCGAAGGCCGAGAAACCCGTGCTCGACTTCCACTATCAGGGAAAGGGCAGCGCCCTTGACGTGCTTATTGCAGCAGACGGAGGACCCATGGAAACAGTCAAGACCATTGACCTCAAGGAGAATCCCACCACTGGATGGACACTTGGCCGGGTTGACCTCTCAGGCTACAAGGGTTACAAGTACATTTGTTTCGAGTTCCGCCTCAGGGCCATCCACAACACAGAGACCACAACATGGAGCGTGCCATTGGACAACATCAGCCTGCACGACCTGGCCAGCCAGGACTTGCGCATCTCAGCGGCCAGCGCTCCCGCGACCGTCAATGCCGGCGACAGCTTTACGTTGAAGGCATACATTGAAAACATGGGCACCGAGGACTGCGCCAAGGCAGAAGTGACCTACACCGACAACAACGGCCACACGCAGACCGTCTCGCTGACCAACATCAAGGCAGGCACCATTGTGCCGGCAACAGTCACATGGGCCACCAACGCGGCCTCGTCAAGCAAGATCAGCTATACGGTTGTGGTGAGTGCGCCCAACGACACGGTGGCTGCCAACAACACCGCCACCGGAACGGTCAGCGTGCAGTTCAACGACTACCCCACCGTGACCGGCCTCACAGGGGAAGTCACAAAGGGCGGGATCAGCCTCAGCTGGGCAGCCCCAGACTACGCTTGGCGGACACAGCCCTACGTTAGCACTGAGGATTTTGAGGACCCGAACTATCCCGCACTGACCATCTCAGACTTCGGAGGGTGGACACTTTACGATGGCGACGGCCAGGCCACCTATACATTCCTCTTGGACACCAAGAATCCCTACCGCACAAAGCCGATGGCCTTCCAGCTATACAATCCCACAGCAGCGGGTGTGCCAGAAGAGAAACTCATTGACTGCACCACACACAGCGGAAAGCAGATGCTCATGGCTTTCAGCACCAAAGGCCGGAACGACAACTGGCTGATATCGCCCACCCTCCCGGGTGACGAGCAGACCATCAGCTTCTGGGCCAAGAGCTTTACCATTGGCACCCCCGAATCGTTCGAGGTGCTCTACTCTACGACTGGGACAGACATCAACTCATTCGTAAAGATTGACGAGGTTGAGAACTATCCTGAGAACGGAGTGGTGCCCGAGGATTGGACAGAATACAAGGCCATCCTGCCCAAGGGAACCACTCACTTCGCCATCCGCCACAACAGTTACGACACTTACGCGCTGATGGTTGACGACATCACGTTCAAGGCTGCGGGTGACCTGCCACAAGACACCGAGCTGACAGGCTACAACATCTACCGCAACGGACAGAAAGTGAACGACACGCCTGTGAGCGGCACAGAGACTACCGACCGCCCGGCGGCTTACGGAACCTACGCTTACAGCGTGAGCGCGGTTTACAACCACGGCGAGTCGCAGGCATGCCAGCCCATCACAGTCGACTATACGGCTGCCACAGCCATCAGCCATGTGACTGGCGATGCCACAGACCAGCCGCTCTTCAACCTGCAGGGCCAGCGCGTTGTGCGTGCCGGCAAGGGCATCTATATCAAAGGCGGAAAGAAAGTGCTCCGCTAAGATCCGTTAACCGGCCCGCTTTTGATGCGCAAGTAGCCCACTTAGCCATTGAAAGCGGGCCGGTTTTCATTGACAAGCCGAAAAATGGGTGACACGGGCAGCCCGGGTCGTTTCCCGCCAAGCGACAGATTTCCAAGAAGACAAAGCACACACACAGAATCCAATGGACTTCCTCACACCCGAGCAGCGACACCGGTGTATGGCCGCCATACACAGCAAAGACACCAAGCCCGAAATGGTGGTGAGAAAATTCTTGTTTGCCTGCGGGTTCAGATACCGCATCAACCACCCGCGACTGCCGGGAAAGCCCGACATCGTACTCAGAAAATACCGCACGGTTATCTTCGTCAACGGCTGCTTCTGGCACGGTCACGCCAACTGCAAGCTGTTCAGTCTGCCCCAGTCAAACAGGGACTTCTGGCAACAGAAAATAGCGCGCAACAAGAAGCGCGACAAGGCAGTGCAACAACAACTCGCCACCATGGGGTGGCACTGCATCACGATATGGGAATGCCAGTTGAAGAAAGAGCAGCGTCAGCAGACACTCGAGAGGCTGGCTTTCACGCTCAACCGCATCTTTCTGAACGACCACAGGGTGGACAGGACATACGCCATCCCACAGGAAGAAGCCATGACAGCCGCCGAGCCAGACCCAAAATCCACGACCGATTTGGGTAAAAAAAACTAAAACTTAGATGGATTTGTGAAAAATCTTAGCTATTCTTTGTAACTTTACACGATTATTTGTGACTGCGGCCAGCCCAAGCCGCTGGCTATTCTTATACAGTCACACCTTCATAACGAAACGACTCACACCATGCACAATAAGTGGAACTACACCCAACCGTCGCCCGAGCGCAGACAGGCCGCAGCAGACCTGGCCGAGAAGATAGGCATGAGCACAATCATGGCCGACCTTCTTATCAGGAGAGGCATCAAGACGGAGTCGGCCGCCAAAAGGTTTTTCAGACCGATGCTAAACGAACTGATAGACCCTTTTCTGATGAACGACATGGATGTGGCCGTAGACAGGCTGAACGATGCCATGGGTCGCAAGGAGCGCATCATGGTCTATGGTGACTACGATGTGGATGGGTGCACCGCCGTGGCCCTGGTTTACAGGTTCTTGCAGCAGTTTTACTCCAACATCGAATATTACATCCCCGACCGCTATGACGAGGGATACGGTGTGAGCATCAAAGGCATTGACCATGCGGCAGAGGCCGGTGTCAAGCTGATTATCGTGCTCGACTGTGGCATCAAGGCCGTTGACGAGATTGCCTACGCCAAGGAAAAGGGAATAGACTTCATCATCTGCGACCATCATGTGCCCGATGACCGCATGCCCCCCGCGGTGGCCATTCTCAACCCCAAGCGGCCAGATTCCACCTACCCTTTTCACGACCTGTCGGGTTGCGGCGTGGGCTTCAAACTGATGCAGGCCTTTGCCAAGAACAACGGCATCCCATTCTCGCGGCTTATTCCACTGCTTGACCTGTGCGCGGTGAGCATCGCCGCAGACATTGTCCCCGTGATTGGCGAGAACAGGACACTGGCCTTTCATGGACTGAAACAGCTGAACCAGAACCCGTCAGTGGGCCTCAAGGCCATTATCGAGGTGTGCCAGCTGACCGGGCGCGACCTGACCATGAGCGACATTGTGTTCAAAATAGGACCGCGCATCAATGCCTCAGGCAGGATGCAGAACGGCAAGGAGGCCGTTGACCTGCTGGTGGAGCGCGACTTTGAAAAGGCTCTGTACGAAGCCGGCCAGATGAACGAGCAGAACGAGCGGCGCAAAGACATCGACAAGCAAATGACGGAGGAAGCCAACCGCATTGTCGAAAAACTGGAGGGGCAAAACCACCAGGCATCTATCGTGCTCTATGACCGCGACTGGAAAAAGGGAGTCGTCGGCATTGTGGCATCAAGACTGACCGAAATCTATTTCCGCCCCACCGTGGTGCTGACCATCATTGACGGTATGGCGACAGGCTCAGCCCGCAGCGTGGCAGGCTTTGATGTCTACGATGCCATCAAGAGCTGCCGTGACCTGCTGGAGAATTTCGGCGGACACACCTATGCAGCCGGGCTCACGCTCAAGGTAGAAAACCTGCCACTGTTCAAAGAGCGGTTCCAGCACTATGTGGAAATGCACATCACGCCAGAGCAGACCCAGGCCATCCTGGACATTGAGGAAATGATAGACTTCAAGGACATCAACAAACGGCTCCATGCCGACCTGAAGAAACTGGCCCCACACGGACCTGGCAATCCCAAGCCGCTGTTCTGCACCCGTAACGTTTACGACTACGGAACGAGCAAGGTGGTGGGCAGACAGCAGGAGCACATCAAACTGGAACTTGTCGACTCTAAGTCAAGCAACGTGATGAACGGCATTGCCTTTGGACAAAGTGCCGCAGCACGCTATATCAAGAGCAAACGCTCGTTTGACATCGTCTACACCATCGAAGAGAACGCCTACAAGCGTGGAGAAGTGCAACTGCAGATAGAAGACATCAAGCCTTCCGAGGACTGACGGCACAAAAACGTAAGAGATGGAACGAGACAGCAACACCTACCTGTCCATCCTGAAACGCTACTGGGGCTACGACAGCTTTCGCGGTGTGCAGCAGGAGATTGTGGAAAGCATCGGCTCCGGGCACGACACGCTCGGGCTGATGCCGACTGGCGGCGGCAAGAGCGTGACTTTCCAGGTGCCGGCCTTGGCCATGGAGGGGGTGTGCATTGTCATCACCCCACTCATCGCCTTGATGAAAGACCAGGTACTCAATCTGAGACGGAGAGGCATCAAGGCAACAGCCATCTATTCGGGACTGAGCCGCGACGAGGTGATTGTACGGTTGGAAAACGCCATTTTCGGAGGAGTGAAACTGCTTTATGTGTCGCCCGAACGGCTTGAATCCGAACTGTTCCTTGCCAAGCTGAGACACATCAACGTAAGCTTTATCACCGTGGACGAGGCGCACTGCATTTGCCAGTGGGGATATGACTTCAGACCGGCCTATCTCAACATCGCCAACATCAGGAAACTGCTGCCGCATAAACCGGTGCTGGCCCTCACTGCGACTGCCACGCCACAGGTTGTTGATGACATCCAGAAACAACTGCAATTCGCTGCGCCAAGGGTTTTCCGCATGAGCTTTGAGCGCAAGAACCTCACCTACATCGTCAGACAGACCGAGGACAAGCGGCGAGAGCTGCTGCACATCCTCTCACGGGTCGGGGGGAGCGCCATCGTTTATGTGAGAAGCCGGCAGCACTGCAAGGAGATTGCCGAGCTGCTGAATGACAACGGACAGTCGGCCACGTTCTATCACGCCGGCTTGGAAAACAAAGACAAAGACGAGAGACAGCAGGCCTGGAGGGATGACAAGACCAGAATCATGGTGGCCACCAATGCCTTTGGCATGGGGATAGACAAGCCCGATGTGCGCATAGTTATCCATGCAGACTGCCCAGACAGCATCGAGGCTTACTTCCAGGAGGCAGGAAGGGCCGGCCGTGACGGGCAGAGAGCCTACGCGGTGCTGCTCTACAACAAGGGTGACAATGTAAAACTCAACAAGCGGATAGCTGACAACTATCCCGAAAAAGACTACATCCGCAAAGTGTACAACAGTCTGGCTTACTTCTTCCAGCTGGCTGTGGGCAGCGGCTATAACAAGACTTTCGAGTTCAACCTTGTCCGCTTCTGCCAGGTTTACCATTTTTTCCCCATCCAGGCAGAGGCTGCGCTCCGGCTGCTCACCCGAGCTGGCTACATCGAATATATGGAGGAGGAAGAGAGCACTGACAGGGTGCACTTCACCCTGGGAAGAGACGAGCTCTACCGCTTGGAGGGCAACAGGCCTGAGGAAGACAAGGTGATTGTGGCCATGCTCAGAATCTACGGCGGCCTGTTTGTCGACTATGTCATCATCAACCTTGACCTGATAGGCGAGCATACAGGCTTAAAGCGGCACGAGGTTTACATCGTCCTGAAAAGCCTTAATGACAAGCATATCCTGCATTTCATTCCCAGCAGACGCACACCGCACATACACTACACCCAAAGGCGGGAAGACTCGGCACACCTGCATTTTCCAAGAGCGGTCTACGAAGACAGAAAGCGGCAATACACCAAACGTATCCAAGCCATACTGGCCTATGCAGAGAAAGAGGGAATATGCCGCAGCAGACTGCTACTGGCCTACTTTGGAGAGAGGAGCACCAAGGACTGCGGCCAGTGCGACGCCTGCAAAGCCATCGGAAAACAAGAAAGAAAAGATGCACGGCAAAAGATTATGGAACTGCTGGCCGACGGAAAGCAACACGACATCAGCGAACTGTGGAGCGTCAGTATGCCTTCACCCATCGTAGACAAGGCCCTCGCGGAGCTTTTAGACGAAGAAGACCTATACTACATCGAGGGTCGTATAGGTCTTCCAAAAGCGTTTTAACCCGAATCGGTCATTAGACCGAAACAAGCAATTACATGAGGTTATCTTCTATCTTCCGTCCCTTGCAACATCAGCCGTTTGCCAAAGCATCCAGCAACTGCTGCCTCATCTGCCCATACTCTTCGTCAGAGAGATAGACTTCCTTGGGGTTCATCCGAAACACGCCACCGAAATCAGGGCCACCCACATACTTGGGAACAAGGTGGAAATGCAGGTGCTGCAAGGTGTCAGAATAGGCTCCATAATTGATTTTGTCGGGATGGAACACCTGCTGCATGGCACGCGTGGCCTTGGCCACATCGGCCATAAAGGCATTGCGCTCTGCATCGCCAAGAATATTCAAGTCATCAATATGGTCCTTATAGGCCACAAGGCAACGGCCACGGTAGGTCTGTTCCTTGAAAATAAACATGCGCGACACACTGAGATGGCACACCTCAATCATCAAGCTATGCAACGTGTCATTATTCTGACAGTACAGACATTCTTCAGGATTGCTTTTCATTGCCAAAAAGGTATCAAATAAAAACTTTTTTATCAGCGCTTGTCAGTCCTCGCTATTTTCAGGACGCAATTTGCGAACAGTCTCCGCTGCACGCCACATCTCCATGTTACGCATGGCCTCAAGCTCCTTGTTCAAGCCTTCGCGGTAATCAGGCTTCGAGTTGCTGTCAATCGAAATCTGCGCCTCATTTCCAGTCTTCACCGAATAGTAGAGCCACTCCATCACCGGCTTGATGGCCTCACGGAACCGGGGAGCCCAGTCCAAGGCGCCACGCTGGGCAGTGGTTGAGCAGTTGGCATACATCCAGTCCATGCCCTTTTTGGCAAACAGGGGCATCAAGCTCTGGGTCAGTTCCTCGACCGTCTCGTTGAAAGCCTCTGACGGAGTGTGTCCATTCTCGCGAAGCACCTCATACTGAGCCTCAAGCAAGCCCTCGATGGCTCCCATCAGAGAGCCGCGCTCACCGGTAAGGTCGCTGGTAGCCTCGCGCTGGAAAGTGGTTTTGAACAGATAGCCTGCACCTATGCCAATACCAAAGGCAAGAGCCTTCTCCTCAGCCTTTCCACTAACATCTTGGTAAACGGCATAAGAGCAGTTCAGGCCACGCCCCTCACAGAACATTGTTCGCAGACTGGTACCCGAGCCTTTTGGAGCCACCATAATCACATCGATGTCGCTGGGAGGCACCACACCTGTGCGGTCGCTCCAGTTGATGGCAAAACCATGAGAGTAGTAAAGGGTCTTGCCAGGAGTGAGATATTTCTTGATTGTCGGCCAAACCTGAATCTGTCCTGCATCGGAAAGCAACATACAGACAATCGTTCCCTTTTCGGCTGCCTCTTCGATGGAGAACAGTGTCTTGCCGGGCACCCACCCATCAGCCACAGCCTTGTCATAGGTCTTGCCCGGGCGCTGGCCGACAATGACATTAAACCCGTTGTCACGCAAGTTACAAGCCTGTCCCGGCCCCTGGATGCCATAGCCGATAACCGCTATGGTCTCGTTTTTTAACACCTCGCGCGCTTTCTCCAAAGAAAATTCCTTACTGGTGATCACGGTTTCTGTCACGCCACCAAAATTCATTTCTGCCATAATTGTTCTTGTTTTTTTGTTGATACTTACCCCCTGAATCCTGTCGGCCTTAACGCGAAAGCCGTCGCATTTTGAATCCATCCCGGCCTTACCCGAAGACCAAGCCAAGGCATTAACTGTTTTTATTTCGGCTGCAAATATAACAAATCAAAACGAATTACCAAAATTAACTTTCACTTTTCTTTAAAAATAAGGTTACATCTGCACACCTCGGCCTTTTCTGTGTCGTTTTCCTTTACAATCTTTATCTTGAAAGATTGCAATCCGTCTGGCCTACCAGCCTCGTCCTCCCTAAAAAAGAGGAGACGGTCGCCTCCATGGCTCTCAGCCACGTAGGCAATGTCGAAACGCAAAAGAATGTGTGAGGAATACATCTGAATGGGAAAGAGGTCAAGCACATGCTCAATATACTTGATGGAATTGATGTGACCATTGACATCGACATCACTGTAATAAGTGTCAATAGAACGCACCTGCTGTTCATTGCCAGACATCTTCACCCGCGAACTGTCACTGATAGGGCAGTCGTAACCAGTCTCCACCCAGTCGTTGATGGCACCGTTGTGAATGGCAAGAATGTCTTGAGGCTGCCGGCTCTCGGTATCAATCATGGCCCACACACTCCGGCCATAGCCAAAGATGTGTCCGTTGCCATCGGATATGCGGAAATTACGCTTGGTGAAATAGCGCACAGCCCCCTCTACCCATGTCTCGACATGGAAATGCTGGTATTGCTCGGGCATTGCGGTCATTTCGACAGCCAAGCGCGAGAGCACCCACGTCTTGTGAATAGTGTTGAGATAGTTCATGCCAAATCCACGCTCTGTGGAATGATAGTCGGCCGCATTGAGCAGATGATTGCCCAAATGCCCCACAAACAGATGATGGGTAAAGTCACAATGGAATGGCTCGGCCAAAAAAAGATAGTTACCAATTTTATTCATCGCTCTCCGTCTCGTTTACGTTCTTCCAAAAAATCGCTCACCTCTTCCTGGGTGCTCCGTGTCACAGCAATACGCCCCGAACGGGTGTACTGGAGCACGCACCCGAAAGCATTGAGCGCATGATAGAGATTCATGATTTCCTCCGTCTTGCCACTCTTCATCACAATGACATAAGTTGGATTGACCTCGGTGATGGTGGCTTCCTTCTTGCGAATGGTCCGTGACACCTCTGGATTGTCAAGGACTATCTGAGTTGACAGTTTGTAAAGGCCAGTCTCACGGATAAACAGTTCATCGTCAGTGTAGTAAGTGGCCTTGATTACATCTATCTTTTTCTCAATCTGCTTGTTGATTTTGTCAATTTGGTCTCCATCGCTCCAAGCCGTGATGGTGTACTTATGCACACCGTGGATGCTGGAGGCCGATACATTCAGGCTCTCAATATTCACCTGCCGCCGGGTAAACACAGCGGTGATTTGATTAAGTATGCCGGCTATATTCTCCGAATAAACCAGCAATGTGTATAGTTTCTTGTCTTCCATTTCTCTTAGCACTCTATTTTCAGCATCATCTCACTGACACTCATTCCCGGAGGTGTCATCGGCAGCACGTTGTCATCTTCCTTGATTGCACACTCCAAAAGGAACGGGCCTTCAGTGGAAAGCATCCGACCGACTGCAGCTGCGAGTGTGGCACGGTCGGTCACCACCTCATAACAGATGCCATAGGCGGCGGCAAGCTGCCCATAACAGGGGTTGAGCATTTTGGTGAATGACCTGCGGTGGTTGAAGAACATATCCTGCCACTGACGCACATTGCCCAAGTAATTGTTGTTCAGCAGAATCATCTTTACCGGTGCCCGCTGCTCCATGATTGTACCCAACTCCTGTATGCTCATTTGGAATCCGCCATCGCCACAGAACATACAAACAGTGCGGTCGGGCGCGCCAAAGGTTGCCCCCACAGCTGCAGGCAGTCCGAACCCCATTGTTCCCATTCCTCCACTGGTCACAACAGAGCGTTTCCTGTTATACTTGAAATAGCGAGACGCGAACATCTGGTTCTGCCCAACATCGGTCACAAGGACTGCATCTCCGCCGGTCGCCTCGGCTACCACATTGACAACCTCCCCCATTAACAGCGGTCCCTCTGTGGGATGGATGGCAGGAGTGATGACCTTGGCCTGCTCCTCTTTCTGACAAGCCTTGAAACTGTCGCGCCACCCACAGTGGTCTTTCTTTACCAAAAGCTGTGTGATGGCAGGAAGTGTGACCTTGCAATCGCCAACCACAGGAACATCGGCTTTGACACACTTGTTGATTTCAGCATGGTCAATGTCAAGGTGTATCACCTTAGCCTGCTTGGCATAGGTTGACGGAAGCCCTGTCACGCGGTCACTAAAGCGCATACCTATGGCTATCAGCACATCACATTCCTGTTCCTTGATGTTGGGAGCATAGTTGCCATGCATCCCGAGCATACCCATATTGAGCGGGTGGCTTGAGGGCAGTGCTGACAGTCCCAGCAGGGTGCGTGCGGCTGGGATGTCGGCCTTCTCCAAGAACTCAACCAGTTCGCGTTGCGCCCCGGCAAGCTCAACACCCTGCCCCACCAAGGCAAAGGGGCGCTTGGCGCTGTTTATCAGTTCGGCCGCCGCAGATACAGCCTGACCGTCGGGTTTGGGGTAAGGCACATAGCTGCGCACGAAATCAACATGTGCAGGTTTCCACTCAGCAGTGCCCGTCTGGGCATTCTTGGGAAAGTCGAGCACAACAGGGCCGGGCCGCCCGGACCGGGCAATATAAAAGGCCTTGCTCACCGCCCAGGCCACATCCTCGGGACGGCGTATCTGATAGCTCCACTTGGAAATGGGCTGGGCAACACCCACGAGGTCAACCTCTTGAAAAGCATCTGTGCCCAGCACACCGGTGCCCACCTGCCCTGCAATAACGACAATGGGTGTTGAGTCCATCATGGCATCGGCCACACCAGTAAGCGTGTTGGTGGCACCGGGACCGCTTGTAACAAGGCAGACACCCACCTCGCCACTCACCCGGGCATAGCCTTGCGCCGCGTGGGCAGCGGCCTGCTCATGGCGAACAAGAATATGGTCAAAAGACTTTTTATCCCCTCTTGTATAATCATACAAGACATCGAAGACTGGCATGATTGCCCCACCGGGATAACCGAAGATAGTCTTCACACCCTCTTGCTTGAGTGCCAGCATCAACGCCTCTGCACCCTTGATTCTCTTTGTTTCCATACAATAACACTGTCTTCCAAGCAGGTAATCACATTTGTCTGGTTTCGCCGTAAGACAGGCACCTGCTGACTATTGAACTATACGAATAATTTAGCGTCACCACTTAATCCGGAATGACCCTCACTCCGCCCTTGTCTGCGCTTGACACACTTTGGGCATACGCCTTCAAGGCCTTGCTTACAGCACGGTTACGCTTCAGCGGCTGCTGCGAACGGGCGGCCAACTCATCATCACTCAGTCTCACATTGATGGAACGGTTGGGGATATCTATCTCAATAATGTCTCCATCTTTTATCTTTCCGATGTTGCCTCCGGCCGCCGCCTCCGGCGAGATATGGCCAATACTGAGTCCACTTGTGCCTCCAGAGAAGCGACCGTCTGTTATCAGCGCGCACGCTTTGCCAAGGTGCATACTCTTGAGATACGATGTAGGATAAAGCATTTCCTGCATACCTGGACCACCTTTAGGGCCCTCGTGCGTGATGACCACACAGTCGCCGCTCTTCACCTTTCCGCCAAGAATGCCCTCGCAGGCATCCTCCTGAGAGTCGAACACCTTGGCCGGTCCGCAGAATTTCCAAATAGTCTCATCAACGCCGGCAGTCTTCACCACGCAGCCATCCTGCGCTATATTGCCAAACAGCACCGCCAGGCCGCCATCCCGTGTATAGGCATGGGCCAAATCGCGGATACACCCTGTGGTGCGGTCGGCATCCAACGTGCCCCACTCAGCAGACTGACTTCCCATTTTCGTTGAAAACCGATGACCAGGAGCACTTTGATAGATTCTGTTAGCCTCAGGGCTGACAGTTTCGGAAGTAATGTCATAACGTTCCATCTGTTCGGCAAGTGTATAGCCGTCCACCCGCATGGCGGATCCGTCAACTAGCCCCCCCTTGCTCAGTTCGTGAAGGATTCCCAGTATCCCTCCTGCACGGTTACACTCCTGAACACTGTATTTTTGCGTATTGGGAGCCAGTTTGCACAGGCATGGCACCTTACGGCTCAGCTCGTCAATATCTTTCATTTTAAAGTCGGCTCCAGCCTCCTGGGCCACGGCCAACAGGTGGAGCACGGTGTTGGTGCTGCCTCCCATGGCGATATCCAGTGCCATGGCATTAAGGAAGGCCTTGCGGGTGGCGATGCTTCGGGGCAGCACCCGCTCATCACCACCCTCGTAATAAGCCAGTGCGTTCTTTACAATCTGCCGCGCTGCCGACTTGAACAGCTCCACACGGTTGGTATGTGTGGCCAGTACAGTGCCATTACCGGGAAGAGCCAGTCCGATGGCCTCTGTCAACGAGTTCATGGAGTTAGCGGTAAACATGCCAGAACAGCTCCCGCATCCAGGACAGGCACACTGTTCAAGCTCGGCCATCTCCGCATCGCTCACCGATGGATCAGCGCCTTTGACCATTGCCGTTATCAAATCGGCATTTTCACCGCGCCAGCGTCCAGCCTCCATCGGACCACCAGAGCAGAAAACGGTCGGGATGTTCAAGCGCATTGAGGCCATCAGCATACCAGGAGTCACCTTGTCACAATTGGAAATGCAAATCATGGCATCTGCCTTATGGGCATTGACCATATACTCTACTGAATCGGCAATGATGTCTCGAGATGGCAATGAGTACAGCATTCCGTCATGCCCCATAGCTATGCCATCGTCTATGGCAATGGTATTAAACTCTGCCGCATAGCAGCCCATAGCCTCTATCTCTGCCTTGACTATCTGCCCTATTTCATGAAGATGCGTATGCCCAGGCACAAACTGCGTGAAGGAGTTCACCACCGCAATAATAGGCTTTCCGAACTGCTCGCGCGTCATGCCTGCTGCCACCCAAAGTGCTCTGGCACCAGCCATTCTGCGTCCCTCCGTACAAACGGCACTCCTTAACTGATGTTTCATATCCTCTATAATGTGTTAGTTGTTTCTTATTTTAATGTAAAAGTTAATGCAAGCGAGCGCAATGAAAACCTGTTTTCACATTGCCAAATGCCACATAACTCATGCAAAGGTAATAAAATAATATGAGCAAACAACGAACAAGAACATACAATGCAAAAAAAGACACCAATCTGTAACCGTTTTCGCAAAATTAACTACGGTTTTTCACAAACAAATCATCATTTTCAAAATATCGGCTCCCGACAATAAAGAAAAA
>CALBLK010000057.1 GCA_937895845.1 uncultured Prevotella sp. | reverse complement strand
AAGACTTTTGAAGGAAATGTTCATTTTCCTTTAAAAGTAATGTTACCGAAAGATAAGTTTTACACTTTCTTTCAAAAAAAAGGAAGCCTGTGAAGGTTTCCTTTTTCTATGTACTTCGGCATGAGCATTATCATCTGCGGCTCTCGTAAAAAAGCACAGGAAACGCCGCCGCTGAATAGTTACAGACTGCCCGAATAATCCTAAAAGATTAAAAAAATGCAACACGTCAATGATTTTAATATTATTTAGAATGGGCATAGCGAGACATTTCCCCCATTTTGCGTATTTTTGCGCCTACAAAAATAGGACAGAGTTACTAATTCGCAAAAAAACAAAAACAAACAAATATGGCTGAAGCTATAGACATTAGGGAACTTAACGAGCGTATTGCCCAGCAAAGTGCATTTGTTACGAATCTCACCACAGGAATGGATCAGGTCATTGTGGGCCAGCATCACCTTGTAGACACACTTTTGATAGCCCTGCTAAGTGATGGACACATTCTTCTTGAGGGCGTGCCTGGCCTGGCCAAAACACTGGCCATCAAGACACTGTCGCAACTGATTGATGCCAAATTCAGCCGCGTGCAGTTTACACCTGACCTGCTCCCTGCTGATGTTGTCGGGACGATGGTTTACTCACAGAAAGATGAGCAGTTTCAAGTGAAGCAAGGACCAGTGTTTGCCAACTTTGTGCTTGCCGATGAAATAAACCGTGCACCGGCCAAGGTGCAAAGTGCGCTGCTTGAGGCCATGCAGGAAAAACAGGTCACAATTGGCAACAAGACATTTGGGCTACCAAAACCGTTTCTGGTCATGGCTACACAGAACCCGATTGAGCAAGAGGGCACTTATCCTCTTCCGGAGGCGCAGATGGACCGATTTATGATGAAAGTCGTTGTCGGCTATCCCACAATTGACGAGGAACGCAAGATTATACGCGAGAATCTTGCAGGCTCTCTACCCACAGTAAGGCCAGTGACGACATCGGATGAGATAATGGCAGCACGCAGTGTGGTGCGCGATGTATATATTGACGAGAAAATCGAAAGCTATGTAGCAGACATAGTCTTTGCCACGCGTTATCCAGAGCATTATGGACTGAAAGAGCTGAAAGACCTGATAGCATTCGGTGGAAGTCCGCGTGCCAGCATTTGTTTGGCTAAAGCCGCAAGAGCTTATGCTTTCGTGAAGCGCCGCGGTTATGTGGTTCCTGAGGATGTTCGCGCAGTGGCCCACGACGTGCTCCGCCACAGAATAGGACTGACCTACGAGGCAGAGGCGGCCAATGTTACCAGCGAGGAGATAATAAGCAAGGTGATTAACAAGGTTGAAGTGCCTTGATTGCAAGTTCACCGGTAGTTTTCCAACTGATAATTTAATTGTGAACAAAACATAGTTATTTTGGAATCAAGTGAAATCATCAGGCGTGTAAGGCGCATTGAAATAAAGACACGCGGACTGAGTGCTAACATTTTCGCCGGCCAGTACCATTCGGCTTTTAAAGGACGCGGAATGGCATTTAGCGAAGTAAGGGAATATCAGTTTGGTGATGATGTGAGAGACATTGATTGGAATGTGACTGCACGTTTTCACCGCCCTTACGTCAAGGTGTTTGAGGAGGAGCGTGAACTCACGCTTATGTTGCTTGTTGACGTGAGCGGTTCGCTTGATTTTGCCACTCGTGGGCAGCTTAAGCGCGATATGGTTGCAGAGATTGCCGCTACATTGGCATTTAGTGCCTTGCAAAATAATGACAAGATAGGCATGGTGTTCTTTTCTGATAAGATTGAGAAGTATATTCCGCCGAAGAAAGGTCGCAGGCATATTCTGTACATGATTCGTGAAATGCTTGATTTCAGTCCGGAGAGCAAGCGCACAGACATTACGCAGGCTTTGGAGTTTCTCATGCAGGTGATGAAGCGCCGTTGCACTACTTTCTTGCTCAGTGACTTCTTTGTTTCCGACAGCGATGTGAAAAGTTCAGTATTTCAGCTGGCAGGAAGAAAGCATGACATGATGGCCATCCAGGTTTATGACCAATGGGCAACGGAACTACCTAATGTTGGGCTGCTAAAATTGGTCGATGCCGAGAGCGGAGAAGAAATGTATGTTGACACAGGAAGCAAACGGGTGAGGCAGCAGTACCGTCAGCACTGGCAAAATAGCCAGTTGCGACTGAACGAAACGCTGAACAAGAGCAAGATAGACCATGTCAGCGTTTCGACAGATGGAGACTTTGTCAAAGCCCTGCGGACTATGTTTGAAATGAGAATCCGAAAATGAGAAAGACAATACTATCTATAATTGCTTTTCTGTCAGCTTGTTTTAGTCTTTCAGCTCAAGTTTCTGTAAATTCAAAGATAGAGAACATGGAGTTGCTGATTGGACAGCAGACAAAGCTCATGGTATCTGCCATTGTCAACAAGGACGCAAGGGTTGAATTCCCATCCTTTCAGCCGCTACAGATGATTGTCCCAGGCGTAGAGGTGGTCGCCCAGCATGACACCGACTCGTCAGCAGTTGAGGACAATATGGTTAGAAGGATACGTATTTACACGCTTACCTCGTTTGATGGAAAGCTTTATTACCTTCCCCCAATGAAAGTGAAGGTGGATGGAAAGACATTCACGACCAATAAACTGGCGCTAAAGGTCGTGGAGGTTGATGTGGATACGACGAACGTGGATAAATTCTTTCCACCAAAAGATGTTCAAGACAACCCATTCCAGTGGGCTGACTGGTCTGCGGCGTTTTGGCTCAGTATGCTGATGTTGCTTCTCCTGGCCGCAGTGTGCTGGCTCTATGTACAGTTACGAACAGGCAGGTCAATAGTCATCCCCATCAAATCCATCAAGCGACTGCTCCCCCATCAGAAGGCTATGCGCGAGATAGAGCTTATAAAAAGGGGAAACATGACTTCATCTGAAAACTCAAAAGAATACTATACGCGTCTGACTGAGACTCTGCGCAAGTATATTGAGGAACGCTATGGGTTCAGGGCTATGGAGATGACAAGCGGCGAGATCATTGAAAAGCTTACTGCATCACAAGACAGCAAGGACCTTGATGAATTACGCGAACTGTTTGAAACTGCAGATTTGGTTAAGTTTGCCAAGTACTCAACACTTATTAATGAAAACGACCGCAACCTTATTAATGCCATTGACTTTATCAATGCGACCAAAACGGATACCCCTCCTCAAGAGGAAACACGACCTCGTCTGTCGGATGATGACGAGCGGGAAATGAAAGAGCAGAAGCTGATGAAAGTGGCAATCATTATAATATCTCTTGTCGCGACAGGACTGCTGGGTATGGTGATTTACCTCATTTATGGGAATTTAGCTTAACCGACGATGGAATTTGCAAATACTGAATATCTGTTACTCCTGCTACTGATTATCCCTTACATCGTCTGGTGTCTGATGTGTTGGAAAAAGGCAGACCCGGCAATGCGTTCAAGCGACACCAGCATCTTCCGTGTGGCTCCTGTAACATGGCGAGTTCGGCTGATACCTCTGCCAATAATCTTGCGCATACTGGCATTCACGCTGCTCGTGATTGCCATGGCACGTCCGCAGACGCGCAATGCATGGCAAGACAAGGAAGTTGAGGGAATTGACATCATGCTGGCAGTCGATGTGTCTACAAGCATGCTGGCCGAGGACCTCAAGCCTAACCGCATAGAAGCAGCCAAACAGGTGGCTGCAGAGTTTGTCAGCGGAAGACCTAACGACAATATCGGACTGACCGTATTTGCTGGAGAAGCCTTTACACAGTGCCCTATGACCACGGATCACGCCTCCCTGCTCAACCTGCTCCGCAATGTTCGGACAGACATCGCCCTCAGGGGACTTATTCAAGACGGAACGGCCATTGGTATGGGGCTGGCCAATGCTGTGAGCCGGTTGAAAGACTCAAAGGCCAAGAGCAAAGTGGTGATACTGTTGACAGACGGATCGAACAATATGGGCGACCTCTCGCCCATGACTGCGGCAGAGATAGCAAAGAGCCTCGGTGTCAGAGTGTACACAATTGGAGTTGGAACAAACAAGACCGCACCTTATCCTATGCCTGTTGCTGGTGGTGTGCAATATGTAAACATCCCCGTTGAAATTGACACCCATACACTGAGTGACATCGCTTCAGCCACAAACGGAGCGTTCTACCGCGCGACAAGTACTAAAGAGCTGCAAAAAATTTATCATGAGATAGACAAACTTGAAAAGACTAAACTCAAGGTCAAGCAGTTCAGCAAGAAATATGATGTGTATCAGCCTTTTGTGGCACTTGCACTCATTCTTATGGCGATAGAACTGTTGCTGAGACTGACCGTATTACGCCGTATTCCCTAAGGAAAGTAGATTATGTTTAGATTCGAAGACCCACAATATTTGTATTTACTGGCATTGGTACCTATTCTGGCCTTGGTGCGTGTTTGGATGCAACGCAAGCGGAAAAGGCTGTTGCGCAGGATAGGCACCCCTGAATTGGTAAGGCAGATGATGCCTGATGTGTCATCGTGGCGCCCGCTGGTCAAATTCGTTCTCTTTGAGGCGGCCCTTGCTCTTGTATGTCTGATGCTGGCACGTCCGCAGATGGGCACAAAGATTAGCAAAGAGAAACGTGTTGGCATAGAGACGGTCATAGCCCTTGACATCAGCAACTCTATGCGAGCCACCGACGTTGTGCCTAGTCGTTTGGACCGCAGCAAGATGATGGTTGAAAATCTGGTGGATAATTTTAGTGATGACAAAGTTGGGCTGATAGTCTTCGCTGGTGATGCCTTTGTCCAGCTCCCCATAACCAGCGACTATGTATCGGCAAAGATGTTTCTATCCAGTATCTCTCCATCTATGATTACATCACAGGGAACAGATATAGCCAAGGCCATCCAGATGGCAACAAAGAGCTTTACCAAAGAGAAAGGGGTAGGGCGCGCCATCATTCTGATTACCGACGGGGAAGACCATGAGGGAGGTGCCTTGGAGGCAGCTAAGGCTGCGCACGAAAAGGGCATGAATGTTTACGTGCTTGGCGTTGGAACTACGCAGGGAGCACCTGTTCCTGTGGCAGACGGCTCCAATGAGTTTATGCGCGACAATATGGGAAACACTGTTATGTCAAGGCTCAGTGAGGATATGTGCCGTCAAGTGGCTCAGAATGGCGGAGGTACCTATATACATGTTGAAAACAACAGTAATGCCCAGCGCCAGCTCAATGACGCACTGTCCAATTTAGCCAGGAAAGAAATAGAAACAGATGTTTACAGTGACTATGACGAACAGTTTCAAGCATTTGGGCTTTTGGCCTTGCTCCTGTTGATTGCAGATGCAATCCTTCTGGGTCGCAAAAGTCCTTTGTCACGCCGCTTGCGTCTGTTTAGGCGTGGCAAAGTGGCTGTCCTCCTCGTTTTCATGCTGACCGTGGCAACTGTTGCCGTAGCCCAAAATGACCGCAGGCTGATAAGACAGGGGAACAAGTCTTTCCGCCATGGAAACTATGCTGCTGCGGAGACAGCATACAGAAAGGCTGCAGAACTGAACACACGCAATGCTCAAGCTGCCTATAATTTAGGCAATGCCCTTTTTGCGCAGGGCAAAGACTCCTCGGCTGTGGCACAGTATGAGCAAGGGATCAAGCTAGAAACATCGCCCATGCGCAAGGCTATGGGTTATCACAATATGGGTGTGGTGTGTCAAAAGAACAAACTTTACGCAGAAGCGATAGAGGCCTATAAAAACGCACTTCGACTAAATCCTAACGATGACCATACACGCTACAATCTGGAACTTTGCAAGCGACAGCAGAAAAAAATGCAACAGCAACAACAAAAAAATCGGCAGAACAAAGACAAAAATGGCAAGGACAGGAAACAAGAAAAACAGCAACAACCCAAACAGAGGCAAGACAAAGAACAGAAGAAACAACAACAGCAGGACAGACAAATGAGCAAAGAAAATGCGGAGCAACTTCTCAACGCTGCCATCCAGCAGGAAAAAAGCACACAGCAGCGCATGAGAGACGCCATGAAGCAACCACGCAACCGCAAGCTGGAAAAGAACTGGTAAAATAAAAGCGAATCGACCCCCAAAGAAAAATGATGGCTAAGACATTTGTACCAATCCCCATATCACCACGACAGTTTATAGCCGTAGCGGTGTTTTTGATATTCAGCATATACGCCAAGGCGCAGCGTCTCGTGGCCGAGGCTCCATCGCATGTAGCCTTGGGACAGCAGTTCAGATTAACATTTACTGTCAACACTCAAAAGGTGAGCGGGTTCAGAGTGGGAGGAATTCCATCTGCATTCGAGGTGTTGATGGGGCCAAGCACCTCGTCACAGTCAAGCTTTCAGATGGTGAATGGGCGTACCAGTTCTTCCTCGTCCATCACGTACACTTACATCCTCTGTGCCAACAAAAGCGGACGGTTCACAATAACTCCAGCCCAGGTCAACGCAGATGGAAGAAATGTCAAGTCGAATGTATTGCATATCTCCGTCAGTGGAAAGACGCAGCAGCCATCCGGTAGACATTCCAGATCTGGAAATGGGGTGGGGCGGACAACAATGCGTCAGGCTGGTACTGCAATATCAGGTGCAGACCTTTTTATTAAGGTTAGCGCCAACAAGCGTAAAGTAGTAGAACAGGAACCCGTGTTGCTCACATATAAAGTGTACACACTTGTTGACCTGACTCAACTTGAGGGCAAGATGCCTGACCTTAAAGGCTTTCACACCCAAGAGGTGAAACTGCCACAGCAAAAGAATTTCAAAATAGAAACACTTAACGGACATCCTTACCGCACCGTAACCTGGAGTCAATACGTGATGTTCCCACAGATAACAGGAAATCTCAACATCCCCTCTATCACTTTTAATGGGGTTGTTGTC
>CALBLK010000056.1 GCA_937895845.1 uncultured Prevotella sp. | reverse complement strand
AAAGGTAGTACCATCATTTCCATCTCTGACGGTGGCGGTACTGGCGGAGGAGAAGTCACTCCGCCAACTCCAGATGGAGAAAAAGCCACAATGACAAAGGCTAACAACATCGTGACCTTTGTCAACGAAAAGGCAAACGCATCTGCCAATACAATTGAGTGCGATTTCACAACATTCGGCTGGACAGACAAAACAGCTCCGGGTATCGCCACTTTGAGCGATGGGACAACGATTACTTTTGGCAAAGGAGAAAATGAAAGGAATGCACCTACATTCTATGCTGCGACTAAAGGTGTCAGAGTCTATGCGAACAACACGATAACAATAAAGGCAAACAAAGCCATTGCCAAAGTTGTGGCTACCTGCGATACTTACAACAACACGATATACGTCGGCAATGACGAGATGTACGCCTCGATTGCCAACAACGAGTGGACGATTGTCAATAAGTTTACGGGAAGTGGCGGTGGAGTGCAGTTCCGTGTTCAGAAGATCGTAATAACCTACGCTAAATAACCCACACACCAAATAATAACAAAAGGGAGGCCATTGTCGCAAATGGCCTCTTTTTTTGTGTCCGAATCCACAAAAAGTATTAACTTTGCAACTTCACAAAATAGAAAGACAGCATGATTAAAGTCAAGTTCCTTGCCCTTTTGGCAGCCCTGCCTATCATGATAGGCTCATGTAGCAAAGACAATGATGACGCAAATAGCAGTGGGACAGTATCAAGTTCAAACGCAAATAAGAATGTCACGGTGCCCCAGCCGGAGGTTGGCAGGACAGAAGTTCCACATCTGGCCTCGGGAAGCCAATACACCGTTTTAGTTCACAGCACGGCCGCCCATGGTGTGAACATGATTATTGAGTGGGACGGTGCAAAGAAAGCCCAGCGCTGGACAGCCTATCAGATGTATGACTCCAACAGCAAGGGCACATGGACACGGAAATCATGGGAAGGACACTATGAAAACAAATGGGCATACCTGAATTACCAGAAGACAAAGCATTATAGCAGTCCCAGTTGGGATCCGTTCCAGCCCGACCCCGACCTGCCGCCCGAAGTCCGCACCGAATTGGAGGATTATAGCGGAACAGGCTACAACCGCGGCCATATATGCCCATCAGCCGACAGACTTTGCAGTATGGATGCCAACGAGCAGACGTTCTATCTGTCCAACATGCAACCGCAGATTTATGCTTTTAATGGCGGTGTGTGGGGCAATATGGAAAATCAGCTGCGCAAGTGGAACGAAAACAGTTTCCGTGACACACTGTTTGTATGCAAGGGTGGCACCATCGCTGACGGACAGACACTTTCTTCCCCCACTGAATTGGTAAAGAACTCAAGGATGAAGCTTCCTGTTCCCAAATATTTCTTCATGGCCATCCTCTGCAAAAAGAACAACACCTACAAGGCCATCGCCTTTTTAGCAGAACACAAGGATGACGATTCCACAAACCTTGTTCCCTATACCCTGTCCATTGACGAACTTGAACAGTTCACTGGCATTGACTTTTTTTGCAACCTGCCCGACAAGATTGAGAATGCTGTTGAGCGTGTCAAATCTCCTACCTCATGGGGCATGCAATAATCAGGCCAATGAATTCGAATGAATCCTGACGAAATCCATCATGCGCAGAATATGCAAAAATAATTTTGTAGTTTCACAAGGTTTTGTTACCTTTGCACCATCGAAGGAAAGTTGGCAGAGTGACCGAATGCGCTGGACTCGAAATCCGGTATACCCCTTTCGGGTATCGGGGGTTTGAATCCCTCACTTTCCGCAAAGTGAAAGGTATGCACGCTGAAATATAGTGTGCATACCTTTTTAAATAACTGAAGACCAGTGAATTAAGGCTGCTCGTTGGAATGATGAAAACTTGTCTATGTCAATGTGTATGTGCTTGAGCATGTCTTTACTGGCACCACATTAACATGATTAAAGTAGTTCCAAAAAGATGATTACAACAAAATTGTCATTGGATATTTGGATGGCACTTGCCACGAACTTTTTTTGGGTGAGACAGAAAAATAAGAAACCGACAATTTCAGACAGTTTCAACTATTTTTCTTCATTTCTGTAGATTCTCGTTTTTTTGTTATATCTTTGCCAAAAAGATAGACAACGCGCCGGCAGTCGCAAGGGTTGCAAGGAAAGGGTACTCTCAATTTGCCATGTGTGGTTTGTCGTATGCCAAAGTGATGAATAACAAAATCTATACTTTTTATTGATATGGAAAATAAAGCACAACTGATTGCACAATGCGAGGAAAAGGCCAGAAAATGGCTGGCACCATCATTCGATGAGAGCACAAGAAAACGTGTTCAGGCCATGTTGGACAACAGTGACAAGACAGACTTGATTGAGAGTTTCTACAAGAATTTGGAGTTTGGCACTGGAGGTCTGCGCGGCATCATGGGGGCCGGTTCCAACCGGATGAACATTTACACTGTCGGCATGGCCACACAGGGCTTTGCCAACTATCTGAAAAAAAACTTTACCGACCGCAAGAACATCGCTGTGGTTGTCTGTCACGACTGCCGCAACAACAGCCGTCTGTTTGCTGAAACTGTAGCCAACATCTTCTCGGCCAACGGCATCAAGGTGTACCTGTTTGACGACATGCGCCCAACACCAGAATGCTCGTTTGCCATTCGCCATCTGGGTTGCCAGGCTGGCGTGAACGTGACGGCAAGCCACAATCCAAAGGAGTACAATGGCTACAAGGCCTACTGGGAGGACGGTGCACAGGTGCTTGCACCACACGACACGGGTATCATTGACGAGGTGAACAAGGTGACCGTGGACGATGTGAAGTTTGCCGGAAATTCGAATCTGATTGAGATGATTGGCGAGGATATAGACAAGGTTTACCTTGAAAAAATCAAAACAATTTGCATTGACCCTGCTGTGATTGCTCGCCAGAAAGACTTAAAGATTGTCTATACTCCGCTTCACGGCACAGGCATGACCTTGATTCCACGCTCGCTGAAACTTTGGGGGTTTGAGAATGTGCATTGTGTCAAGGAACAGATGGTGAAGAGCGGTGATTTCCCCACAGTGGTATCGCCCAATCCTGAGAACGGCGAAGCACTTACCCTTGCAATTCGCGATGCAAAAGCTTTGGACGCTGACATTGTGATGGCCAGCGATCCTGACGCAGACCGTGTAGGCATGGCTTGCAAGAACGACAAGGGCGAATGGATTCTGATTAACGGAAACCAAACCTGCATGATTTTCCTCTATTATATCATCACCAACCGCAAGGCTATGGGCAAGATGAAAAAGGGTGACTTCATTGTCAAGACAATTGTGACCACCGAGGTAATCAGAAAAATTGCAGAGAAACAATCCATCGAGCTGAGAGACTGTTACACCGGCTTCAAATGGATAGCCCACGAAATTGCTATCTCAGAAGGCAAGCAGCAATATATTGGTGGCGGTGAGGAGAGCTACGGATTTTTGGCACAGGACTTTGTACGCGACAAGGATGCAGTCTCAGCATGCTCACTTCTGGCCGAGATTTGCGCTTACGCCAAGGATCGGGGCAAGACAATCTACGACCTGCTGATGGACATCTATCTGGAATATGGTTTTTCCAAGGAAACAACGATTAACGTGGTGAAACCAGGAAAAAGCGGCGCAGACGAAATCAAGCAGATGATGACTAACTTCCGCGACAACCCACCAAAGGAGCTTGGCGGAAGCAAAGTGGTGCTACTGAAGGACTATCAGACGCTGGAACAGGTCGATGTCACTGGTAACAAGACAAAACTTCACATGCCCACCACAAGCAATGTCTTGCAGTGGTTTTGCGAGGATGAGACCAAGGTCAGTGTCCGTCCTTCTGGCACTGAACCAAAAATTAAGTTCTACATTGAGGTCAAGGACAACTCCATGAAAAAAGCCAGCGAGTATGATGCTTGCGTGAATAGGGCTGAAATCAAAGTGGAAGCCATCAAGAAGTCGCTTAACCTTTGACCAAGTTCATATATTGAACTGCCTTGTATTTCAATAACAAGCCAAGCAGTCTCAGGCTTTTATTCGTCTGGTACTGCTTGGCTTAACTGCTTATTTTAGGGTTTGCTAATTAATGACAAATGATTGATTATTAGCGAATTAACACCCTAAATATTTGCTCAATTCCCCGCTAAGAATGAGCAAATCAGGTATAAAAAATACATTACTCAAAAACTCTATCAACTTTTCGTTTCACGGTGAGAAGGGAAAGGGTTGGTTTTGTTTATCGCCGACACAAGAAGTTACATCTTCTCGGCATGGCAAAGACGGGCCGCAAAGGATATAAACAAGCACAAAGTTCTAAAGGGTGCAAGATTTGTGCATCAAGCTTTTTCTGTCAAACTTGTCAAGGGCTCTTTTCTGCGGCCCTCCTTGTTTTAACCCAAATCGGTCATTAGACCCAAATAGGCAAAAAAGTGAGAAGTCTTCCCTCTTTCCGCCCCTTGTCACTGTTTCT
>CALBLK010000055.1 GCA_937895845.1 uncultured Prevotella sp. | reverse complement strand
CAATGCGGGAGAGTAGGAGGCCGCCTCTTTTCCATTACGCCGACGGGTTGCCGTCTCCCCTCGCCCCAGGCGGCGCGCAAGCGCCACGCCCAAAGGCCATGGGGGACGGCAACCCTCTTTTTTAGTTTGTGCATTTGTCTGTGCTGTAACTTAGTTGATTACTTGGAATCAAATGATATTGTTGTGTTTTTAGCAATCCATACGTTTTCATCACATAGCTTGCTTGCGCACTTTTATGGCTCTTAGCTTGCTCGGTGCCTGTCATTTAGAGTTTACTGTGTGCATGTATTCTTGATTTATTTGTATATTGTTTTGTATTATGCAATGGACTGACCGTGTTCGTCAAGTGAAAATTGTGCTTGTGGTGACCGCCTTGGCCATTGCTGTTGTGTCCTTGCTTGTCTCCCACTTTTTGGTGAAAGACCTTTCAGATGAGGAGCGCACCCGTATGGAGGTTTGGGTGCAGGCCCTCAATGCGCTCAACAATGCCGACGAGAACACTGACCTCTCGCTTGCCTTGAGCGTTATCCAAGGAAACAACACCATTCCTGTTATCGTTTTGGATGCTAACGGTAAGGTGATGGACTATCGCAATGTGGACATCTCTGCTGACAATGCAGCTGATTCCGTACGATTTCTTCATGCCGCAGCCGTCCGGATGGAACAGTCCGGACGTTTTATCCGTATTGACCTTGGCAAGCCTGGCGCCAAGGCCCCCAACGACTACCAGCTTGTTTGCTATGACGAGTCACTGATGTTGCGTCGCCTTGCCTCCTACCCCTATGTGCAGCTTGGTGCAGTCATGGTATTCCTGGTGGTGGCTATCTTTGCCTTGCTTTCCTCGAAGAGGGCAGAACAGAACAAGGTGTGGGTCGGCCTTTCTAAGGAGACGGCACACCAGCTGGGCACCCCCATATCAAGCCTGATGGCTTGGGTTGAGATTCTAAAGGAAAATTATCCCGATGATGCGCTGATTCCCGAGATGGACAAGGATGTGAAGCGTCTCGAGCGCATTGCAGAGCGTTTCTCGAAGATAGGCTCTTTGCCTGAGCCGGTTGAAGACTGCATGAACGATGTGCTGTTCAGGGTCGTTGACTACATAGACAGGCGTACTTCCTCGAAGGTTACCATTCACATGAACTTTCCGGCCTACCGTGTGATGGTGAAGATGAATGCCTCGCTCTTTGAGTGGGTGGTTGAAAACCTGTGCAAGAACGCTGTTGACGCTATGGAGGGCCGCGGAGACATCTGGCTTACACTTCACGAGCAGAACGGACTTGTGGTTGTTGAGGTGAGAGACACCGGCAAGGGAATACCCAAGAAGGACGTAAACAATGTGTTCAAACCCGGCTTTACAACCAAAAAGAGAGGCTGGGGACTCGGCCTCTCGCTGGCCAAGCGCATTGTGGACGACTACCACAAGGGACGGATATATGTGAAGAGTTCTGAACTTGGCAAAGGCACCGTATTCAGAATCGAGCTGAAAAAGTGACCATGTGTGCCGACATTCATGCTGCTTTTGCCGCTTGTGTGTATGTAAAAGAGTAAAAATCAAGGTCTTTATTGCCGTTATAGGAAAAATATTTGTAACTTTGCACCCCGAAATGTGTAGTTCTGACTCGCTGAATATAGACCTTAAAGCACTGAAGGCAGATGACACACACCTGGTCTTCAGCCTTGCCGATGACTATTTCTCGTCGTTGGAGGGAGCCGAAGTGAGCAAGGGCAGCGTGACGGTAGCCTTGGATATCCACAAGACGGCAGACCGCTGTTTTGACTTGAGCTTCCACATTTCAGGCCAGGTGGCCGTGGCGTGTGACCGCTGCCTCGATGAGATGGAGCAGGGGATAGACACGTCGGCACGGCTATTTGCCAAATTAGGAGACGGATACGCGGAGGATGATGACCTGGTTACGGTTGACGAGAGCTCAGGCACACTCAACCTGGCTTGGTTCATTTATCAGTTTGTAGTCCTGGGCATCCCCATCAAGCACGTTCATGCACCTGGTAAATGCAACCGTGCGATGATACAAATGCTGGAAGAGCATTCAGCCACCCGAAGTGGCGATGGTGGGCGCCAGCCGGCTATGGACCCGCGCTGGAGTGAATTGTTGAAACTTAAAGAAACAAAAGATTAAATTTTTAAAGAATTATGGCACATCCTAAAAGAAGACAGTCGAAGACTCGTACACTCAAAAGAAGAACACACGACAAGGCCGTAGCCCCCACGCTGGCCGTTTGCCCTAACTGTGGAGCCTACTATGTTTACCACACGGTATGCCCCACCTGCGGCTATTACAGAGGCAAGGTTGCTATCGTAAAGGACGAGGTTGCTGAATAATGGAAAAGATCAACGCGATAATCACCGGTGTAGGTGGCTACGTCCCCGACTATGTGCTCACCAACGATGAGCTGTCGAGAATGGTTGACACCAATGATGAGTGGATTATGACGCGTGTAGGCATCAAGGAGCGTCGCATACTTACCGAGGAGGGCCTTGGAACGTCATATATGGCGCGCAAGGCCGCCAAGCAGTTGCTGAAGAAAACCGGCGTAGACCCTGACACGATTGATGCACTGATCGTTACCACCTCGACCGCTGATTACAAGTTTCCGTCCACAGCCTCAATCGTATTGGGTAAGCTGGGCCTGAAAAACGCCTTTGCGTTCGACTACTGGGCCGCTTGCTGTGGATTCCTCTACACCCTCGACACGGCTGCCGCAATGATTCAGTGCGGCCGTTACAAGAAGATTATTGTCATCGGCGCTGACAAGATGTCCTCCGTGGTTGACTACAAGGACCGCAGCACCTGCGCCCTGTTTGGCGATGGCGCGGCAGCGGTGCTGCTTGAGGCCACAACAGAGCCGAATGTGGGTCTGATGGATTCCTACCTCCGTACCGACGGCAAGGGTCTGCCCTTTCTCCATCTGAAAGCCGGCGGCTCGGTGTGCCCCCCCTCTCACTTCACCGTCGACCACCGCCTGCACTATCTCTACCAGGAGGGCCGCACGGTGTTCCGCTATGCGGTGACGAACATGAGTGACGACTGTGCGCTGATAGCCGGGCGCAACCATCTTGACAAGAACAATATCGCCTATGTCGTGCCTCACCAGGCCAACATGCGTATTATCGAGGCCGTGGCCAAGCGTCTTGACCTGCCCATGGACCACGTCATGGTGAACATCCAGCATTTTGGCAACACCAGTGCCGCCACCATTCCCCTTGCCCTCTGGGAGAACGAGGGCAAGCTGAAGAAAGGTGACAACCTGATTCTCACCGCCTTCGGTGCCGGCTTTGTCCATGGGGCAGCCTACTACAAGTGGGCCTATGACGGAAAAGACTCAGCCACTCCGGTGAAGTAAGCCGCTGTCGGCATCGCAGATTGTGCAAGCGGCTGTTCCTTAGAACTGTCTTTCCGCCCTCCCGCAAACGGGAGGGCGGATTTTTTTTGCCGTCAGTGTCTTCTCCCCATAGCCCGCTAGGGTGAGACCCTGGCGGCACTTGCTGTTCGAGACAAACAGCACGGCCAGCGATTCGAGACAAACAGCGCAACCCGGAATCCGAAACAAACAGCACAACCTGGGACGAAACCCGACGGACGATCTGGGTTGAAAGGCCGTGAGAAGGCCGTCATGAGGAAAATAAAAGTGGCACTTTCTTGATTATTTACACAAAAAGGCTTATCTTTGCATAAGATATCTTCTATTATGCATAAAGCAGGATTTGTAAATATCGTGGGCAACCCCAACGTAGGCAAGTCGACGCTGATGAACCAGCTTGTTGGCGAGCGCATCAGCATAGCCACGTTCAAGGCGCAGACCACGCGTCACCGCATCATGGGCATTGTGAACACGCCCGGCGCGCAGATTGTGTTCTCTGACACCCCCGGCGTGCTCAGGCCCAACTACAAGCTGCAGGAGTCGATGCTGGCCTTTTCAGAGTCGGCTCTGCAAGATGCCGATGTCCTGCTCTATGTCACCGATGTGGTAGAGAATCCCGAGAAGAACCGCGACTTCCTTGACAAGGTGTCAAGGATGACCGTCCCGGTGCTGCTGCTCATCAACAAGATTGACCTCACCGACCAGAAGACCCTGGGCGACATCGTGGAGCGATGGCACACGCTGCTGCCCGGCGCGGAAATCCTTCCCATCTCAGCCGCCAACAAGTTTGGCACTGGCATGCTGCTGAAGCGCATAGAGGAACTCCTGCCCGGCAGCCCCCCCTATTTCGACAAGGACCAGCTCACCGACAAGCCCGCGCGCTTCTTTGTCAGCGAGATTATCCGCGAGAAAATCCTGCTCTACTATGACAAGGAGATACCCTATTCTGTCGAGGTGCGCGTGGAGCAGTTTAAGGAGACGGCAACCCTTATCCGCATCAATGCCGTCATCTATGTGGAGCGCGACTCGCAGAAGGGCATCATCATCGGCCACCGGGGCGTGGCCCTCAAGCGCGTGAGCACCGAGAGCCGCAGGGCGCTCGAGCGCTTCTTCGGCAAGCACATCTACCTGGAGACATTTGTCAAGGTAGACAAGGACTGGCGCAGTTCCGACAAGGAGCTCGACAGCTTCGGCTACAATCCCGGCTGACGGGGGGCCGGCGGCCCCGCCCACCACCACCTTCATCCAATTATCACAAACAGTAACAAGAACAATCAACTTATGGCATTAGTAGCGATAGTAGGCCGCCCCAACGTGGGCAAGTCAACCCTGTTCAACCGCCTGACCAAGACCCGCAGCGCCATCGTCAGCGACGAGGCCGGCACCACCCGTGACCGCCAGTATGGCAAGTGCGAGTGGTGCGGGCGCGAGTTCTCCGTGGTCGACACTGGCGGATGGGTGGTCAACTCCGACGACATCTTCGAGGAAGAGATTCGCAAGCAGGTGGTCATCGCCACCGAGGAGGCCGACCTCGTGCTCTTCCTTGTCGACGTGGCCAATGGCGTGACCGACCTCGACATGGACGTGGCGCAGATACTGCGGCGCTCCAAGCTGCCCGTAATCCTGGTGGCCAACAAGGCCGACACCAACGACATGCAGTATTATGCTGCGGATTTCTACCGCCTCGGCCTCGGCGACCCCATCTGCGTGAGCGCCGCCACCGGCAGCGGCACGGGCGACCTGCTCGACCTCGTGCTGTCCAAGCTCAGCGCCGACAGTGGCGAGAGCCTTGAGGAGGGCATTCCGCGCTTCGCCGTCGTGGGCCGCCCCAATGCCGGCAAGAGCAGCCTTGTCAACGCCTTTATCGGCGAGGACCGCAACATTGTGACCGAGATTGCCGGCACCACGCGCGACAGCATCTACACCCGTTACGACAAGTTCGGCTTCGACTTCTACCTGGTTGACACCGCCGGCATCCGCCGGAAGAACAAGGTGACCGAGAACCTGGAGTTTTACAGCGTGATGCGCGCCATCCGCTCCATCGAGAACAGCGACGTGTGCATCCTCATGATTGACGCCACGCGCGGCATCGAGGCCCAGGACCTCAACATCTTCCAGCTCATCCAGCGCAACAACAAGAGCCTTGTCGTGGTGGTGAACAAGTGGGACCTGGTGGAGGACAAGACGCAGAAGACCATCAGCACCTTCACCCAGGCCATCCGCAGCCGGCTGTCTCCCTTTGTCGACTTCTCCGTCATCTTTGCCTCCGCGCTCACCAAGCAGCGCATCTTCAAGGTGCTTGAGGCGGCCAAGGAAGCCTATCTCAGCCGCAAGGCCAGGATAGGCACCTCCAAGCTCAACGAGGCGCTGCTGCCGCTCATCGAGGCTTTCCCGCCACCATCCATCAAGGGAAAGTACATCAAAATCAAGTATGTGTCGCAGCTGCCCAACACCCAGATACCCTCGTTCGTGTTCTACGCCAACCTCCCGCAGTATGTCAAGGAGCCCTACCGCCGGTTCCTTGAGAACAAAATCCGCGAGAACTGGCGTCTCACGGGCACTCCCATCAACATCTTTATCCGCCAGAAGTGATGCGACTGCTTCCGCTGGCCACCCTTCTCGCCCTCAGCCTGGCCTTCTCCTGCAAGGAGGAGCCCCGGCCCGAGGACATTGCCGGCCGGCAGGCCAAGGCCTATTACGGCCACCTGCTTGCCGGGCGCTGCGGCCTGTTCGCTGCCGGCATACACGACTTCGACAGTCTGCCGGCCGCCTATCGCGAGCAGCTTCATGTCAGCGCGCGCCAGCTTGCAGCCCGGCTGCGTGGCGCCCACGGCGGCGTGTGCGAGGTGAGGCTGGCCCGGGCCGTGGCTGACAGCGCGGCACGCGGCGTGAACGCCTTTCTTGTGCTGTGCTATGCCGACAGCACAAAAGAGGAGATTGTCGTGCCCATGGCCGAGCGGTCGCCCGGCCAGTGGCGCATGAAGTGAGTCTGTCCGGGTTCTCAGGCCTGCTTGCCGGCCCTCCTTGCCTTTTCCATTTCCGCCGCCTTCATCCTTTTCAGCAAGTCGCTTGCAAAGATGAAGTCGGTCAGCTTCTCGTTGGTCGAGCCCATGATGTCCTTGCTCGTCCCCTGCCATTCCTTCTCGCCCTGGTAGATGAAGATGATGTTCTCGCCGATGCCCATCACCGAGTTCATGTCGTGCGTGTTGATGACGGTCGTGATGTTGTATTCCTGCGTGATGCTGTGCAGCAGGTCGTCGATGACGAGCGACGTCTTCGGGTCAAGGCCCGAGTTAGGCTCGTCGCAGAAGAGATACTGCGGGTTCAGCGCGATGGCGCGCGCTATGGCCACCCTTTTCTGCATTCCGCCCGAAATCTCCCCCGGATATTTCGCCTCGGCCCCCCGCAGGTTCACGCGGTCGATGCATGTCTGCGCGCGCCGGGTGCGCTCCCGCAGGTTCATTGCCGAGAACATGTCCAGCGGGAACATCACGTTCTCAAGCACCGTGAGCGAGTCGAACAGCGCCGCGCTCTGGAAAATCATCCCCATCTCGCGGCGCAGCATGATGCGCTCCCGCTTGGTCATGCCCACGAGGTCGCGCCCGTCGTAGAGCACCTGCCCGCTTGTCGGCGTGAGCAGTCCCACCAGGTTCTTGATGAGCACCGTCTTTCCGCTTCCGCTCTGCCCGATGATGAGGTTGGTCTTCCCGCTCTCGAACACGGCCGATACGTCCTTCAGCACTTCCTTGTCGCCGAACGACTTGCAAAGGTGTTTGATTTCGATCATGATAGCAATTGGGTTAGGAACACGTCGCTGCACAGGATGAGCACGCTCGAGCTCACCACCGCGTCGGTCGACGCCTTGCCCACGTTGACCGACCCCCCCTCGACCGTGTAGCCGAAAAACGAGGGCACGCTTGAGATGATAAAGGCAAACACCGTGCTCTTGATGATGCTCATCCAGATGAACCACTGGTTGAAGTCGTGCTGAAGGCCCAGCGTGAGGTCCTCGGGCGCCAGCACGTGGCCCACGTAGGCTGTGGCGTAGGCGCCCAGTGTGCCCGTGGCCGCGGAGAACACCACCAGGAAGGGCATGATGGTAATCATGCCGAGAATCTTCGGCAGGATGAGGTAGCAGGCCGAGTTCACCCCCATGATGTCCAGCGCGTCAATCTGCTGGGTCACCCTCATGGTGCCAATCTCAGAGGCGATGTTCGACCCCACCTTGCCGGCCAGGATGAGGCACATGATGGACGACGAGAACTCCAGCAGCATGATCTCGCGCGTGGTGTAGCCCGTCACCCACCGCGGCATCCACGGGCTCTGGATGTTCAGCTTCATCTGGATGCAGATGACCGCGCCGATGAAGAACGAGATGAGCAGCACGATGCCGATGGAGTTGACCCCCAGCTGCGCCATCTCCTTGATGTACTCCTTGAAGAACATGCGCATGCGCTCGGGCCGCGAGAATGTGCGGCCCATCAGGATGATGTAGCGCCCCAGTGTGTCAAGCCATTTGAGGATGAGCATAGTCAGTCGTCGATTTTCCTGCAAAATTAAGCAAAAAGCGCATGAAACTGGCATCCCCGCAATAGTTTTTCGCCTTTGCGGCGTTTATGAGCGGCATTTTTCGTATTTTTGCAGCACAAACAATGCTTATGAGCGATACAGGCAACAGCGCGCCCGGGGCCGTGGCGGCCGGCGGAATGACCCTCCGCACCGAGGGACTGGTGAAGAGGTACGGCAAGCGCACCGTGGTGAACAACGTGTCCATCAACGTGCGCCAGGGCGAGATTGTGGGGCTGCTCGGTCCCAACGGTGCCGGCAAGACCACCTCCTTCTACATGACGACGGGCCTGATAGTGCCCAATGCCGGGCGCATCTTCCTTGACGGCCTCGACATCACGGACTATCCGGTGTACAAGCGCGCCCGGGCGGGCATCGGCTACCTGGCCCAGGAGAACAGCGTGTTCCGCAAGCTGAGCGTCGAGGACAACATCATGGCCGTGCTCGAGATGACAGGCAAGCCCCGCGCCTGGCAGCTCGGGCGGCTGGAAAGCCTCATTGCCGAGTTCCGGCTGGGCAAGGTGCGCAAGAACAAGGGCGACCAGCTGTCGGGAGGCGAGCGCCGCCGCACGGAGATAGCCCGCTGCCTGGCCATCAGCCCCAAGTTCATCATGCTCGACGAGCCCTTTGCCGGTGTCGACCCCATTGCCGTGGGCGACATCCAGAAGATTGTGTGGGAGCTGAAGTACCGCAACATCGGCATCCTGATTACCGACCACAATGTTTACGAGACCCTGAGCATCACCGACCGCGCCTACCTGCTGTTCGAGGGCCGCATCCTGTTCCAGGGCGTCCCCGAGGAGCTTGCCGCCAACGAGATAGTGCGTGAGAAATACCTCGGAAGCGACTTCGTGCTGCGCAAGAAGGACTTCCAGATGGCCCCTTCCCAGGGCGGTGAAAGCGGCAGTCCGGCCCCCTGAGCCGGCAGCCCGGCCGGCACCCGCCGGCGCCACCTTTTGAGTGGCCATGCAAAGCGGCCTGTATCGCACTGCGATACAGGCCGCTTTGCATGGCCAGACAGGCCGTTCCGCCGTGTCATCCGGGCCGTTCCGCCGCCCGGGAGTGGCCGTTCGGCAAGCCGGGACGGTGCGTCCGGCAGTGTGGCGCCGCTCAGTTGAAATAGTAGAGGAACGTGGCCACGCCCTCGAGCGCCTTCTTCTTCTGCCCCTTGATTTCGATGGCGAACTTGATTTCGGCCTTCACTGTGCCGCGCAGGTTGGCGATGCCGGCGAGGTCGGCCACCAGCCGGATGCTCTCGCCCGACTTCACCGCCTGGCCGAAACGCATCTTGTCCATGCCGTAGTTGACCATCATCTTCAGGTTGTTCACCTCGATAATCTGGTTCCACAGGTAGGGCAGCATCGAGAGCGTGAGGTATCCGTGGGCGATTGTCGTCCTGAAGGGGCTCTCCTCCCTGGCGCGCTCCGTGTCCACATGAATCCACTGGTGGTCCAGCGTGGCGTCGGCAAACAGGTTGATGCGCTCCTGCGACAGTTCCACATAGTCGGACTCGCCCAGCCGCTTGCCCAGCATGGCGGCGAACTCCTCGTAGTTGTCAATCACTAATTTACTCATAGTCGGTTGTGTTTGTTATTGGTTCAGTATGAAGCGGTGCACGGTATGCCCAGAGCCTCCACCCGGCTGCGGATGCTGTCCAGCTCCTCGTGCGTGGCCTTGGCCAGCTCGCGGTCGGGGGTCTCGCGGTCAACGGTGTAGACCATCACCCCCCGGGGCGCGATGTCGCGCAGCGCCTCCAGCCACGGGGTGACATACTCGTCGGTGGTGTTGCAAACGTCCTCGCCCCAGGCCTTCCCCCTCATGAACATGGTCTGTATGATGACATGGCCGCCAAAGGCCTTGAGCCCCTCGACGGTCTCCTCCACGCTGTAGCGGCCAGCCGGTCGGTTCACCTTGTTTATATAGTGGGGGTTCACCGTGTCGAGCTTCTGTATGTTGTTGTCAACGCGCATCAGCGCCTCCCTCACCTCGGGCCGCGCGATGCAGGTGGCGTTGCTCAGCACGCTCACCTTGGCCGTGGGGCAGTAGCGGTCGCGCAGCGCCACGGTGTCGCCGATAATCCCCGCAAATTGCGGGTGCCCCGTTGGCTCGCCGTTGCCCGCGAAGGTCAGCACGTCGGGGCGCGGCCCGTGCGCAGCCATCTCCTTGAGCCTCGCCTCCAGTGCGGCGGCCACTTCGCCGCGCGTGGGCCGTGGCAGCGTGGGCCTCCGGTCGGCGTTGAAGCCGCACTCGCAGTAGATGCAGTCGAACGTACACACCTTTCCGTCGGCCGGCATCAGGTTGATGCCCAGCGAGATGCCGAGCCTCCGGCTGTGGATGGGCCCGAAGATTGGGGCCGGGTAAATGACAGTGCTCATAGGCATTTGCTCTTTTCTGACTCCAAAGGTAGTGCAAACCGAAGACAATACAAAATAAAAGGGCGTGAAACTGCCTTTTATTTTTATTGTCGAGGTGCAGCCCGGCTTGTAAGCAAGGTGGAAAAACGCTGCAATGGCGGTTAATACTTGTTAAATGCGTTGGGCGTCCGCCTTTTTTTTTGTTCCTTTGCAGGAAATTAGGAGGATTATATCCAAAAGGAAATGGCGAAGAAACGCAGAAACACCCGCAGGCGTTACGGCTTGCAGGTGGTTACATTGTGCATCAGCACCACCCTTGTGCTGGTCTTGTTGGGAATGGTGGTGTTCTCCGTGCTCACGGCGCGCAACCTCTCGGCCTATGTCAAGGAGAACCTCACGGTGACCGTGATGCTGGGCGACAACGTGTCGGTGAACCAGGCCCACCTGCTCTGCCGCGACCTCTACCACCGCCCCTACACCCGCAACATCGACTACATCAGCAAGGAGCAGGCCAAGCGCGAGCAGACGGCCGCCATGGGCGCCGACCCCTCGGAGTTCCTCGGCTTCAACCCCTTTGTGGCCACCCTCGAGGTGCAGCTCAAGGCCGACTACGTGAACCGTGACTCGCTGCGCTGGATTTCCGCCGAACTGAGGCGCAACCCCAGGGTGACCGATGTGGCCTACCAGGAAGACCTAATGGACAAGGTGCACGACAACCTCCAGAAAATCAATGCCGTGCTGCTCGTGCTCGCCGTGCTGCTCACGTGCGTGTCGTTCTCGCTGGTGAGCAACACCGTGCGGCTCAACGTGTACTCGCGCCGCTTCCTCATCCACACCATGAAGCTCGTCGGCGCGTCGTGGGGCTTCATCCGCCGCCCCTTCATGCGCAGCGCCATGTGGGTGGGGCTGGCCGCCGCCGTCTTCGCCTGCGCCATCCTCGGCGGCGGTGTCTACGCACTCTACTGCTACGAGCCGGCCATCCTGCTCGTCATCACCTGGCGCGAGCTGGCCGTCACCGGGGCCGCCGTCGTGGTGTTCGGCATAGCCATCACCATGCTCTGCTCGTTCTTCTCGGTCAACAGGTTCCTGCGGATGACCGCCGGCGAGCTGTACAACATCTAGTTCTCCCTACAGCGAACAAACAACTATCAGATATGGACAAGAGAAATTTTGCTTTCGACCGTGTCAACTACATCCTGCTGGCCATCGGCATGGCAGTGGTTGTCGTCGGCTTTGTGCTGATGAGCGGCGGCGGCTCCACGGAGACCGCCTTCAACCCCGACGTGTTCAGTGCGCGCCGCATCAAGGTGGCGCCCGTGGTGTGCCTCGCCGGCTTTGTGTCAATGATCTATGCTGTGGCGCGCAAGCCCAAGGACCGTGCCGCAGGCAGCGCCAGCGGCGAGGAGAAACCTTTAAAGACCGGCGCGGATGAACTGGATTGAGGCACTTGTGCTCGGCTTGGTCCAGGGCCTCACCGAGTATCTCCCCGTGAGCAGCAGCGGCCACCTGGCCATCGGGTCCTACATATTTGGCATCGAGGGCGGCGAGAACCTCGCCTTCACCGTGGCTGTCCACGTGGCCACCGTACTCAGCACCTTCGTGGTGCTGTGGAGCGAGATAGCGTGGCTTGTGCGCGGACTGTTCAAGTTCGAGCTTAATGACGAGACCAAGTACATGCTCAACATCCTGGTGTCGATGATTCCCGTCGGAGTGGTGGGCCTGTTTTTCAAGGACTATGTCGAGGCCGTCTTCGGCTCCGGGCTGCTCATCGTCGGCGTGATGCTCCTGCTCACCGCCGCGCTGCTCACCTTCTCCTACTACGCCAAGCCGCGCCAGAAGGAGCGCATCAGCCTGCGCGACGCCTTCATCATCGGGCTGGCGCAGGCCTGCGCCGTGATGCCCGGCCTGTCGCGCTCGGGCAGCACCATCGCCACCGGCCTGCTGCTGGGCAACCGCAAGGACAAGCTGGCCCAGTTCTCGTTTCTCATGGTGATCCCGCCCATCCTGGGCGAGGCCCTGCTCGACGTCATCAAGGGGCTCAGGGGCGAGGAGGCCTTCGGAGGCATTGACACGCTGCCCCTCGCGGTCGGCTTTGTAGCCGCCTTTGTGTCGGGCTGCCTGGCCTGCAAGTGGATGATCAACATCGTGAAGCGCGGCAAGCTCATCTACTTTGGCATCTACTGCGCCATTGCCGGCACCGTCACCATCGTCTGCTCCATGCTTTAACCGGCCGGCCGCTGCACAATGAGCATGAACTTTACCGAGGGCGAAATCATCTGCCTCAACAAGCCCTACCGCATGTCGAGCTTCGGCGCGCTGGCCAGGGTGCGCTACCTCATCTCCAGGAAGGTGGGGGTGAAGAGGGTGAAGACCGGCCATGCCGGAACGCTCGACCCCCTGGCCACCGGCGTGCTGATACTCTGCACCGGGCGCAAGACCAAGGAGATCGAGCGGCTGCAGTACCACACCAAGGAGTACACGGCCACGCTGCAGCTCGGGGCCACCACGCCAAGCTTTGACCGCGAGCACACCGTGGACGCCACTTACCCCACGTCGCACATTACGCGGCAGCTCATCCTTGACACGCTGCCCCGGTTTGTCGGCGAAATCCGGCAGGTGCCGCCCGAGTACTCGGCCTGCAAGGTTAACGGCGACCGCGCCTACCGGCTGAAGCGCGGCGGACAGGAGGTGGCCCTGAAGCCCAAGACCCTGCGCATTGACGAGATAGAGCTGACCCACTTTGACCCCCAGGCCATGCAGATGGGCATCCGTGTGGTGTGCGGCAAAGGCACCTACATACGCGCCCTGGCCCGCGACATCGGGCGCGCGCTCGGCAGCGGCGCCTTCCTGACCGCCCTCTGCCGCACCCGGCTCGGCAGCGTGAGCATTGACGACTGCGTGAAGCTCGACGACTTCCCGCAGTGGCTTGACGAAAACTACTGATAAACAAGCGGCCCCGCCGCCCGCGGCGGGGCCGGAGCGAAATAAAGGAATATATAATGAAACTATCACAGTTCAAGTTTAGGCTGCCTGAAGCCCAGGTGGCCCTTGAGCCCGCTTTCCGTGCCTTTGAAAACCCTGACGGCACGGTCGACAAGGTCTACCGCCGCGACGAGTGCCGCCTGATGGTGTTGCACCGCAAGAGCCAGACCATCGAAATGTGCCGCAAGGACGCCGCCGGCAACGACATGACCGACGAGGGCGGAAAGCCCGTCTACCTCACCTTCCGTGACATCGTGAACTATTTTGACGAGGGCGACGTGTTTGTCTTCAACGACACCAAGGTGTTCCCCGCGCGCCTGTATGGCACCAAGGAGAAGACCGACGCCAAGATCGAGGTGTTCCTGCTGCGCGAGCTCAACGAGGAGCTGCGCCTTTGGGACGTGCTCGTAGAGCCCGCGCGCAAGATACGCATCGGCAACAAGCTCTTCTTCGACCCCGACGGGCCCATGGTCGCCGAGGTGATTGACAACACCACAAGCCGCGGGCGCACGCTCCGCTTCCTCTACGACTGCGACCACGACGAGTTCAAGCGCGAGCTCTTCGCCCTCGGCGAGGCCCCGCTTCCCCGCTACATCATTGACCGCCGCCCGGCCACCAAGGACGACATGGAGAACTTCCAGACCATCTACGCGCGCAACGAGGGCGCGGTGACGGCTCCGTCGACGGGGCTCCACTTCAGCCGCGAGCTGCTCAAGCTGATGGAAATCAGGGGCATCGGCTCGGCGTTCGTCACCGTACACTGCGGACTGGGCAACTTTGAGCCGATAGAGGTGGAAGACCTCACCAAGCACAAGATGAGCTCGGAACAGATGTATATCACCGCCGAGGCCTGCGAAAAGGTGAACAGCGCCAAGGCCGCGGGCCACAGCGTGTGCGCCGTGGGCGTGAGCACGGTGCGCGCCACGGAGACCGCGGTGGGCACCGACGGGTTTATGAAGGAGTACGAGGGGTGGACAAACAAGTTCATCTTTCCGCCCTATAACTTTGGCATGGTGAACAGCATGGTGGCCAATTTCTACCACCCGGAGTCGACCATGCTGATGACAACGGCCGCCTTCGGCGGCTACGACCTTGTGATGGAAGCCTATGGCAAGGCCGTTGACAATGGCTATATGTTCGGGTGCTACGGCGACGCCCTGCTGATTCTCGACGATTGAGCGCGCTGGTTTACCTGGGCCTGGGCACAAACCTTGGAAACCGGGAGGAGAATGTCCGCCGCGCCGTGCAGCTGCTCGGCGAGCGGGTGGGGCAGGTCGGGCGGCTGTCGTCGCTCTATGTCACCGAGCCGTGGGGATTCCGGTCGGACAACCTTTTTGTCAATGCGGCGGTGAGCGTGCGCACCGCACTCTCGCCGCGGCAGCTCCTTGAGGCCACGCAGCGTATAGAGCGTGACATGGGCCGCACGGAAAAGTCGGCCGGCGGCGACTACCGCGACCGTGTCATTGACATTGACATCCTGCTCTATGGCAGTCTGAGGGTGAGCGAGCCTGGCCTTGTCATCCCGCACCCGCTGATGTATGAGCGTGACTTCGTGACAAAGCCGCTGAACGAAATACTCGGCGGCCTGCCCCCGGCGGCCCTGACAGACTAGCCACTCTTCCCTGCGGCTTGCACCGGCTGTGGCGGCGGCACGGCCGGCGATGGCCCCGCCAAGCGGAAGGCCGTGTGGCGGGCTGAGGCGTGGCGGTGCAGAAAATCAAGAAACATTATGGATGGGGCGGGCTGCCGGCGTATGGCGGGCCGTCCAGAAATAAAGAAGCCCGCCAAAAGCGGGCTTCTTTATGTGTCACTTTCTCAGACCGAGCGCCTTGATGATGGCGCGGTAACGGTTAACGTCGCGGTCGTAGAGATAGTTAAGCAAGGCGCGGCGCTTGCCGACCAGCTGGGTCAGGGCGCGGGCGGTCTTGAAATCCTTGTGGTTCTTCTTCAGGTGCTCCGTCAGGTGGGAGATGCGGTAGGAGAACAGTGCAATCTGGCTCTCGGCCGAACCTGTGTCGGTAGCCGTCTTGCCATACTGGCCAAAGATTTCTTGCTTTTTGGCTTGGTCTAAGTACATGATGTTTGTTTTGATTAATGATTTTTGAAATTACATCCTTCCCATGCTTTCCGCCTTAATCACAACGTCGGCATCGTCGAATGCATCGGACTTTCCGAAATTCGGCTGCAAAGTTACGAAGAACCGCCTGTATTGCGCGCCTGTCCGACCGTATTTGTTGCTTGAAAACCCGCTTTTTAACGATTTTTACCATCATTGCACGAGCCGGGTGTTGGCTCTTCAACTGTTTTTCCTTATCTTTGTGTGGTTGTCGCAAAGGCCCGCCTGCAGGAAGCCCGTAGGGCGTGGCGCCTTGAGGCAGGGCAGGAGGGCCGTCTGAGTGCGCAACCTGCACACGCCATTTATAGGTGGTCGTCGTGGCTCTGCGTGACAGCCGGGCACAGTCTCGATGCCCATAGCGTGCAGGCCTCAGCCGTCATAACGTTGTATCTAATAATAGGTGTGGTATGACCAAGACAAAGACCTCTTTTCGCGCCCCGTCGGGCGGGCACCGCGTCCGGACGCTTCTCCTTGCGTCCCTGTCCCTCTGTGCCGTCACAGTGGCGGCCTCGTCACGGCGTGTTTTCCGCCCGGGCACAGTCTGGCCCGACAACCGCGGGGTGCATATCAACGCCCATGGAGGAGGTGTGCTGGCTTACAAAGGAACCTACTACTGGTTTGGCGAGCACAAGTCGGCCAAAACAAGTCTGGCCCATGTCGGCGTGAACTGCTATGCGTCGAAGAACCTTGCCGACTGGACCTACCGCGGCGTTGCCCTCGCCGTGACGGCCGAGCGCGGCCATGACCTTGAGCGTGGCTGCACTCTGGAGCGCCCTAAGGTGATATACTGTCCGTCAACAGGCAAGTTCGTGATGTGGTTTCATCTTGAGCTGAAAGGCAGGGGCTACGAGGAGGCACGCTATGGTGTGGCGGTGGCCGACCGCCCCGAAGGCCCCTACCGTTTCCTGCGGTCGGGCCGCGTCAACCCCGGCCGCTACCCCCTGGAGTTCACCCCTGCCGACATCGCTGTGCTTGACACCCTTGACGCGCGCAACTATGCCCGGTGGTGGACAGCAGGGTGGATGGATGCCGTCAGGAAAGGACTGTTTGTCAAGCGCGACATACTGCACCCCAGCCGCATGGGGGCGGCCGGCCAGATGGCCCGCGACCAGACTGTGTTTGTCGACACCGACGGCAGGGCCTACCACATCTATTCGTCCGAGGAAAACCTTACGCTCCAGATAGCCGAGCTTACCGGTGACTACACAGCCCACACAGGCCGCTACATCCGTGTGGCCCCCGGCGGGCAGAACGAGGCCCCCACACTGTTCCGCCACGGCGACACCTACTGGATGATTACCAGCGGCTGCACAGGATGGGCCCCAAACAAGGCCCGCATGTTCTCCGCCCCCTCGGTGTGGGGGCCGTGGACAGAGCATCCCAGTCCGTGCCGCGGGCCGCGTGCCGACATTACCTTCGGCGCGCAGGGCACCTACGTGCTTCCTGTAGGGCGGCAGCTGGTCTTCATGGCCGACATCTGGAAGCCGGAGAACCTGGAAGACTCCCGCTATGTCTGGCTGCCCGTGCGGTTTGACGAGGGCGTGCCCGTTATCGAGTGGGCCGGCGAATGGCAGCTCTGACCCCTTTGCATTCATGCCGGTGAGGGCTGTGGCCACCGGCCGTACCGTGCCCCCTCGAACCCTTTTGGCGACCGCTTCGGTTGAGGCGGCTCGCCAATCCAATATATAAACAGATGTTAAAAATAACTATATAACGATAAAAAGCGAGCGTCTTTTATCTCGCGTTATTTTTAATGTTTGGCCGTTAAAGTTATTTTCCGTACCTTTGCACCCCAAAATGGACAATTGTGTCCGTATGTTTGGTTCGACAATACAAATAAAAATATATAATAATTAAAAATTAACAACAATGCCTACAATTCAACAATTGGTAAGAAAAGGTAGAACGGCGCTTGTTGACAAGAGCAAATCGCCCGCTTTGGACGCATGTCCCCAGCGCCGCGGTGTTTGCGTCCGTGTGTACACAACAACCCCGAAGAAACCTAATTCGGCAATGCGTAAAGTTGCCCGTGTGCGTTTGACAAACCAGAAAGAGGTGAACTCTTACATCCCCGGAGAGGGCCACAACCTGCAGGAGCACAGCATCGTGCTGGTGCGCGGAGGCCGTGTGAAGGACCTTCCCGGTGTGCGCTACCACATCGTGCGCGGCACCTTGGACACCGCCGGCGTGGCCAACCGCACGCAGCGCCGCTCGAAATATGGCGCAAAACGTCCTAAGGCCAAGAAATGACAACAGCCGGAGAAGGCTGCAAGATGGCTTGAGGTAAGAAAAATTTAAATCACAGTTTTGCTGGAGAAGTGTTACGAAAGGTTGAGTAAATGCCCGGGTGAGGGCGTTGAAGGACAGAGAAAGGCAACCCCACGCAGAATTTAATCAGTAATCAACAAAATGAGAAAAGCAAAACCAAAGAAGCGCGTGATCCTTCCGGATCCCGTCTTCAACGACCAGAAGGTCTCCAAGTTTGTGAACCACTTGATGTATGACGGCAAGAAATCCGTCTCCTACGAGATTTTCTATCATGCACTCGACACAGTGAAGGCCAAGATGAGTAACGAGGAGAAGTCTGCCCTCGAGATCTGGAAGACTGCCCTTGACAACATCACCCCGCAGGTGGAGGTGAAGAGCCGCCGCATCGGCGGAGCCACGTTCCAGGTGCCTACCGAGATACGCCCCGACCGCAAGGAGAGCATCTCCATGAAGAACATGATTGCTTTCGCCCGCAAGCGCAGCGGCAAGTCAATGGCCGACAAGCTCGCAGCGGAGATTATGGACGCCTTCAACAGCCAGGGCGGCGCCTTCAAGCGCAAGGAGGACATGCACCGCATGGCCGAGGCTAACCGCGCATTCGCTCACTTCAGGTTCTAATCATTATAAATAGGCAGATAAGAAAATGGCTAACCGCGATTTACATTTGACCCGTAACATCGGTATTATGGCGCATATCGACGCCGGTAAGACAACGACCTCTGAGCGCATCCTGTTCTATACGGGAAAGACGCACAAGATTGGCGAGGTGCACGAGGGCGCCGCTACCATGGACTGGATGGCCCAGGAGCAGGAGCGTGGTATCACTATCACGTCGGCTGCCACCACCTGTAACTGGAAGTGGAACGGCAACACGTACAAAATCAACCTGATTGACACTCCGGGACACGTTGACTTTACCGCCGAGGTGGAGCGCTCGCTGCGCGTGCTCGACGGCGCTGTGGCCACCTATTCGGCAGCCGACGGCGTGCAGCCGCAGTCCGAGACCGTGTGGCGGCAGGCAGACAAGTACAACGTGCCGCGCATCGGCTATGTGAACAAGATGGACCGCTCGGGCGCCGACTTCTTCGAGACCGTGCAGCAGATGAAGGACATCCTGGGTGCCAACCCCGTGGTGCTCCAGGTGCCTATCGGCGCAGAGGAGAACTTCAAGGGCGTTGTAGACCTCATCAAGATGAAGGCCATCCTGTGGCACGATGAGACTATGGGAGCCGAGTACGAGGAGGACGACATTCCCGCAGACCTCAAGGACGAGTGCGAGGAGTGGCGCAACAAGCTGCTGGAGGCTGCCGCCGAGTATGACGAGGCACTCATGGAGAAATATTTCGACGACCCAAGCTCGATCACACAGGCAGAGATTATCGCCGCCATCCGCAAGGGCACGGTGTCCATGGCCTGCACACCTATGATCTGCGGGTCTTCCTATAAGAACAAGGGCGTTCAGCCGCTGCTTGACTATGTTTGCGCCTTCCTGCCCTCACCGCTGGACATCGACAGCATCGTGGGCACAAACCCCGATACTGAAGAGGAGGAGACACGCAAGCCAAGCGAGACAGACCCCACAGCCGCGCTGGCGTTCAAGATTGCCACCGACCCCTATATGGGCCGCCTGGTGTTCTTCCGTGTCTATTCAGGAAAGGTGTGCGCCGGCTCTTACGTGCTCAACGCACGCACGGGCAAGAAGGAGCGTATCAGCCGACTGTTCCAGATGAACTCCAACAAGGAAATCCCCATGGAGTCTATCGATGCCGGTGACATCGGCGCAGGCGTGGGCTTCAAGGATATCCGTACAGGTGACACGCTGTGTGACGAGGCCCACCCGATTGTGCTCGAGTCAATGACCTTCCCCGACACGGTGATCTCTATCGCCGTCGAGCCCAAGAGCCAGGCCGACATCGCCAAGCTTGACAACGGCCTTGCCAAGCTGGCCGAGGAAGACCCTACGTTTACCGTGCGTACTGACGAGCAGAGCGGACAGACCATCATCTCGGGTATGGGCGAGCTTCACCTTGACATCATCATCGACCGCCTGAAGCGCGAGTTCAAGGTTGAGTGCAACCAGGGCAAGCCCCAGGTGAACTACAAGGAGGCCATCACCAAGACCGTGAACCTCCGCGAGGTTTACAAGAAGCAGAGCGGCGGCCGCGGCAAGTTCGCCGACATCATCGTCAATGTCGGCCCCGTGGACGAGGACTTCAAGGAAGGCGGCCTGCAGTTTGTCAACGAGGTAAAGGGCGGCAACATCCCCAAGGAGTTCATCCCCTCCGTGCAGAAGGGCTTTGAAAACGCCATGAAGAACGGAGTCCTCGGCGGCTATCCGATGGACAGCCTGAAAGTGACGCTGCTTGACGGCTCTTACCACCCGGTAGACTCCGACCAGCTCTCGTTCGAGCTTGCCGCAACCAACGCCTACAAGAACGCCTGTGTCAAGGCAGGGCCGGTGCTCATGGAACCTATCATGAAGCTTGAGGTCATCACGCCCGAGGAGAACATGGGTGACGTGATTGGCGACCTGAACAAGCGCCGCGGACAGGTTGAGGGCATGGACGAGGCCCGCAGCGGCGCCCGTGTCATCAAGGCCATGGTGCCCCTGTCTGAAATGTTCGGCTATGTGACCGCACTCCGCACCATCACCTCGGGCCGCGCCACAAGCTCGATGGAGTACGACCACCACGCACCGCTGTCAAGCTCAATCGCAAAGGCTGTGCTCGAGGAGGTGAAGGGCCGCGCAGACCTGGTGTAACCAACGCAATACGAGAAAATGGGTGAGAGGAGGGCGCCGCTTAGCGAATGACTCTTAAGCGGCGCGCCTCTTTAACCTTGCGCTTAAATAATCATACAACAAAACAGAAGACATGAGTCAGAAAATCAGAATCAAGCTGAAGTCCTACGACCACAAACTGGTTGACAAGTCAGCAGAGAAAATCGTGAAGGCCGTCAAGGCCACGGGTGCCATCATCAGCGGTCCCATCCCCCTTCCCACGCACAAGCGTATCTATACGGTCAACCGCAGTACCTTTGTCAACAAGAAGGCGCGCGAGCAGTTCCAGCTGTCCGACTACAAGCGCCTTATTGACATCTACAGCTCCACCGCAAAGACGGTTGACGCTCTGATGAAACTTGAGCTGCCCAGCGGCGTGGAGGTCGAAATCAAGGTGTAGTGACTGTTTGGCAGGGCTTTATAATACATGAATCTTTAATTTTTTAAATAATCAATTGAAATGCCAGGATTAATAGGAAGAAAAATCGGAATGACATCCGTTTTCAGTGCCGACGGCAAGAATGTGCCGTGCACTGTTATCGAAGCTGGTCCTTGTGTTGTCACCCAAGTGAAGACCGTCGAGAAAGACGGCTACGCAGCTCTCCAGCTCGCCTTTGGCGAGGCCAAGGAGAAGAACACCACCAAGCCAATGATGGGCGTGTTCAAGAAAGCGGGCACAACACCCAAGCGCCACTTGGCCGAGTTCAAGTTTGACGAGGAGCATAACCTCGGCGACACCATCACAGTGGAGCTCTTCAGCGGCACCGACTTTGTCGATGTGGTTGGCACCTCTAAGGGAAAGGGCTTCCAGGGTGTCATGAAGCGTCATGGCTTCGGCGGTGTGGGCCAGAGCACTCACGGGCAGGATGACCGTGCCCGCAAGCCGGGTTCTATCGGTGCCTGTTCATACCCCGCAAAGGTGTTCAAGGGCATGAGAATGGGCGGCCACATGGGTGGCGACCGCGTGACAACCCAGAACCTTCGAGTGTTAAAAGTGATTCCGGAGCACAACCTCATTCTTGTGAAGGGGTCTGTCGCCGGATGTAATGGTTCAACCGTTTTAATTGAGAAATAATGGAAATTAGCGTATTAAATATCAATGGTCAGGAGACCGGAAGAAAGGTTACGTTAAACGAATCTGTCTTCGGAATTGAACCTAACGACCACGTCATTTACCTTGACGTAAAGCAGTTCTTGGCTAACCAGCGCCAGGGCACTCACAAGGCTAAGGAAAGAAGCGAGGTTTCCGGGTCAACACGCAAGCTCGGCCGCCAGAAGGGCGGCGGTGGCGCACGCCGGGGCGACATCAACTCGCCTCTTCTCGTTGGCGGAGGCCGTGTGTTCGGCCCCAAGCCGCGTGACTACCGCTTCAAGCTGAACAAGAAAGTGAAGGCTCTCGCGCGCAAGAGCGCACTCTCTTACAAGGCTCAGGAGAACGCCATCGTCGTTGTTGAGGATTTCAATATGGAAGCCCCCAAGACCAAAGAGTTCATAAATATTGCAAAAAATCTCAAAGTCGACGGCAAGAAATCCCTTTTTGTTTTGCCAACTGCAAATAAAAACGTATATTTGTCGGCTCGCAACTTGCAGCGCTCCAAGGTAATGCTCGCATCCAATCTCAATACATACAATGTCTTGAATGCGGATGTTCTTGTCGTTACAGAGGAGTCCCTGAAGACTATCGACGGAATCTTAAACAAATAAAGAGCACTTTAGACTATGGCATTTATCATAAAACCTCTGGTCACTGAGAAGATGACCAGAATCACGGAAAAGTCGTCTGTGGACAGAACTTACAGGGTGAAGTCGAAAGGTGGCGAGGAGCGCACAAAGAAAGCAACTCCCAGGTATGGCTTCATCGTGAGACCTGAGGCCAACAAGATTGAAATCAAGAAAGAGGTTGAGAGCCTTTACAACGTGAAGGTAATCAGCGTGAACACCCTTCGCTATGCCGGGAAGCGCATGGCCCGCTATACGAAGGCCGGGCTTATCAGAGGCAAGAAGAGTGCGTTCAAGAAGGCAATCGTTACGCTAAGGGAGGGCGACACAATTGATTTTTACAGCAATATACAATAATTTAAAATGGCAGTACGTAAATTTAAACCGGTAACTCCGGGACAAAGACACAAGGTTATTGGCACGTTCGAGGAAATTACTGCATCCGTGCCAGAGAAGTCTCTCGTTTACGGTAAGCGCTCTACCGGCGGTCGAAACAACACCGGTAAGATGACCGTCCGCTACAGGGGCGGCGGCCACAAGAGGAAGTTGCGTATGATCGACTTCAAGCGAGAGAAAGATGGTGTTCCAGCTGTGGTCAAGACAATCGAGTACGATCCGAACCGCTCGGCCCGTATCGCATTGCTGTTCTACGCTGATGGTGAAAAACGTTATATCATTGCTCCTAACGGACTTGAAGTGGGTGCAACCCTGATGTCCGGGGTGGAGGCCGCGCCTGAGATAGGTAACGCGCTTCCCCTGGCCAACATCCCCGTGGGTACCGTGATTCACAACATCGAATTGCGGCCCGGACAGGGTGCGCTGCTCGTCCGCTCGGCTGGTAATTTCGCCCAGTTAACTTCCCGTGAGGGAAACTACTGCGTGGTCAAGCTCCCCTCGGGAGAGACACGCCAGGTGCTCAGTGCCTGCAAGGCTACCGTTGGTAGCGTGGGCAACTCAGACCATGCTCTTGAAAAATCCGGCAAGGCAGGACGCTCCCGCTGGAAGGGACGCCGCCCGCACAACCGCGGTGTTGTGATGAACCCGCACGACCACCCGATGGGCGGTGGCGAGGGCCGTCAGTCAGGAGGTCACCCGCGCTCACGCAAGGGCCTGTATGCAAAGGGCCTCAAGACGCGTGCGCCCAAGAAGCTTTCGAACAAGTACATCATTGAGAGAGCAAGTAAGTAATCAAGTTAACTAAGAGTAAATTATGAGTCGTTCATTAAAAAAAGGTCCGTACATTAACGTTTCGCTCGAAAAGAAGATTCTTGCGATGAACGAGAGTGGCAAGAAGAGTGTCGTTAAGACATGGGCCAGAGCTTCAATGATTTCACCCGATTTCGTGGGTCATACTGTTGCAGTTCATAACGGAAATAAATTTATCCCTGTTTACATTACTGAAAACATGGTCGGTCACAAGCTCGGCGAGTTCTCGCCCACAAGGCGCTTTGGTGGTCATGCCGGTAATAAGAAGTAATCAGGTTAATCCATCAGTAAATAGAATTCAATAATGGGAGCAAGAAAACATATTAAGGCTGAAGAAAGAAAGGCAGCCCTTAAAACACAGTATTTTGCCAAGCTCAAAGGCGTTCCCTCCTCCCCGAGAAAGATGCGCTATGTCGTTGACATGGTCCGCGGAATGGAGGTGAACAGGGCTCTTGGCGTTCTCCGTTTCTCGAAAAAGGCCGCTGCTGCTGACGTGGAGAAACTCCTCCGGTCGGCCATCGCCAACTGGGAGGCCAAGAATGACCGCAAGGCTGAGGACGGAGAGCTCTTCATCTCGAAGATTTTCGTGGATGAGGGCGTGACGATGAAGCGCATGAGACCCGCCCCGCAGGGACGAGGTTACAGAATCCGCAAGCGCTCTAACCACATTACCTTGTTTGTAGACGCTAAAACTAATGATAAATAACTAAGCAGAATGGGACAGAAAGTAAATCCGATAAGCAACCGACTTGGTATTATTAGAGGTTGGGATTCAAATTGGTTTGGTGGCAAAGACTTCGGAGACAACCTGGTCGAGGACCGGAAGATCCGCAAGTACCTCAACGAGCGTCTGGCCAAGGCCAGCGTGTCTCGTATTGTCATCGAACGTACCTTGAAACTGGTTACCATCACTATCTGCACGGCCCGCCCGGGTATTGTCATTGGTAAGGGTGGACAAGACGTAGACAAACTGAAGGAAGAACTGAAGAAGCTCTATGACAAGGAGATTCAGATCAATATCTTCGAGGTTAAGAAACCCGAGCTGGACGCAACAATCGTGGCCAACAACATCGCTCGCCAGGTGGAGGGCAAGATTGCCTACCGCCGTGCCATCAAGATGGCCGTGGCCAACACCATGCGTGCCGGCGCTGAGGGTATCAAGGTTCAAATTACAGGACGTCTGAACGGTGCCGAAATGGCACGGAAGGAAATGTACAAAGAGGGACGCACCCCCCTGCACACTTTCCGCGCAGACATCGACTTCTGCCAGGCTGAGGCACTCACCAAGGTGGGGCTGCTGGGCATCAAGGTGTGGATTTGCAGGGGCGAAGTGTACGGCAAGCGTGACCTCGCGCCCGACTTCACCCAGGAAAAGTCCAACGGACGCTCCAACGGTAACAATGGTGGCAGGAAGTTCCGTAATAAGAAGAATAAATAATTTTAAAGAAAAGAAGCTATCATGTTACAACCTAAGAGAGTAAAATATAGAAGACCTCAGGATGGACGTGGCAACAAAGGTAACGCCCACCGGGGTACACAGCTGGCTTTCGGCTCATTTGGCATCAAGACGCTTGAGGCAAAATGGATTGACAGCCGGCAGATAGAGGCTGCCCGTGTCGCTGTGAACAGGTATATGCAGCGCGAGGGCCAGGTCTGGATCCGCATCTTCCCCGACAAGCCCATCACCCGCAAGCCTGCTGACGTGCGTATGGGTAAGGGTAAGGGTGACCCCGCAGGATGGGTGGCGCCGGTTACCCCGGGACGTATCCTCTTTGAAGTGGAAGGCGTTTCTTTTGACATCGCCAAGGAGGCACTCCGCCTCGCCGCGCAGAAACTGCCCGTGAAGACTAAGTTTGTTGTTAGACGTGATTACGATAAAAACGCTTGATTATGAAGACGAGTGAAATCAAAAAGCTGGAGACCAAGGACTTGGCCGAAAGAATCAATGCAGAGGTTGCAAAGTACAACCAGATGAAGTTGAACCACGCAATCTCTCCCCTGGAGAACCCCTCTCAAATCAAGAATATGCGTCGTGACATCGCGCGTATGAAGACAGAACTCCGTCAAAGGGAACTTAACAAATAATAACGGGCCAGATGGAAACAAGAAATTTAAGAAAGACAAGACAGGGTGTGGTGATTAGCAACAAGATGGACAAGACAATCGTCATTGCCGCTAAGTTCAAGGAGATGCACCCCATATACGGTAAGTTCGTCCAGAAGACGAAGAAGTACCACGCTCATGATGAAAAGAATGAGGCCAATGTAGGTGATACAGTGCTCATTATGGAAACCCGTCCCTTGAGTAAGACTAAGAGATGGAGATTAGTTCAAATCGTTGAAAAAGCCAAGTAATTATGATACAGACAGAATCAAGACTAACAGTATGTGATAACAGTGGCGCTCGCGAGGCTCTCTGTATCCGTGTGCTCGGCGGAACAGGCCGCCGTTACGCAAGTGTTGGCGACGTGATTGTCGTTGCTGTCAAGAACGTCATCCCTTCAAGTGACTTGAAAAAGGGTGCAGTGTCAAAGGCTTTGATTGTCCGCACCAAGAAGGAAATACGCCGCCCGGACGGATCTTATATCCGCTTTGATGACAACGCCTGCGTGTTGCTCAACAATGCAGGGGAAATCCGCGGCAGCCGCATCTTCGGCCCCGTGGCCCGCGAGCTGCGCGCCGTTAACATGAAGGTCGTTTCGCTGGCACCTGAGGTTCTTTAATATTTAATGAAGACAAACAAATGAGTAAGTTTAAAATAAAGAAAAACGATAACGTTGTTGTTCTTTCCGGTGAGGACAAGGGCAAGACGGGAAAGGTGCTGAAGGTCATCGTGGACAAGCAGCGTGCAATCGTTGAGGGTGTGAATATCGTTAGCAAGAGTACCAAGCCGACTGCCAAGAATCCCCAAGGCGGATTTGTCAAGCAGGAGGCGCCTATCCACATCTCTAATATCAGTTTAATCGATCCAAAGAGCGGAAAGCCCACTCGCGTGGCCATCAGGAAGAACGAAGATGGCAAGAAGGTTCGCATCGCTAAAAAGTCTGGGGAGGAAATCAAATAATGAATACAGCACAACTTAAAAAGACCTATGCCGAGCAGATAGCGCCGGCATTGGAGAAGCAGTTTAACTACAGTTCCAAGATGGAGGTCCCTGTGTTGAAGAAGATTGTCGTAAACCAGGGTCTTGGCGATGCCACGCAGGATAAGAAGATTATTGATGTCGCTATCAATGAGATAACCTCTATCACTGGCCAGAAGGCGGTGGCCACCTACTCGAAAAAGGATATCGCCAATTTCAAGCTCCGCAAGAAAATGCCTATCGGTGTGATGGTAACCCTGCGCCGCGAGAGAATGTACGAGTTCCTTGAAAAGCTTGTACGCATAGCTCTTCCCCGTATCCGTGACTTCAAGGGTATTGAGTCAAAGTTTGACGGGCGCGGCAACTATACCCTCGGTGTGCAGGAGCAGATTATCTTCCCTGAAATTAACATCGACTCTGTTGACCGCATCCAGGGTATGAACATCACTTTCGTTACCTCGGCCAAGACCGACGAGGAGGGCTATGCCTTGCTCAAGGCTTTCGGCCTGCCCTTTAAGAACGCTAAATAAGACTAACAGATATGGCAAAAGAATCAATGAAGGCACGCGAGGTGAAGCGTGCCAAACTGGTAGCCCGCTACGCTGCTAAGCGCGCCGCGCTGAAGAAGATTATCGCTACTTCCGGCGATGCCGCAGAGGCCTATGAGGCTGCACGCAAGTTGCAGAGCATTCCCAAGAATGCCAACCCCATCCGCCTTCATAACCGCTGTAAGATTACGGGACGCCCCAAGGGGTATATGAGGCAGTTCGGCCTCTCTCGTATTCAGTTCCGCGAGATGGCGTCGAACGGCTTGATTCCCGGCGTGAAGAAGGCCAGCTGGTAGACCGGCGACGAAAACAGTTATTTTTTTAATATTGTCGGGGCAGTCCCGATTAATTAAACACTTATTTTATGACAGATCCAATAGCAGATTATCTGACGAGGTTGAGAAACGCGATCATGGCTCATCACCGGGTTGTCGAAGTACCGGCTTCAAACCTTAAAAAGGAAATCACCAAGATCCTTTTCGAAAAAGGCTACATCCTTAACTTCAAGTTTGTTGAGGACGGTCCTCAGGGTACCATCAAGGTGGCCTTGAAGTATGACCCCTCTACCAAGGAGAACGCAATCAGGTGCCTGAAGAGGGTGTCTACGCCCGGTCTCCGCAGGTATACGGGTTACAAGGATATGCCGAGAGTAATTAACGGATTAGGTATTGCAATATTATCTACATCCAAAGGTGTAATGACAAACAAAGAGGCAGCTGACCTGAAGATTGGCGGCGAGGTTCTTTGCTATGTATATTAATTGGAGGATTTAATATGTCAAGAATAGGAAAATTACCAATTAGTATTCCCGCTGGAGTTACAGTTACTCTTAAGGATGGTATCGTTAGTGTCAAGGGCCCGAAAGGAGAATTGTCACAAAAGGTTGACCCCTCGATCTTCGTCAAGATAGCTGACGGTCATATCACATTCGAAGTTGATGAGAACAGTCCTGTAAACATTAAGCAGAAGCAGGCATTCCATGGTCTTTATCGCGCGCTTGTCAACAATATGGTTGTAGGTGTTAGTGAGGGTTACAAGAAAGTTCTTGAACTTGTCGGCGTTGGTTACCGTGTGTCTAACCAGGGTAATCTCGTTGAGTTCTCGCTTGGCTATACTCACCCCATCTTTATCCAGCTCCCCGCTGAGGTCAAGGTGGAGACAAAGTCTGAGCGTAACCAGAACCCGCTGATTATTCTTGAGTCTTGTGACAAGGCTTTGCTGGGACTTATCTGTGCAAAAATTCGTTCTTTCCGTATGCCTGAGCCTTACAAGGGCAAGGGTGTATTGTTCCAGGGCGAAGTTATACGCAGGAAGTCTGGCAAGACAGCCGCAGCTAAGTAACTTTAAACATTTACAATTATGACAACTAAGAAAGTAGAAAGACGAATAAAGATCAAATACAGAATCCGTAAGAGTGTGTTTGGAACGGCAGAGCGCCCTCGCATGAGTGTCTTCCGCAGCAACAAGCAGATTTATGTGCAGGTAATCAACGACCAGGAAGGAAAGACGCTTGTTTCTGCCTCTTCGCTCGGTCTTGAGGCCATGCCGAAGATACAGCAGGCCGAGAAGGTAGGAGAGCTTGTGGCAAAGAAGGCCATCGAGGCCGGTGTGAAGACTGTGGTCTTCGACCGTAATGGGTATCTCTATCACGGGCGTGTCAAGCAGCTCGCTGACGCTGCACGTAAAGGTGGACTTAATTTTTAAACGATTATGGCAATGAACAAAGTTAAAATAAATAGTGACGTTGAGTTGAAAGACAGGTTGGTTGCTATTAACCGTGTTACTAAGGTGACGAAAGGTGGCCGTACCTTTACATTCGCAGCTATCGTTGTTGTCGGTGACGGCAATGGCGTTATCGGCTGGGGACTCGGCAAGGCAGGCGAGGTGACAGCTGCCATTGCAAAGGGTGTAGAGGCAGCCAAGAAGAACCTTGTCAAAGTGTCAGTCCTCAGGGGCACCGTTCCCCATGAGATCGAGGCTCGCTTCGGTGGCTCTCATGTGTTCCTTAAGCCTGCTGCGGCAGGTACTGGCCTCGTGGCCGGTGGTGCCATGCGTGCCGTTCTTGAAAGCGCTGGCGTGCGTGATGTGCTGGCAAAGTCCAAGGGTTCTTCCAACCCCCACAACCTTGTCAAGGCTACCATTCTCGCCCTTTCAGAGATGAGGGACGCTTACACAATCGCAGGTACTCGCGGCATTAGTATGGACAAAGTATTTAGAGGATAAGGAGGTTTCTATGGCAACAATTAAAATCAAGCAGATTAAAAGCAAAATCGGTGCCCCTGTTGACCAGAAGCGCACACTATTGGCGCTGGGCTTGCACAAAATTTCTCAGGTCGTTGAGCGGGAAGACACTCCCTCTGTCCGTGGCATGATTAGAAAGGTGCACCACCTGGTGTCTGTGTTAGACTAAGTTCAATTCAATTTTAAACAGATTCAAAAATGAAACTACATAATTTAAAACCAGCAGCTGGCTCCATTCACTCTTCACGCAGAATTGGACGTGGCCCCGGTTCAGGTCTGGGTGGAACTTCCACGCGTGGCCACAAGGGTGCAAAGGCAAGGTCTGGATACAAGAGAAAGATCGGCTTTGAGGGTGGTCAGATGCCTCTCCAGCGCCGCGTGCCCAAGGCCGGGTTCAAGAACATCAACCACAAGGAGTATTTTGCTGTCAACCTTTCAACTCTTCAGAGACTCGCCGAGGAGAAGGGGCTCTCAAAGATTGGAATCGCAGAGCTTGTGGCTGCCGGTCTCACCAACGGCAAGGAGCTTGTGAAGATTCTTGGTAATGGCGAGCTTAAGGCTAAGGTAGATGTTGAAGCTAACGCTTTCTCGAAGACCGCAGAGGAGGCTATCAAGACTTTAGGTGGTAACGCAACAATAATCTAAGGAAATGAAGAAGTTTATAGAGACACTGAAGAACATTTGGAAGGTCGAGGACTTGCGCCAGCGCATCCTTATCACCCTTCTCTTTACTGCGATTTATCGTTTTGGCTCGTTCGTGGTACTTCCAGGTATCAATCCGGCTATGTTGGATAAACTTCAGTCGCAAACGCAGGGTGGCTTGATGTCACTTCTGGATATGTTCTCTGGTGGAGCATTTTCCAACGCTTCAATCTTCGCTTTGGGAATAATGCCTTACATCTCTGCTTCTATCGTTATGCAACTTCTTGCTGTCGCTGTGCCTTATTTTCAGAAGATGCAGCGTGAGGGTGAGAGTGGAAGGAAGAAAATCAGTATGTATACTCGGTGGCTGACTGTGGCAATCTTGCTCTTTCAGGCACCGAGCTACCTGATTAACCTGAAAATGCAGGCTGGTGACGCCCTCGCTACGGGCGTTTCCTGGTCTGTTTTCATTATTCCTGCTACCATCATCCTTGCCGCCGGAAGTATGTTCATCCTTTGGCTGGGTGAGCGCATTACAGATAAGGGTATAGGCAATGGCGTCTCTCTGATAATCATGATTGGTATTATTGCCCGTCTGCCCCAGGCTTTCATCCAGGAGATTGGGTCGCGCTTCACTGCCATCACGGGCGGCGGACTTGTCATGTTCATCATTGAGATTCTCATTCTCTATGCAGTTGTTTGCGCATCTATCTTGTTAGTCCAGGGCGTGCGAAAGATTCCTGTGCAGTATGCAAAGCGCCTTGTCGGCAACAAGCAGTATGGCGGTGCACGCCAGTATATTCCTCTGAAGCTCTTTGCTGCCAACGTGATGCCTATCATCTTTGCTCAGGCGCTGATGTTCATCCCTCTGGCGATCGTTCAGTATTCGGCTCCGGAGAATGCCAGCTGGTTTGTACGTTCTATGCTTGACCGCAACAGCTTCATGTACAATGCCATCTTTGCTGTCTTGATCATTGCGTTTACCTATTTCTATACGGCAATCACGCTCAACCCCACCCAGATGGCTGAAGATATGAAGCGCAACAATGGGTTTATCCCAGGAATACGCCCCGGCAAGGACACTGCTGACTATATTGACGACGTGATGTCGCGAATAACACTTCCGGGTTCTCTGTTCATCGCGTTCATAGCCATTATGCCTTCTTTGGCTGGGTTGCTGAATGTGCAGGATGCTTTCTCGCAGTTCTTCGGCGGAACATCTTTGCTTATTCTTATCGGTGTTGTTCTTGACACTCTGCAGCAGATAGAAAGTCATTTGATGATGCGTCATTACGATGGTCTGCTCAACTCTGGCCGTATCCATGGCAGAGGCGGCGTGAGTGCCTACTGATTCAACGTCGCCTGACGATGAGGGTCTTTCTGAAGACAGAGGATGAGATTGAGCTGATGCGCCAGGCCTGCTGGCTTGTTAGCAGGACGCTTGGTGAACTGGCAAGGCACATCAAGCCAGGTGTAACGACCCTCCAATTGGATAGGTTGGCGGATGAGTTTATCCGCGACAATGGTGCTGTCCCTGTTTTCAAGGGGTACCCCAATCCTTTTGGAAAGCCTTTTCCGGCAAGCATCTGCACTTCCGTCAATGATGTCGTTGTCCATGGAATTCCAAATGAGGAGACAGTCCTCAAGGACGGTGATGTCATCTCTGTCGACTGTGGCGCCCAGCTCAATGGCTTTAATGGGGACTCTTGCTACACGTTCCGCGTGGGCGAGATTGCTCCTGAAGTCAGACAGTTGCTTGCTGTAACCAAGGCAGCCTTGCAGAGTGCAATTGATTGTGCGTGTGCAGGAAAGAATCTTGGCGATATCGGTGCCGCTGTGCAGGAGCTTTGCGCTAAATACAATTACGGAGTAGTGCGCGAGCTGACCGGCCATGGCATAGGCCGGGATATGCATGAGGACCCGCAGGTGCCAAATTACGGAGAGTGGGGAAGTGGCATCATGCTCAAGTCGGGTATGTGTCTGGCCATCGAGCCTATGGTTACATTGGGTGACCGTTCTGTTTACATGTTGCCTGACAGATGGACAGTGAAGACCCGTGACAGAAAGCCGGCAGCCCATTTTGAGCATACCGTTGCTGTGAGAAACGGGCGAGCCGAGGTTTTGTCCTCGTTCGAAGAAATAGAGCAAATAGAAGCAAATAGATAAGATATGGCAAAGCAATCCGCTATTGAACAAGACGGAACAATCGTCGAGTCGCTTTCGAATGCGATGTTTCGAGTTGAACTTGAGAATGGAGTTCAGATTATAGCGCATATCTCAGGGAAAATGAGAATGCACTATATTAAAATTCTTCCCGGTGACAAAGTGAAGGTGGAGATGAGTCCCTACGACCTCACCAAGGGCAGAATAGTGTTTAGGTACAAATAATTTTCAATTACCATAGAGTTATGAAGACAAGAGCATCTTTAAAGAAACGTACCCCTGATTGCAAAATCGTTCGTCGTAAAGGACGCCTTTTTGTAATTAACAAGAAGAACCCTAAGTATAAAATGCGTCAGGGCTAAGTTAAAAAAGCGTAACAGATAAGATTAAAACCGAAGATTTTGCTTATCTTTGCACGATTTTTGACGAAATCAGTTAGTCTTTTTATTTATTTATCATTTTACAAATGGCAATAAGAATTGTTGGAGTAGATTTGCCCCAAGAGAAGCGTGGCGAAATCGCATTGACCTATATTTATGGTATAGGTCGAAGTAGTTCAGCAAAGATATTGGACAAAGCAGGTGTTAGCCGTGACCTTAAGGTTAAGGAATGGACTGACGAGCAGGCTGCCAAAATCCGTGAAATTATCGGCGCTGGATTCAAAGTAGAAGGTGATCTCCGTTCGGAGATTCAGCTGAACATCAAGCGCCTGATGGATATTGGCTGTTATCGTGGTGTCCGTCACCGTAATGGTCTGCCAGTGCGTGGACAGAGCACGAAGAACAATGCCCGCACGCGCAAGGGTAAGAAGAAGACCGTTGCAAACAAGAAGAAGGCCACTAAATAATTAACATTAACGTTTACCAAGTAAGAAATTAGAATTATGGCAAAGAAAACAGTCACGTCTAAGAAGAGGAACGTTAAGGTTGACGCCATTGGTCAGCTTCATGTTCACAGTTCTTTTAATAATATTATTGTGTCTTTGGCTAACGGAGAGGGTCAGGTAATCTCTTGGTCTTCCGCTGGCAAGATGGGCTTCCGCGGCTCAAAGAAGAACACCCCGTATGCAGCCCAGATGGCCGCCGAGGACTGTGCTAAGGTGGCATACGACCTCGGTTTGCGCAAGGTGAAGGCATATGTCAAGGGGCCCGGCAACGGGCGTGAGTCAGCAATCCGTGCCGTGCACGGTGCTGGTATTGAGGTTACGGAGATTGTTGACGTTACTCCGCTGCCTCATAATGGTTGTCGTCCTCCCAAGCGTCGTCGCGTATAGCAGGAGCTACATTGTAACACATTAAAAGAATTTTCATTATTATGGCAAGATATATAGGACCGAAATCGAGAATCGCGCGCCGTTTTGGAGAGGCCATTTTTGGCGCAGACAAAGTTTTGTCTAGGAGGAACTTCCCTCCTGGACAGCATGGCAACAACCGTCGCAGAAAGCAGTCTGAGTACGCTGTCATGCTGGCAGAGAAGCAGAAAGCCAAGTATACATACGGTGTGCTTGAGCGTCAGTTCCGTAATATGTTTGAAAAAGCAGCCAAGGCTGATGGTATCACCGGTGAGGTGCTGCTGCAGAACCTTGAATGCCGGCTGGACAACGTAGTGTTCCGTCTTGGCATAGCTCCTACGCGTGCTGCTGCTCGCCAGCTTGTTGGTCACAAGCACATTACAGTCGACGGTCAAGTTGTGAATATTCCTTCTTATTCAGTAGCCCCCGGACAGATTGTGGCTGTACGGGAGAAGTCCAAGTCGCTTGAGGTTATTGAGGCCGCTTTGGCCGGTTTCAACCACAGCAAGTACCCTTGGATTGAGTGGGATGAGAATGTCAAGGGCGGCAAGTTCCTTCACAAGCCCGAGCGTGCAGACATTCCCGAGAATATCAAGGAGCAATTAATCGTTGAGTTGTACTCTAAATAAATCATTAAGTTAATGGCGATATTAGCATTTCAAAAACCTGACAAAGTCGTAATGTTGGAAGCCAACGACAGTTTCGGCAAGTTCGAATTCCGCCCGTTGGAGCCAGGCTTTGGTGTTACTGTTGGCAATGCCTTGCGCCGCATCCTTCTGTCATCGCTTGAGGGTTATGCTATTAACACCATCCGTATAGCTGGTGTCGAGCATGAATTCTCTTCAGTCTCTGGTGTCAAGGAGGACGTTACCAACATTATCTTGAATCTGAAGCAAGTCAGGTTCAAGCAAGTGGTAGAAGAGTTCGAGAATGAAAAAGTCAGTATCACGGTCGAAAATTCTACAGAGTTCAAAGCCGGTGATATCGGTAAGTATCTGACTGGATTTGAAGTGTTAAATCCCGATTTGGTGATTTGTCATTTAGATTCCAAAGCTTCAATGCAGATTGATCTTACAATTAACAAGGGCCGAGGTTATGTGACAGCCGATGAGAATCGTGAGTTCTGCACTGATGTTAATGTAATTCCAATTGATTCAATTTACACACCTATCCGTAATGTCAAGTATAGTGTTGAGCCATACCGCGTTGAGCAGAAGACTGACTACGACAAGCTCATACTTGAGGTGACCACGGACGGTTCCATTCACCCAAAGGATGCGCTAAAGGAGGCCGCCAAAATTCTGATTTATCATTTCATGCTGTTCTCTGATGAGAAGATTACCTTGGAGAACACTGAAGTTGATGGCAATCAGGAGTTTGACGAGGAGGTGCTCCATATGCGCCAGCTGCTGAAGACCCGCTTGGTAGACATGAACCTCAGCGTTCGTGCACTGAACTGTCTTAAGGCAGCCGATGTGGAGACCTTGGGAGACTTGGTCCAGTATAACAAGACCGACCTCTTGAAGTTCCGCAACTTTGGTAAGAAATCGCTCACAGAGCTTGATGATTTGCTTGAGAGTCTGAATCTGTCGTTTGGAACTGACATTTCAAAGTACAAACTGGACAAGAAGTGATTCCGTGTGCGGTGCTTGACGCACTGCCAGAAGCACAGACACTCCCTCTGTTCACAAATTTAAAAAGAAACAATGAGACACAATAAGAAATTCAACCATTTAGGTCGTACCGCTTCTCATCGTCATGCCATGCTTGCAAACATGGCCATCTCGCTGATTATGCACAAAAGAATCACTACGACCGTAGCCAAGGCCAAGGCCTTGAAAAAGTATGTAGAGCCTCTGATAACAAAGAGCAAGGATGACTCAACCCACTCACGCCGTGTTGTGTTCAGTTATCTTCAGAACAAGTTTGCGCTGAAAGAGCTCTTTGGCGAAGTGGCTGCCAAGGTAGGTGACCGTCCCGGAGGGTACACCCGTATCATCAAGCTCGGGTTCCGTCGTGGTGACGCTGCTGAGATGTGCTTCATCGAATTGGTTGACTTCGATGAGAATATGGCTAAGACAGCCGGTGCAAAGAAGAAGACCACCCGTCGTTCCCGCAAGTCTGCCAAGCCTGCTGGCGAGGCAGCTCCTGCCGCAGCAGAAGCTGCGACACAGGCAACTGAAGCTGCTCCAACAGAGGCTACAGCAACAGAGACTACAGCAACAGAGACTACAGCAGCAGAGGCTACAGCAGCAGAGGCATCCGCCGCAAAATAATTGAAAGGCTGAATTGTGTGAATTGGCTTTCTGAGCCATTGTGTATAGATTTAATGGATGTGACTCGCAAGGTCACATCCATTTTAATTTGCCGAGGTTCTATTCTTTATCTGCAATAAAACGCCAACAGTTCCTTTTTTTTTGTCCCGAGAGCCATGATAAGTAGGTGTTCAAAATCATTCGTATATATCTTTATGTCAGCAGATGCTTATTATACTTTGACA
>CALBLK010000054.1 GCA_937895845.1 uncultured Prevotella sp. | reverse complement strand
CAATAAAGAAAAAGCAAACGGAGACACTGCAAAAGCCTTGTCTCCGTCTTACTTTACTTGAACAGCTCGTCTACCTTATGCCCAGGGATTCTCGGTGGGATAAGGATGGTTTTTCGGCTGGTTATAGGCAATATCCTTTATTCCCAAATATTTGAACACTTCAAAGAGTGTCTTGCCTACATGCTCAAAAGCAACTGCCCCGTGGTGAGGATAGCCCTTCTGAATCAGCACATGGCGATAGAAACGCCCCATCTCGCGAATGCCAAAGATACCTATGCCACCAAATGAGCGCGTAGGAACGTCGAGCACCTCGCCCTCTGCGATATAGCTGCGAAGATTGCCCTCTGCATCGCATTGCAAACGATAGAATGTGATGGGACTGGGCGCGATATCACCCTCCAAAGTGCCACGTGTGAAGTCGGGCTTGCCACCATTCTCCAACAAACGATTTTGAATAAGCTGGAACTTGATAGCGCGGTTGGCACACATCTTACACTGGGGCGTGTTACCACAGTGGAAGCCCATGAATGTGTCTGTCAGCTTGTAGTCGTACTTTTTCACGATGTCCTCATCATAGATATACTGAGGAACAGAGTTGTTGATGTCAAGCAACGTCACAGTGTCACCCGAAGCACACATTCCGATATACTCAGAAAGTGCGCCGTAGATGTCTACCTCGCAGGCCACGGGAATGCCACGGCTGGCAAGACGGCTGTTGACATAGCAGGGTTCAAAGCCAAACTGACTTGGGAACGCAGGCCAGCACTTGTTGGCAAAGGCAACATACTGACGGGAACCTTTGTGAGCGTCGGCCCAATCAAGCAGCGTCAGTTCAAACTGTGCCATACGGCGGCTTAGATCAGCATAATAGCGACCCTCGCCCATCTCATCGGCCATATCCTTGCAAACGCCATCAATACGGGGGTCATTCTCGTGCTCCCTGTAAGCAACAAGCAGGTCAAGCTCTGAATTCTCCTCAATCTCAACCCCCAACTCATAAAGTCCCTTGATGGGAGCGTTGCAAGCAAAGAAATCCTGGGGACGCGGACCGAAGGTGATAATCTTCAAACCTTTCAAACCTAGTATTGTGCGTGCAACAGGAACAAAATCCGCCATCATCTGCGCCACTTCCTCTGCCGTACCCACGGGATATTCAGGAATATAACCCTTCAAGTGGCGCATGCCAAGATTATAAGAACAGTTCAGCATACCGCAGTAAGCGTCGCCGCGACCGTTAATCATATCACCGTCACCCTCTGCGGCAGCCACAAACATGCATGGCCCATCAAATTTTTTTGCAATAAGGGTTTCCGGCGTCTCAGGACCAAAGTTACCAAGGAATACAACGAGAGCATTGCAGTCAGCTGCTTTTACCTCTGCAACGGCCTTGAGCATATCTTCCTCGTTCTCAACTGTTGTCTGGCAGTTGAAGACTTCGCCCTTATAAGCTTTCACAATGTTCTCACGACGCTTGGTAGAAAGCGCGATTGGAAAACAGTCACGGCTCACTGCAACAATGCCGAGCTTGACCTGGGGAATGTTTACACTTTGCATAATCATTATTGTTTATTAGTTACTATAAATTGGTTACTATATTTGGGGGTCAAGGTTAATACTGCCATACAGGCTCTTTGCCAAGGCTTCGCAAAGATAGGTATTTTTTATGGATTAAGAAATTAGTTCATCACTTTTTTAGAGGTCAAATAACATTTATTTTGATAGATAATGCTGTCAGACACAAAAGCCACAACATACAAATAGGAGCAAAAACATTTGACACTAATATTCACTTTCAAGCCGATCATGGCCCATGCCCCCCTCAAATCACACAGCAAATCATCATCTATCCAAAAATTAACATTACATAATATTCTGTATTACAATCACTTACAAAAAAGTTACAAGAATATGCTCAAAAAAAGCATAAAAAAAAGGACAATGTATCAAAAAAATATATACCTTTGCATCGTTTTAATAAACAAATGATTGTTTTACAGATTTAAAAGCAAAGAAAAAATGAAAAAATTAGTATTGGTTTTCGTAGCTGTAGCAGCTATCTCTTTTGCATCTTGTGGTAACAAAACAAATCAGGCTGCTCCTGTAGATTCTGATTCTGTAGCTGCTGTTGATAGCGCTGCTCTTGATAGCGCCGCTACTGATAGCGCTGCCACCGATAGCACTGTTGCTGAATAATTAGCTACGAAATGAGAGAAAGAAGCCACAAGACCTTGGTCTTGTGGCTTTTTTTTGTTTATCACACCACCGTTTCCTTGGCGCAAGCCATATAACCCAAATCGGCCATTAGAACGAAGAGACGGTAATTTGGGGTTACTATCAATCTTTCGACCTCTTGCCACCGTCTTTTCCGGCATCTTGCTGACGTGAAGCGCCTTGCCGTAGCCCGCTATGGTTTCAGCACTGCCGTTGCATACTGTCAACGAAAGCAACCTGAGACGAATCTAACGGCCGATTTGGGATGAAAAAAAAGTCCGTACCACAAATTATGTGATATGGACTTTATTGCATATTTAAGGGATTACCCTTATTTCACCTTAGCCACAATAGCTTTGAAAGCCTCGGGATTATTGACTGCGAGATCTGCAAGAACTTTGCGGTTAATTTCGATGCCAGCCTTGTTAAGTGCTCCCATAAGAACAGAATAGCTCATACCCTCGAGACGAGCGGCTGCATTGATACGCTGTATCCACAATGCTCGGAAATTGCGTTTTTTATTACGTCGGTCACGGTAAGCATAGGTAAGACCCTTTTCCCAAGTGTTCTTGGCTACAGTCCAAACGTTTTTACGGGCACCAAAATAACCGCGAGTAAGCTTTAAAATTCTTTTTCTCTTTGCTCTTGAAGCAACATGATTAACTGATCTTGGCATAGTTTTCTTACTTTAAAAAGTTGGACAATAGGGATTAACGGAGACATAGCAAGTCACGAACCTGCCTCATGTTGCTTTGGTCAACCAATGTTTGATGCACTAAGTTACGCTTTTGCTTCTTAGTTTTCTTAGTCAGAATGTGGCTGTGGTAAGCGTGATGTCTCTTAATCTTACCAGTACCGGTGAAACGAAACCTCTTCTTTGCACCGGAATTTGTCTTTACTTTTGGCATTTTTTTAAATTTAATTGTTATTATATTCACTGCGGCAACGCATATACCAGGCGTTACGCGCATATCTTACCTATATTTCTGTTTGCCAGCGGAACACTATTACTTTCCACCTTTGAGTTTCTTAAGTGACGCCTCACTAATTTTCGCATTAGCCAATAGCCCTCCGCCAGCAGAAGCATTGTTCTCATTCTCCACCGCTGACTTCTCCGTTTGGGCAGTCAGCTCCTTTTCATCATTGGCACGTCTCTCGCGGTCCATCGCCTGCTGACTTTTCTTTACCACGCCCGCTTTTTTGGGTGCAAGATAAATAAACATCTTCTTACCCTCCAATGAAGGCATATGCTCAACCTTTCCAAGTTCCTCCAAATCATTGGCAAACCTCAGTAACAAC
>CALBLK010000053.1 GCA_937895845.1 uncultured Prevotella sp. | reverse complement strand
ATTGTTATCCAACGACTTGCTTTTATACAAAATTAAAAGTCTGCTAATTTAAGGTTTTCATCTTCTAAAATGGTTTAATGGTTGTTGTTAATTGCATGTATTTTATCGCAAGCCCTACACGTTGCGGCTCACGCTTGCTATGCGCTCGCGCACCTCCTTGACGCGCTCGCGCTTCTTGGCCTCGTCCACGGGCTTCGGCTTCTGCGGCTGTTCAAACTTGACGCCCGCAGCCTCCACCTCGCGCCGGGTCACGTCGGTCTGCTCGTACGCGGGGTCGGTGGTGATGGTGAAGTCGTAAACGCTGTCTATGCGCTTCACATGGCGCAAAAGGACGCTCTCGCCGTCCTCGCCCCTCTCGTCCAGACGCTCGTAGCTCACGGCCTTCTCGCTGTCCTCCTCGTCGGTGGAGTAGATGAACGAGCAGCCGGAAATGTCGCCGCGGCTTACCAGCTCCAGCGCCTTGTCGCCGTCGGCGGTGCGGGGCATCTCCGCCCAGAACTTCACACCTATCTCGTCAACATCGTAGGACAGGGTGCCCACGCCCTTGTTGCTGCGCGCCAAGACCAGCTGGCGGTCATGGAACATCGTGAGCTTGATGTCCTGCGCGTCAAGCGTCTCGCGCGTCACACACCCCGGCTCCAGCACCTCGTAGTAGTCGTTCCACCAGTCGCAGAGCAGGCGGCTGCGCACACCGAACTTCAGGGCGTAGCCCTCTATCGTGCGGCTTTCCGCCCCCTCCGCGGCCTCGCGGATGCGAAGCCCCGACACGATGGCGACTGTTCTTTTCTTTCTCGCTTTCATTCTTCCTCAGTTTTGTTGTTGTCTTCATTTTCCCCGGCAGCGGCCACGGCCGCGCCCGACAGTTTCTCGCTGCCCAGCGGCGCGAGGTTGGTGGACAGGTAAACCGTGTCGCCCCCCTCTATGGCGGGCTGGTTCTCCATCCTGCGCCAGTCGTTCACGGTGTAGATGCCGCTCTCTATCGTCTTCTTCTGATAGTCGGCGAGCGACTGCAGGTCCATGGAGTAGATGCCGCGGCGGTCAAACATGAACTTTCTCTCGCAGCACAAGGCGCGCGGTATCAGCTTCCTTGTCAGCTCGCACTCGATACGCTTCAGTATCGGGTCAAGCGTGTTTGAGAGGAACGCCACGTTTGCCATTTCCGCGCTCTTGTAGTTGCTGCTCGTGTCGTCAAACACAAACGACGGGTGCACGCCGAAGAAACGGCACACCTCGCGCACGGTGAACTTCCGGCTCTCCAGAAACTGCATGTCGGTGGACGAGAGCGATATCTGCTTGAAGTCCACCTGCCCCGGAAGGCTCACAATGCGCTCGCCGCGGCTGAACCGGCTGTCCACGCTCTCGGCCGTCTTCTCCAGCTCCTTGTCCTGGTACTCGCCGAAGCCTGTCGTGGTCTTGTCGTTGCTGATGATGCCGCGGACGCTGCCGCCGTTGGTAAACCTGTTCTCGGTCTCCACGTCGCCGGCGCCGGCGATGTCCATCGTCCGCCTCGCGTGGGTCAGTATGCTGTCGCCCCTGCGGCCGTCAGACGAGTGCAGGTACAGGTGTATGATGTCCTTTTCCTCGAAAGTGCCAAACACGCCGTTGTAGGCGTCGGATATGTAGTAGCGGCTGTTCAGCGGGTCGTGTGCCACGGTCTTGGGATGGCAGAGCACGAGGTCTGTCAGCTCGCCCATAACGTGGCGCGGGTAGATGTAGGCGTTGCCGTCAAGGAGCATCAGGCGCACAGCCATCGTCCAGAAGTCAGACGCCGACATCTCGGGCTGCGGCTGTACGGTCAGCAGGTAGTGGAAGACGCTCGCAGTGTCCTCCTGGTAGCGTCCGTCCTTGCGCCGCATATATTGCATCCGCAGGCCGGCGACACTCTCGCTCAGGAGCGTCACGCAGCGGTAGACCGCCGCCACCGCCATCGGGTCGCCGCCAGCATACGGCGAAAACACAGCCACGCCGCCCCCACTTCTCGGAGTGGAGGCGCGCGGCGTGCCAACGTCACCGGCCGCGGCGGTCATCTCGCGGGCAAATAACCGTTTTATGCTATCCCAAATATTTACCATATCCCTCTCACAAAATTACAACAATGTTATACAAAGTGCAAATGTTAATTGGTACATTTGGGCGCATTTGGGCGCATTGTGGTAAAATTATTAGTTTTTTAACAAAAAATTTTTTGGCGCGCAAGCGAAAGTCTTGTGAATCAGGGTTTATCAGGGCTTTTCAGGTGCCAAAAAAAAGGCCGCTCAGCCTCACGGCAAAGCGGCCCAAAGTGCTCTATATATTTAGTTCCATCGTACCGATGAAACACAAACGCCACGTTTGCCCGGGCGTTAATCTGAATTTTGCCGCGTCACTTACGGCGGTGTTGAATTTTCTAAATAGTGACCGTCTGTATATCTTTTGCCAGGCGGCGAAGCCCGGACTTAATCTTTTCAACCTGCTTCTGGCGGGGAACCGACACCCCGCTTGCATAGTGGGCGAGCTGCTTTTGGTTGATGCCTGTAACCACCTGCAAAGCTGCAAATGAGAATATCCCGCGGTAGTAGTCCAGAAGCGTGGCCACATCGAAGTCGTAATAAACTTCATACTCACCGTCGAACACAGGGGGGTATTTGTCTCCGTCCTCCCTGCGCCCCTCAATATAAAAGTCTATACTCTCCCGCACATAGTCCTTGAAGCCGTCCATGTCGCCCGAATAGGCTACCATCCACCCCGGCAGCAAGTCACACACACAGCAGTAGCCGTTTTCCGTGCGTGATGCTTTCATCACAACCTTTTCCATGTTCCAGTATTTGTTATTATTACGCTTTCCCTGTAAGGGGGCAGCAGGCGTGACGCCGCTGCCCTTGTTGAATGTTTCGCGCCTGTGAAATCTGTAGGGGAAATGGGGCGGAGTTTAAAACTCCAGCCCCGACTGTCTTTGGATGCTTTTCAGTAAAAAGCCCCAAATAACGTCGTCTTTTCCACCGTTCACCGTAACAACCCCTTTTTTTGTGGGATGCTTAAACTCTCGGTGGCTTCCCCTGTAGCGGTCGAGCTTCCAGCCGTCTTTGTCCAAATCCCTCAGAATTTTGGAAACCTTTACATTTTTCACAGAACACTATTTTTAAAATTCAACGCTGCAAAGATAGTAATTCTACTATGAATTACAAAACTTTCATGCAAAAAAAAATAAAAAGGAAAAAGCCGCGCTGGGTCAATGCCCGGCGCGGCTTAAAGGGCAACGCCCTGACGGCCTTTCTCCTCACAGCCGTACAGTTTTACCTCTCGTAGGTATAAAGCAGCCCCAAGGTCATTAAAAGCGTTATCGCACCGTCTATCTTGCGGTACTGCGACGCCTTGAGCGGCTTCTTGTTCTCCAGGTTGTCGGTGTCTATCACGCAGTTCTCCAGACAGAACACGTTGATGGGGTTGTCGTTGAACTCAATCTTTGCCGGGTCACTCCATGCCAGCATCTCGAAGCTCTCCACCGGGAGGTTGAAGCTGCCGTAGGTCTGACTGAACGGTGTCAGCACATTCCGCGCGCCGACGGACTTCAGGATGCTTGTCAGCTCCTGCGCCTTGTAGGCGTCGTAGCCTATGCGCACGATGTTCACCACCTTGCTGCGCCTCAGTATGTCCTCGGTTATCATCGCCGTGTCTATCCTCTGCCCCTTGCAGAACTTCAGATACCCTTTCCCGTGCCACAGCCTGTAAAGCTGCTCGTTCGGGTGGCCGCCCAGCGCGCCCTCGGGGAAGTAGTAGTCCGTGTGCGTGTAGAACTTCTTGGCCGCGGACGAGTACACGGTGTAGGACACCGCGCTGAAGTCGTCATGCACTGACAGGTCGAACGCCACGGCGCAGTCCGGGCGGCCCTGCACGCTGTCTATGTCGAAACTGCCCGCCAATTCTTTTGCCTTCTCGTGGGTGAACCACGTTTTCTCGTCATTGACCGCGAACACGTTGAGCAGCTTCGTGCGGAACGCCAGCATGTTCTCCGCCGACAGCTGCGCCGTCTGCCACTCGTTCGCGTAGTAGTCGGGCTGCACGGTTATGCCGAGGTGTGGCTGCACCTTTGCCCACGTCTTCGGGTCGCCCTCCGCATCGTCCACGTCGGGCATGAAGACGGACGCAAACATGGTGTCGCTCTCCGCCTCGCCGCGCAAGACCCTCAGCACGCCGTCCAGCTCGTGGGCGAAAGGGCCGTCCACCACGTCGCTCGCCGTGGTGATGACGATGGTCAGCGGCTCGCGCCTCGGGCCCATCGAGGTGGTGAGCACGTTCTTCAGGTCCGCGCCGTTCTTCCCCGCCGTGTTCCTCGCCTGGGCGTACTCGTCCATGATTACCAGCGACGCGGACAGGCCGTCCTTGGTGTTGGCGTTGGCGGTCAGGCACTGTATCAGACTGTCGCGCCCGCGGCCCTTGAAGGTAATCTTCTCGCGGTTCACCCTGAAATGCCGCCCCCTCGGGTCTATGTCGCACATTATCTTGCGTATCTCGTCAAAGCATATCTTGGCCTGGTCGTAGCTGTTGGCCCCAACGTAGGCCTGGGCGTTGTTGTCGCCGAAGAGCATGTCGTAGACCGCCAGGGCCGCGCACGAGGTTGTCTTGCTGAACTTCCGGGGCACAAACAGGTAGGCCGTGCGTGTCAGCCTCCGGCCGTCGGGCAGGGCGAAGCCGTAGATGCTGGCGAACTGGAACGCCTGCACCGGGGTCAGCTTGTACCGGGTGCGCCCCCGGAGCCCGGAAAAGCGCAGGGCCTCGTAGAATCGGAAAAAGCTCCTAACCCTGCCCCTCTTCCACTCGTACCTGCAAAGCAGCCGCAGGAAGCGCGCCACCCCCAGTACCTCATACAGGTTGTGCGCCTCGGGCTTGTCGGTCACGCCGAGCACATAGTCGCCGATGCGCCTGTCGGTGCTGGCAAGCGCGAGGCGTTGGCGGTCAGTGTATGCGCCGCGCCACTCTTGCAGCTGCCGCGCGGTGTCGGCCTTCAGCCGCCTGAGCCTGTCTTTCTCCTCCCCCGTCATTCGTCATCCTCCGGCTTAACCGCGGCCAGGAAGTCGTTAAACTCGTCGCTGTCCGCCTTCCGCTCCTTGCTCTCGGTGTTCATGCCAAGTGCCCTTAACGCTTTCTGCCCTTTCTCCAGCAGCTCGATATACAGCTTCTCCTTGGGGTCTATCGTCTTGCGGGCGTTGCCCTCACGGCTGTACTCCACGTTCACGGCTCTGTGCCCGCCTGCCATTATCTCATCGCCCAGTATGTCGGCGCGTACCAGCAGCTTGGCGGTAATATCCACTTGGTAGGTTAATTCGGCGGTGTACTTGCCCTGCTCCTTCAGCAGCTTCACGATATACGCTTTCTTGCTCTTCACCCGGGAGGCTATCTTCCTGCCGTCCTCCTCGGAGGGCGCGGGCGGTGGCAGGGTGGTGGCAACTGGCAACGGGTCGGGTGCCTTTGGCTGCGCCTTTTCGCTGTACCCCCGCTTCTTGCCCTTGGTCTTCAGGTAGAAGATTGTCGCCGTGATGTCGCCCCTGTCAATGGCCTGTATCAGCTTGCTCTCCACAAAGTCAACCTGGGTCTCTGTCACCTCGTCCACGCGCTCGCGGAATGCCGGGTCGGCATTGTACCAGCGGTAGTAGGTGCTGCGCCCTATGCCTGTCGCGTCGCACGCCGTGGATATGATTCCGCGGCCCTGCGCGAGGGCGTCCAAAAACTTCTCTTTCTTCTCTTCCATTCTGTATTGCTTTTTTATGCTTGTCTTCATGTTTCCTGCCTCACACGCCATCGGGCGCTGTTCCGCTGTTTCCCCCACGGCCCAAAAAAAATCCCCGCGTGTGGAAAAAGGGCCGGGCGAGGTTTAGCGGGTGCCCGCCCCCTCTGGAAAAACAGCCCCCGGGGGTTGCTTCGCCATTGGCCTTCCATTCTTTTCCGTTCTTTTCCATTGGCTTTCCATTTTCCTTGGTCATTTCAAGAATTTGTCCGCAAACCTTTTCAGGCGCTCTCCGGCCCTGCTCCTCGCCTGTGCCCTGCCGCACCTGCCCATGTCCGTATGCACCTTGACGTGGCATCTGTGGCACAGGGCCGTGAGGTTGGAGCCGTCGAACATCAGGCGCTCTTTCTCCTGCCGTGTCAGGCCGTTCTCAACCGGGATGATATGGTGCACCTCGGTGGCCGCGGCCACAAGGCCCCGCTCCGCGCACCGCTCGCACAGGGGATTGCGGCTGAGCTTGTCGCGCCGCAGCCTCTGCCACCTTGCTGTGTGTATCAGTCTCACATAGTCCCTGTCCTTTGCCATGGCCTCAGTGCTTGTCCTTGTCCGCTGTGGCCGCGCGGTGCTTCCGCACCAGGTAGCTGAGGCTGTCCAGCAGCCCCTGCTGCACGCCCATCTTCCCCGACAGGGCCGCGTCGGCCCGCTCGTCCACGGTGCCCGCGCAAACCAGCTTGTACACCTGCACCGGGTATTGTTGGCCCTGCCTGTGCAGCCGCGCGTTGGCCTGCTGGTACAGCTCCAGGTTCCAGCCGGTGCCGAACCACACGATGTAGTGGCCTCCCCTCTGCATGTTCAGGCCGAAGGCCGTGCTCATGGGGTGGGCCAGCAGCACGTCTATCTTGCCACCGTTCCACTCCCGCAGCTCCCTCTCGCCCTCGTAGGGCTTGACGGTGTGGCCTTTCAGTCTCCTCAGTATGCGCGCTGCGTCGTGCCTGAACTGGTAGAACACCAGCACATGATTGCCGTTGGCGGCCTCCACTATCTCGGCCAGCCTGTCCAGCTTCTCGCCGTGTATCTCGTGCGCGTCCCCGGCCTCGTCGTACACCGCGCCGTTGGCGAACTGGCTCAGCTTGTTCATCAGCCCCGCCGCGCTGTTGGCCAGTATGCTTGCGCTCTCGTCCGTGTGCCGCTCCTCGAACTCCAGCACCTTCTCCCTCTCGAACCTGTTGTACGCCTCCATCACCCTTGGTGGCAGCGTGACTTTGGCCTCGTGGACAATCATGGCGGGCAGCTGCAGGTAGTCCTTTGCCCGCATGGACAGGCAGATGTCCGAAATCTTGCCCCTGATGATGTCCTCGCACCCTTTCTTGATGTCGCAGCGCACTATCACGTTGTTCCACTTGTGGGTGCTGAAGTAGGTCTCGCGGTACTTGGTGACGCTCCTGCCGAGCCTCTCGCCCATGTCGATGCAGTACATCTGCGCCCAGAGGTCTATCAGGCCGTTCGGCGCCGGCGTCCCTGTGAGCCCCACGACGCGGCCCACTGTCGGCCTGGCCGCGCGCATGGCCTTGAAGCGGTTGCTCTTGGGGCTCTTGAAGCTCGTCAGCTCGTCAATCACCAGCATGTCGAACGGCAGCCGCCCGCCGTACTTGCCGACCAGCCAGACGAAGCTGTCCCTGCCGATGACATAGACGTCGGCCTTTTCGGCCAGCGCCATGTTGCGCTGTTTCTCGGTGCCCGTCACCTTTGCCACCCTTAGGCCGCGCAGGTGGTCCCACTTCCCCGCCTCCTCCGTCCACGTGGTCTCCGCCACCTTCTTCGGCGCCACCACCAGCGCGCTGCCAATCTCGCAGTCGTCAATGAGCCGGCGTATGGCTGTCAGGGTAATGGAGCTCTTGCCGAGTCCCATGTCCATGAAGAGGGTGCAGCAAGGCTTGTCAAGCACCCATTGTATTGCCGCTTTCTGATATTCGTATGGCCGGTATTTCATCTCTCCTCCCTCCATGCGCTAACCAGCCCGTCAACTCCCTGCCGGGTGTCCACGGTGTGTACCTCGTGGCCCATCCCCTCCAGCTCTGCCATCCTTGCGGCCTGTATCTTGGTGGGCTTCCTGCCCTTGCTCTTCAGCTCCACCCACGCCACCCTGCCGCCCGGGAGGCAGACCAGCCTGTCGGGGTAGCCGGCCATGTTGGCGTTTGAGTATTTGAGGCAGACGCCGCCTATGGCCTTGACCTGCCTCGCCAGGTATCTCTCTATCGCCTTTTCCGACACCTCGGCGTGCCGTGTTATGTTCTCCAGTTTCTTCATGACTTGACCTCCTGTTCTTATAATGTTAACAAAGGCAACAAAGTTTTCCCTATATTACGCGTATACGCAGTTACGCGCTTAAATATGCCTGTTTTATATATGTAACTATATTTCTCCATACTTTTTATAACTAATGTAGGTTTTGTAGGTTGTATATATATTATATTGATTTACAGTATCTTAGAAAGCAACAAAGTACCCTACAAAAGGGGCTTGTTTTGTAGTTTGTAGGGCACTTCATTTTCGCTCTCGCCTGCCCGCTACAAAGTACCCTACAAAAGAATGTAGGGCGCTACAAAGTACCCTACAAAAGAATGTAGGGCGCTTAAAGGTCGTCTTCTTTAACTTCCATTGGCTTTCTAAAGCCACGCTGGTTACCGTACATTGCAAATCTAGCCACTGCTAATTTCTGCCAACCTATTTCCTCCAGCACCCTGTTTACCTTTCGCGCCTCGTACTTGTAGTCCTTGCATCCGATGTCGCGCCCCATAGCCTCGCAGAGGAACTCCGCGGCGCACACCCTGGTGCGCGTTTCCGTGCCCGCCTCGTCCAGCGGGTCGGGGTTCCTGATGTAGGCCCTGCGGCGGTTCAGGTCCCACGTGCTCCAGTCGGCGGGCAGCTTCATGTCCAGGTAGGCCCTCACCATCCCGGGCAGCGGGTCGTCGCTGTTGTCGTTGAACTCGCCCTGCCTCCTGCGCGCCTCGGCCTCCAGCGCCTCGGGCAGGAACAGCTCCTCGCCGTCCCTGTAGCGCCGCACGGCCTCCGCCCACAGCTGGTCCCTGTCTGCCTCTATTGCCCTCCTGAAGTCGTGGCGCCTGCGGTACTTGGCGTCGACGGGCATTACCCAGAAGCGGCGGTTCCCCGTTTCTCCCTTCAGGAAGTGCGTCTCGTTTGTCGTCCCGCAGAAGACGCACTGGCGCGGGTGCGGCTCCACGGAGGTGCAGTATGCGCCCCTGTACGCGTCCACCTGCTTTGTGATGAACGCCTTGACCTGCTCCACGTCCGACCGCTTGACGCTGCTCAGCTCGGGCAGCTCCACGACCCAGCTGTTCCTCAGCTGCTCCATGCCCCTCGTGCCCTCCATCGTCACGAGGCTGTCGCTGAACCACTCGCCGCCCATCACGTTGAAGAGCGTGGACTTGCCGATGCCCTCCGGGCCTGTGACGACAAGGCAGTAGTCGTACTTGCACCCCGGGTCCATCACCCTCGCCACGGCGGCGGCGAAGTGCTTGCGCGTCATGGCCCTGTTCAGCTCGTTGTCCTCCGCACCCACGTAGTCTATAATCAGGCGGTCGAGGCGTGGCACGCCGTCCCACTCCAGGCTGTTGAGGTAGTCGCGCACGGGGTGCCTCCTGTGGCGCGTGACGACCGCCACGAGCGCGTCTTTTATCTTGTCCTTCCCCGTCACGCCGTACTTCTCCTCCATGTACACGCGCAGGTTGGCGTCGTCGGTGTTCCCCCACTGCCTCGCCTCGGGGCACCACGGCAGCCCCCCGTCCACGTGGACGAACCCGCTGAACAGGTTGAGCCACACGCGCCCTTTCAGCTTCGGGTCGTTCTCCAGTATGGCTATGATGTTCCCGGCTGTCGGCCTGATGCTCCCCCTCTTGTCAATGTCGAGGTCGGCCATCCACCCGTCAGGCTCCCCGGGGGCCGCGCCCCCCGCCTCCGCCGTGTCTATGCCGCCGAAGTCGTCCGCGGCCCCCTCGAGCCGCTCCCTCGCGAGCAGCGTCCTGACCCTCCCGTCCCTGGCTGCGAAGTCCTGCATGGCCAGGTATGACGGCAGCCGCGTGCCGTCGGTCACCCTCGTGCCCTCGTCCCTCGCGCCGAACAGGTGGATGCGACAGAGGTCGAAGGCGTTGCAGAGCTGCTTGCTTGCCGGGTCTGTCTCGTGGTTGCTGTAGGCGAACTTGCCGTCATAGCATACCAGCCCCGCCGCCACGCTGCCCTTGGTGTAGGTGTAGCGTCCGTCGTGGGCTGTCTTCTCGTAGACGCAGGGCAGGAACGTGTCTATGGCCTCCTCGATGGTATAGGCACGGCAGAACGCGCCTATCAGGCCGGGTTTCTCCGTCGGGTCCCCCGCGGTCCTTGCTGTCTTGGCCACCAGCTCCCCCTCCCTGCTTGACAGGGGCCACGCGGACACGTCCCGGTGGTTGCGGTACAGGCCGAGGAACTCGTCCACGTCGCACGCCGGGCCGTCCTGGCACTCGAACACAAACTCGCCGTCCCTGCTGGTGCTCGGGTAGTAGAAGAGCCTCGCCAGCTGGTATGTGGTGTCGTCGAACATGTCCATGCCAATCTTGCTCGCTATCATCCGGCAGAGCGGCTCGTACTCGTCGGGGCGCACCTGCCGGCTCAGGGGGAAGACCAGCCTGTAGCGCGGGTTCTCCCCGGTGTGCTTGTGGGTGCTGTACAGCATCGCCGCGAAGCCGAAGTTCATGGCGAACTCGTCCCAGAAGTCCGGCGTGCCGTGGTCGATGTCAAGCGTGGCGACGCTCCTCCACATCACGCTCGCCGTCTTGCGCACCCCGCCGGACAGGTAGCCCCCGACGAAGCCGCCCACGTCCTTGACCGCGCTCTGCTCGTCCTTGCTCATCCTCATGTACTCGCTGACGCTCTCCGCCGTCCGCACCGTCTCGCCGCACCGCTCCACCAGCCGCGCCCATGTCGTCGCCTTGTTCCTCCACTTCCTCGCCATGCGGCTGTGGGCCTCCGCTATGTCTATGGGGAAGTCGTTGCGTAGCTTAATCTGTGCCATGTGTGAGACTGTCTGAGGTTTCCGGCGATAGCTTTTCCAGGACGCCCCTGAAGTATTCGGCGTCCTCGCCGCTGCGCGTCTTGACGGTGACCCCGCGTGTGCCTGTCGCGCCCCCGGGTCTGTGCACCACCAGCTCGAACGGCCGGCGCTCGCCGTCCAGCCGCTCGAAAAGGAGCCTGAGGCCGTCCGCATTGACGGCCCCGGGCACCGTGTGTGAAAATTCTTGTCTTGCCATTCTGTCAAATTGTTATGTCATTGAAATCATTAAATCATTCAGTCATTGCCGCCTTTTCCGCTGGCGCCCGCTCAGTCTTTCAGGTAATACGGCGTGGTGTAGCCCGCGCCTTTCAGGGGCAGGTCGGCGCACCACGGCACCGGCTCCCCGAACAGGGCCTCCACCATCGGCAGTGTCTGGCCCTCCTTGGCCTCCACGACAATCTCGTCGTGGATGTGGAACACCACGTCAAGGCCCCTCTCCTCCGCCCTGAGCAGCACCGTGCCCAGGATGTCGCGCGCGGTGGCCTGCACGATGTTCTCCGTCAGCTTCCCGCCGTATGTCCTCACCTTCCCCCACTTCTTCGTGGTCTGGTCCGTGCCCTCGTACTCTATGATGTCGTGGTCGCCCCGCCAGCCGTCGCCATGCTCCGTGCTGACTTCCGCGCGGGGGTAGCACATCGTCCTGCCGCTCGGCAGGGTGACGAGCAGCGCGCCCCAGCGGTACGCGATTACGATGCCGCGCTGTATGGTCACGCTCCGCCTCGTCTTGATGGCCGCGACAGCCGCCCGCTCCACGGTGCGCCACAGCTTGACGATATGGGGGTTGCTGCCGCGCCACTTGGCCACGATGTCTCTCTCCTCGCTCTCTGACAGGCCCATCCGCTTCCCGCCCATGGCCTCCAGCGCGGCCACGCCGCCGCCGTAGCCCAGGCCCAGCACGGCCACCTTGCCTTTCGCGCGCAGCTCCCCGTTCACGCCGTGCTTCCGCACGGGCACGCCGAACATCTTGCTCGCCGTCTCGCAGTAGATGTCGTGCCCCGCCCTGAAGGCGTCCAGCACCCATGTCTCCCCGGCTATCCACGCGATGACGCGCGCCTCGATGGCCGAAAAGTCGCAGACGTGGAACACACGGCCGGGTCTCGCTATGAACGCGGTGCGTATCAGCTCGCTGAGCACCTGGGTGACGTTGCCGTAGTTCATCTCGAACTCGTCCAGGTCACCCCGCCTCACCAGGTAGCGCGCGTCGTCCAGGCCCTCCATGTGGTTCTGCGGGAGGTTCTGCAGCTGCACCAGCCGCCCCGCCCACCTGCCCGTGCGCGTCGCGCCGTAGAATTGCAGGAGGCCGTGCACGCGTCCGTCCTTGCAGACGCATTTCTGCATGGCCTCGTATTTTTTGTTTGAGGTCTTGCCAAGCTCCCTGCGCAGGGCCAGCACTTTCCGCACCTTCGGCCAGTACTTGAACTGCGCCTCGTAGTCGTCCATGTTCTTCTTGCTGAGGCTGTCAACGGTGAACCCGGTGCTCTCCGCGATGAACCGCTTGATTTGCGCGGGGCTGTTCGGGTTGTCAAGCCCTGTGAGCCTCCCGGCCTCCGCGAGCAGCTCCCCCTTGTAGTCCGCGTCAAACCTCGCGGCGTTGTCAACGAGTGCGCGGTCTATCATCACGCCGCGGTCGTTGATGCGCTGGTCTGCCTCGTACAGCCTCTCGTCAAAGTCCGGGACCTCCAGCCTCCTGACCTTTCGCAGGATGGCCTGCTCCACCTCCACGTCGCGTATGTTGTACCTCTTGAACGTCTCCCACTTCTCGGGCGCGTCGTCCGGCATGTGCCGTATGTACGTTGTCACCCCGCCCCTCGTCTGCCTGTTCGGGACGCTGAAGTACCTGATGAGGGCCCTGCCCTCGCTCATCTTCCCGTCCTCCAGCTTGAGCGCCTCGCCGCACTGGGCCAGCGAGAGCGGGAAGCCCATTCGGGCGGCGCGCACCATCGTGCACCGCCACTGGCGCGGGTCCAGCCGGCCGTCCACCCCGAGGTAGGCCCCCAGGCAGATGCGCTCGAAGGTGGCATTGTAGGCGGTCTTTATCACACCGGGGTCGGTCAGTGCGGCCCTTATCCCCGGTGGCAGCTCCTCGCCGCGCGCGAGGTCCACGCACCTCACCGGGCCGCCGTCCGCACTGTATGCGAAGAGCAGCACGGCAAAGTCCCCGGCCTCCACGTATCTGTAGACCCCGCACTCTGCCAGGTCGTTGCTGCTGTATGTCTCAATGTCTATGCCCAGCTCTTTCATCGTTTCACTCTTGTTTATCCGTTGTTTTTCACCACAGTGTCGGCCACAGTGTCGTCACCCTCGTGCGCCTCAGGGCCTCGGCGTAACGCCCGAGCTGCGCCCTCGGCACAAAGAGCCTCTCCACTGCTGTGGAGCTTCCCTTGCCGCTTAGCAGCGAGGCCTTTCTTACGGCCCCTACACAGGCGAAGTCGGCCTTTGGCATGCCATACTCTGAAATGATGACAAGGCCCTCCTGCCCGAGGCACCAGCGGTAGAAGTCCCCATGGTCGAACGCCGCCGTCTCTGTCCCTTTGTCTCCGTAACCCGCCGTCCCTTTATACGGAGGGTCGCAGTAGATGACGCTGTCGGGTTCAATCTCCAGCCGGCGGTAGTCCTTGAAAGTCGTTTCCAGGCCTTGCAGCCTTTGCAGGCTGTCCAGCCTTTGCAGCCTTTGCAGGCTTTGCAGGCTTTGCAGGCCTTGCAGGCTTTGCAGGCCTTGCAGCCTTTGCAGCCTTTGCAGCCTTTGCCGCAATTCATGCAGCCCGACGACCTCGTTGTAGTCCTTGTCAAGCAGTGGCATGAATGCCTGCATCCTCCGGTAATGCTCCTCGGTCGGAAACGACCATTGTGACCTGCCGAAATAGTGGCCCTCCATCTGCGTGCCGAGCCGCCTCCCGACCTCCCTCTGCGTAAGCCCGGAGGCCTTCAAGGCGCCAAGCAGGTATCGGCGCAGCTCTTCCTCCTGCACCTTGATGTCACCCTCGCACCTTTCGATAAGCCTGTCAAGCTCATCCCGCGTGTATTTCTGCTGTGACAGCCACCAGCGGATGTACAGCCGTCTGTATTCGTCCTCGTGCGTGATGATGTCGGCTCGGCTGCCGTCGGTACCTATCCCCATCTGCCTGAACAGGGAGCAGTCACCGAGCACCCTCGCATGGTGGAGGGCGCGCTTCCACGGCTCTATCTCTTGCGAATACAGGTAGTTGCTTGCCTTGTTGCCGAACGACCAGCACAGCCTTACGTAGGGGTCGCTCCCTTTCAGCCTTTCAAAATCCTCTCTGCTTATCCAGCGTTGCTCGTCCCTGTATTCGCCGCGCACGGCGGCGAGGAAAAGGCGCAGCCCCGCCCCGTCGAGGTCGTTGGCATGGTAGTGCCGGTACCCGCCGAGGAGCAGGGTGGCGTGTGTGATGGCACAGCCTCCCGCGAAGACGTCGTAGAAATGCCCCGCTTTTGGGAAGCTCGCAATGACCTTTTCGGCGATGCCGTTTTTGCTCCCCATGTATGGAACACCATACTGCCTCATGCCATCAGACATCTGTAGCCCTCGTCCGTGAGCCGGGCGAACAGCAGGGCCCTCTCGGCGGCGTCCCTGCAATGCACGCTGATTCGGAGGCACTCGTCCGCCTTGATTTTCGGGGCCTGCCCCGCGCCCCTCCCACTGTCGGGCCTCTTGCTTTCTTCTTTCATCGTCTTGTTTTTTTTTGTTATTCGTCGCCTTCCGCTTTAGCGGCCTTTAACGCTATCGCCGCAGGATATACGGTGTCGAAGCCGTCAAAACTCTCCTCTATGTGCTCCGTCTCTATGTCCTCAAGCCGGTTGTCCCCGGTCTTGATGAACACCTCCTCCTCATCTGATGAGGAGAGAATCATTATTAGCTCTGATTTCTTCATATGTCTGGTGTTGAATGTCCGATATATAGCCTACGGTGCCTTTCCGGTGCTCCATGAAGAGCAGGTACATGTCCGTGTATTTCCGCTTGTCCTCCCGCCACTTGTAGACAAGGGACACATGGGCCGGGCCCGCCTGGCCGTATGTCCCCCTGAAGCGCGGGGTCTCCTTAAACCTTTTCATGCAGAAGTCGTGGAGGTTCTGCTCCCCCTCAATCCATTTTGTGATGTACATGGGCTTTCAGTCTTTTTTTTTAAGGCCGCCGCCCGCTGACGGTTTGTTGTCTTTGCGAGATTCCGGCCTGTGGCGGACGGCGGGCCTTGTCAGTTTATGGTTCAATGCTTGCTGTGGCTGTCTCCTCCTCCCCGCCCTCCACAATCTTCAGTCCGTGCCTGGCGGCCGTGGCCTCCATGCGC
>CALBLK010000052.1 GCA_937895845.1 uncultured Prevotella sp. | reverse complement strand
AGAGCCTGAGTATGATTTTGTAGCTCCTGTCGATGGCTTTCGACACCAGTTCTGGGTAATTGACGATGCAGGGGATATCAAGCTTGTTACCGATGAGTTTGCCAAGATACCATCACTTTATATAGCAGATGGACATCACCGGTCTGCTGCCGCAGCTCTTGTAGGGGCGGAAAAAGCCAGGAATAATCCTAGCCATACAGGAAAAGAGGAATATAATTACTTTATGGCAGTCTGCTTTCAAGCGTCCCAGCTAACCATTCTTGATTATAACCGGGTTATTAAAGACCTTAATGGGCTAAGCCCTGAGTCTTTTCTTAATGCATTGTCAAAGAATTTTGTAGTTACCTGTAAGGGTACAGACATTTATAAGCCGACCAAGCTCCATGAATTTTCCATCTATCTTGAGGGGAAATGGTATTGCCTTGAAGCGCGGCCTGGAACATTTGACGATACAGATCCGATAGGTGTGCTTGACGTGGATATTTCCAGCCGGCTGATTCTTGATGATATTTTAGGAATAAAAGACCTTCGCAGTAGTGACCGGATAGATTTTGTGGGCGGCTTGCGTGGCTTGGACGAACTCAAGCGCCGCGTGGACAGTGGCGAGATGAAATTGGCTCTGGCACTTTATCCAGTATCCATGCAGCAGATTATGGATATAGCTGATAGCGGTAAGATAATGCCTCCAAAGGCTACATGGTTCGAACCGAAATTACGTTCAGGACTTGTCATTCATAAATTGGAATGAAATCGGACGAGTATAAAACGATAACAGCGCAGGTAGGCGAGGGATTTTACTCCGAGAAAAGGAGCAAGTTCCTTGCCTTTGCTCATCATGTGACCACGGTTGACGAGGCTCGTGCTCTTGTTGAACGGTACCAAAAGAAATTCTTTGATGCCCGCCATGTTTGTTATGCCTATATGCTTGGGGCTCAGCGTGACGAATTCCGCGCTAATGATGACGGCGAGCCAAGCAGTACTGCTGGCAAGCCCATTCTTGGGCAAATAAACAGCAATGGGCTGACTGATATCCTGGTCATTGTGGTGCGTTATTATGGAGGTGTCAACTTAGGCACAGGAGGGCTGATTGTTGCTTATAGAACGGCGGCGGCCGATGCCATTAGCCATTGCAAGTTTGAAGTGAGGCAGGTTGAGAGCACAGTCACTTACAGGTTCGCGTATGTGATGATGAATGATGTGATGCGTGTCGTTAAGGAGATGCAGCCGCGAATTGTCAGCCAGAAATTTGATAACACATGTGAAATAACGCTGTCTATTCGCCAGTCAGAGGCTGATCACCTGCGCGAACGGCTGGCCCACCTCTCTTTTGGCGAGTAGATTCCACAGGGACAGCGTGATCATGAAGCAAAAAGATAAAATGATGGACACCAAAAAAATTAGTATCAGTGACTATAACTATCCATTGCCAGATGACAGAATCGCCAAGTTCCCCATTAAGGAGCGAGACCTTTCCAAGTTGCTTGTCTACCGTCATGGTGAGGTTAGTGAGGATATCTTTTTTCATCTGCCTGACTATCTTCCCAGGGGATCTCTGATGGTTTTTAACAACACAAAGGTGATACAGGCTCGCCTTCATTTCAGAAAGGATACCGGTGCGCTCATTGAGATTTTCTTGTTAGAGCCGGCTATGCCTGCAGACTACGAACAGATGTTTGTAAGTCGTGGGCATTGCGAGTGGTTTTGCCTGGTTGGAAATCTGAAGAAATGGAAAGAGGGCCGTTTGTCCAAGCAGATACAGGTGGGGAGCAGGGTTGTTACTGTGACAGCCCTGCGGATTGAGGAGATGCCAACATCTCACCGGATAGCTCTTGACTGGGATGACACTGAAGTCACATTGGCTGATGTGCTTGATGCTACTGGCGAACTGCCCATTCCTCCCTACCTGAATCGTAAGACAGAGGAAAGTGACAAAACCGCTTATCAGACTGTTTATTCAAAGATAAAGGGGAGTGTGGCCGCCCCTACGGCCGGACTGCATTTTACGGACGAAGTACTGGCCGACCTTGATGCGCATGGCATAGAACGTGAAGAACTTACTCTTCATGTGGGCGCAGGGACGTTCAAGCCTGTAAAGAGTGAGAGAATAGAGGGGCATACCATGCACACCGAATTCTTTTGTGTCGAGCGAAAGACAGTGGCCCGGCTTGTCGCTCATCAAGCCCAGGCCATTGCCGTGGGGACAACAAGCGTGAGAACGCTTGAAAGTCTTTATTATATAGGGTGTAAACTGTTGAAGACACCCAACATCCAAGAGCAGAATCTGCGCGTCGGACAGTGGGAACCTTATGAGGCCCAAGGCGCACCATCGTTGTTGCCAACGCCTGTCCAGGCACTTCAGGCTGTTGTTGACTATTTGGACTGTAATGGCTTGAAATCTTTGAATGCCAGTACGCAGATAATCATTGCTCCAGGCTATGACTATAAGGTTGTGAAAATGTTAGTTACTAATTTTCATCAGCCTCAGAGCACCCTTCTTCTATTGGTGAGTGCGTTTGTCAACGGGGACTGGCGGAAAATTTACGACTATGCGTTAGCCCATGGCTTCCGTTTTCTCAGCTATGGAGACAGTTCACTTCTGATTCCATAATCAATCCGGAGTTTTTATATGTGTTTAATCCCTTTTTATTTTAAACGATGAAAGTCGGCGATTTTGTAAGATTCTTGAATGAGGTTGGCGGTGGCAGGGTAGCTGGCTTCCCCTCGAAAAATGTTGTCCTTGTCAAAGACGAGGATGGGTTTCAGGTACCTGTGGCATTGAATGATGTCATTGTTGTGGAAGACAACCGTGATGAGCGTCAGAATGTAACGAATGAAAGGTCTGACGATGAGAAAAGAAAAGCGCAGAAGGGCGGCACTGCCGCTGTTCTCCATAAGGATATCGTCGGGCATAATGTGGCAGACTATGAACGCAGCGGCGGTGAAGCACTGTCTGCCTATGTGGCTTTTGTACCCCTTGACACTTTACAATTGTCATCGACGCGTTTTGAAGTTTATTTCATCAATGACTGTAACTATGAAATGAGCTTCACTGTTACAACAGCTGAAGGGAATGGGTGGAAACTGCGTGCCGCAGGTGTCGCGGAGCCTAATACAAAGATGTTTATCGGTGAACTTGGCCGTGAAGAACTCAACGAATGGGGGCGGGTAGGAGTGCAGCTGAGCGCTTATAAGCGGAAAAAGACATTTTTGTTCAAGCCCACTGTTGACGTCCAGCTGCGTGTTGACACTGTTAAATTCTATAAGCTGCACACCTTTGCAGTCAATGATTTTTTTGAACAGAATGCCCTTGTCTATACGATTGTTGAAAGCGACAAGGTGGCGCGCCCTCTTGTGGTTGATGCCAAGTTGCTTAAACGGGGAATGGCCCAGAAAAGGATTCTTGACACCAAGCCGGCCAGAAAGGACTCCGAGAGAGCGAGTAGCAGCAAAGACAGCCCTGTTGTCGTCGATTTGCATGCAAGTGAGTTATTGGAGACAACGGCGGGGCTTTCTTCCGCTGACATTTTGAACTATCAGATGGAAACTTTCAGAAAAACACTGTCTCAGTATGCCAAGAAGAAAGGCACACGCATTGTCTTCATTCATGGCAAAGGCGAGGGGGTGCTTCGCCACGCGATAGTGAACGAGATGCGTTACCGCTATAAGCAATACACATATCAAGACGCCTCTTTCCAAGAATATGGATATGGGGCAACGGAGGTAAGAATATGAGATACGGATTGATGACCGTTGCAGCGGCAGTACCAGCGGTGCGGGTGGCTGATGCATACTTTAACGAGCGTGAAACCGAGCGGCTGGTGGCAGAAGCCAGCCTTCAGGGAGCGGAAATCGCGGTTTTCCCTGAGCTTGGAATCACGGGCTACTCTTGTCAGGACTTGTTTCGCAGTCAGCAGTTGCTTGAAAGTGCCGATGAAGCGCTTGCACGTTTGGTTGACTTTTCACGCCAGTATGCGTTGATGATTGTGGTTGGCATGCCCGTGCGGACAGGTAGCCAGCTTGTAAACTGTGCTGTGGTGGTCCAGCATGGCAATATTTGTGGGGTCATCCCCAAAAGCTATTTGCCTAACTATGGCGAGTTTTATGAACGGCGCTGGTTCGCCCCTGCTTGCGACATAGCTTGCCAAACGGTGATGTTGGCGGGCCGCGAGGTAATTCTTTCTGCTGAGAGAACATTGTTTGTAACACCATCCGGGGTGAAAGTTGGGGTAGAATTGTGTGAGGATGTCTGGGCGCCCAATCCTCCCAGTACAGCGCTCGCGCTGGCCGGTGCCAATGTGATTGTCAACCTGTCGGCTACCGATGAGCTGATAGGCAAGCATACCTATCTCAAACAGCTTCTCTCCAGTCAAAGTGCGCGAACAATATGTGCTTACGTCTATTCCAGCTGTGGTTTTGGTGAGAGCACTCAGGATGTTGTTTATGGCGGCAACGCCATGGTTTATGAGAATGGGCGTCTTCTGGCTGACTCCAAGCGTTTCTCGTTAAGCCCACAGTTAGTTGTCGCTCAGATTGACATCGAGCGGATTCAGGCCGAGCGCAGGGCAAATACGACTTTTTCTGCCTCCATGAGGGGTGCTCAGGCGCATACAGTGCATACAGGGTCAACAGAATCCAATGTGCCCTTTGTCTTGAGACGAGATGTCAATCCATGGCCGTTTATTCCTAATTCGTCGGATATGGAGAATGCCTGTGAGGAGATATTGAGTATACAGACATTGGGACTGGCCAAGCGGCTTGCCCACACACATTGCAAGCGTGTGGTGGTTGGCATCAGTGGGGGGCTTGACTCAACGTTGGCACTTCTTGTCTGTGTGCGTGCCTTTGATGTGCTGGGTGCAGACCGTAAAGGAATCATAGGTATTACAATGCCTGGCTTCGGTACCACAGACCGCACCCATGACAATGCGGTTTCCCTGATGCACACCCTTGGGGTCGCAGCGCGAGAAATAAACATAAGTACAAGTGTCATGCAGCATTTTCAGGATATTGGACATGACAGTGCTGTGCATGACGTGACTTACGAGAATTGCCAGGCCCGTGAGCGCACTCAGATATTGATGGATGTGGCTAACCAGGTGGGGGGGCTGGTGATAGGCACAGGTGACCTTAGCGAATTGGCTCTGGGATGGGCTACCTACAATGGAGACCATATGTCTATGTATGGTGTAAACGCGGGGGTGCCCAAAACGCTTATTCGCTACTTGGTGCGTTATATGGCTCTCTATAAGGTGGACAAGTTGTCAAAGGCCACTTTGCTTGACATCATTGACACGCCAATCAGTCCAGAGCTGATTCCCGCAGACAAGGCGGGGCAAATCAAGCAGAAGACCGAAGACTTGGTCGGACCCTATGAGCTGCATGATTTCTTTCTTTATAACTATCTGCGCTTTGGGTTTAAGCCTGAGAAAATCCAGTTGCTGGCGGAGCGTGCTTTCAATGGCACACATCCCCATGCGGGGGTTTACGATGCCGACACTGTTGCGCACTGGCTCAAGAATTTCTTTCATCGCTTTGTGTCCCAGCAGTTCAAGCGGTCTTGTCTGCCCGACGGACCAAAGGTTGGGAGTGTCAGTCTCAGTCCGCGAGGCGACTGGAGGATGCCGAGCGATGCCACAAATTTCTTCCTGCGGTCTTAGGATGCTCACGTCTGCTTTTTGTCCGAACCGTTCCAATTGAGAATGACAAGAGGTTGTCCGCACTTGGAGCGTATGCTCAAACGGCTTGAAATCTAAATCCGAAACTTTGGAGGCGGATAAGAGTTGGAAAGAAAGGCTTTTCTTACACTGAACCGCCTGTTTCGGTCGGGTGCCCGGCTTGGGCTTGACTGCCGAGCAGCCATAGTTTGAATGATTCGAAATCACGCCTCATCGGCACACTCTGCTTTTTCCCCTTCATGAAAGCAGCTAACCGTCCGGGGATTGGCACATCGGCATGGGTGGCCTTTTCCACTGTCTCGTTGAACTTTGCCGGATGGGCCGTCTCGCAGAACACGCCGGTCTCACCCTGCTTGAGCTGGTCTGCAAGTGCTTGGTAGCCACAAGCTCCGTGGGGGTCAAGGATGTAACCATGCTGTTGGTAACAGTCTGCCATGGCCTTTATGATTTGGTCGTCAGTGTAGGTGGCACCGCTGATGAGTGATGCAATCTGTCTGTGACTGTTCTTGTAGAGGTCGAGTATGCGGGCAAAGTTGCTTGGCGCGCCAACATCCATGGCGTTTGCTATGGTCTGTCTGCTGGCCTTAGGGGTATAGTTGCCTGTCTTTAAGTATTGGTAAAAGATGTCGTTGGCGTTATTGGCTGCGATGAACCGCTTGATGGGCAGCCCCATGGCATGTCCGAAGAGTGCTGCTGTGATATTGCCAAAGTTTCCGCTGGGCACGCAAACCACCAGTTGGTTGGCTTTGCCCATGGCTTTCATTTGTGAATAGGCGTAGAAATAGTAGAATGCTTGGGGCAGGAAACGCGCCACATTGATAGAGTTGGCCGAGGTGAGCTTCATGCTGCTGTTCAGTTCCTTGTCCATAAAGGCACTCTTCACCAGTGCTTGGCAGTCGTCAAAGGTGCCGTCTACCTCTATGGCCGTGATGTTCTGGCCCAGCGTGGTGAACTGGCTCTCCTGGATGTGGCTCACTTTGCCCTTGGGATAGAGTACATAGACGTGAATGCCCTCGACGCCAAGAAAGCCGTTGGCTACGGCCGAGCCGGTATCGCCGCTGGTCGCCACAAGCACGTTGACCTGTTCGTGCAGCCCATCCTGGCGAATGAAGTACTGCAAGAGGCGGGCCATGAAGCGGGCGCCTACATCCTTGAAAGCAAGGGTAGGGCCGTGAAACAGCTCTAAACTGTAAATGTTGTCGGTCACAGGCTTGACCGGGCAGTCAAACGAAAGGGTGTCGTATACAATTTTTCTGAGCGCGTCAGCCTCGACATCCTCGCCGAAAAAGGCATCCGCCACTGCGTAGGCCGTCTCCTGGAATGACAGTTGTCCTATGCGGTCGAAAAAGCCCTTGTCCAAATGTTTGATGTGCTCGGGCATATAAAGTCCGCGGTCTTCGGCCAAACCTTTGACCACTGCTTTGTGGAGCGTGGCCAAAGGCGCCTGTTTGTTGGTGCTGTAATAGTTCATGAGAAATTGAAAAGTCGGGTTGTTATTGTGCCATGAAGGTGTCCATAAACTCGTGGAATCTGAGCAGACCGTATCCGCCGTTGGTGCAGCTCTGCTCGTCATAGTACTGCACATGGTCTGGGCTGATGCCCGGATGCCAGACGAGGAAAGGCACAGGCTCTGCCACATGTGTCCTTATTTCCACAGGGGTGGGGTGGTCTGGCAGGATGGCAATGCTCACCGGGTTGTCAGTCCACCTGCTTGTCTCCTCGTAGATGGGCCTGACTATGCGGCGGTCCAGATAGTCAATGGTCTTGAGCTTGAGGTCTAAGTCTCCGTCATGGCCAGCCTCATCGCTGGCCTCGATGTGCAGGAAAACAAAGTCATAGTCGCCTTGCAGGGCCTTGATGGCGGCCTGTGCTTTGCCCTCGTAGTCTGTGTTGGCCAAACCTGTCATGCCGTCAACGACAATTCTGTCAAGGCCGGCATACTTGCCGATGCCTCTGATGAGGTCTACTGCTGAAATGACAGCCCCTCGTCTCACCTGTGGATACATCTCCTGCAAGGTCTTCATGCGTGGACGGTATCCGCCGCTCCATGGCCAGATACTGTTGGCCTTTGTCGCCCGGCCTTGGTTGAAAGGGTGCTTGGACAGAAGCTCCTGCGAGCTGACAATCAGTCTGTTCAACAAGCTGGCGGTCTCCTGTGCTGTCATTCGCCCGGCTTCCACGGGGGCGTTCTCCTCCGCCCTGACAAGAAGCGGTTTCCACTGCTCGTCTGGGTGGTCATGTGGCGGGGCACACACGATATGCTTGCTGCCTCCCTTGATGATGAGCAGGTGACGGTACTGTATGCCAGTGATGAAGTGGACTCGCTCATCGCCCAAATGCTTGTCAAGGTACTTTATCAGAACATCCCCCTCGTCGGTGGCCAAATGGCCGCCGTGATGATTTATAATGCGTCCGTTGTCGAGCGTGACAATGTTGCACCTGATGGCCATGTCGCCAGGCTCCATGTCGTAGCCTATGCTAGCAGCTTCGAGCGGTCCGCGTCCCTCATACACTTTGTTGAGGTCATACCCCAGGATAGCAGTGTTAGCTACCTCGCTTCCAGGACTGAACCCGTTGGGCACTGTGAGCAAACGCCCAGACCGGCCTAAACGGGCCAGCTTGTTCATAAACTCGGGCCTGGTATACTGGAGCGGTGTTTTTCCACCTAGCCGTGCAACAGGGTGGTCAGCCATTCCGTCGCCCAGGATTATCAGATGTTTCATAGTCAAGTGTTCGAAGAAATCATTAGATGTTGGCTATTGACATGATGTTGGCAAACACGCCTGCGGCTGTCACGCTTGCCCCTGCGCCGTAGCCTTGGATTAGCATGGGGTACTCCTTGTAGCGCTCGGTGGTGAGCAGTACAATGTTGTTGGAACCCTCCAGCCCATAGAAAGGGTGGTGCTGCGACACTTCCTGCAGCGACACCTTGGTTCTCCCATGGTCCATTGCTGCCACAAAGCGCCAGCGTTTCCCCTCCCGTTCCAACACCTTTCTGCGCCGCTCAAAGTCATCGTCAAGCGTGGGGAGCTTGTTCCAAAAGTCCTCCAATGTTCCCTTGAACATCTCGTCGGGGATAAACAGGTGTTTCTCTACATCGTCCTGCTCCACCTTGTAGCCCGCCTCGCGAGTGAGAATCACCAGCTTTCTCACCACGTCCTTGCCGCTCAGGTCAATGCGGGGGTCTGGTTCGCTGTATCCCTGTTCCTTGGCCCTCCTTACGGTTTCCGAGAAAGGCACGCTGGCGGACAGCTCGTTGAAGATGAAGTTGAGGGTGCCGCTCAGAACTGCCTCAATCTTCAGAATCTTGTCGCCAGAGTTTCTAAGGTCGTTGATGGTGCCTATGATGGGAAGTCCGGCACCGACGTTTGTCTCGAACAGAAACTTGACACCCTTTTGCAGGGCGGTCTCTTTCAGCCTGATGTAGCTCGCGTAGTCACTTGAGGCCGCCACCTTGTTGGCTGCAACCACTGAGATGTTGTGCTCCAACAGTGTCTGATAGAGTGTGGCCACCTCGCCACTGGCTGTGCAGTCAACAAACACGCTGTTGAAAATGTTCATGCCAATCACCTCGCTGCACAGCTTTTTGGTGTCGCTTGGCTCCGATGCAGCCAAGGCCTCCCGGTAGTTGCCGAGGTCAATTCCGTCGCGGCTGAACATCGCCCTGTGACTGCTGGCTATGCCCACAACGTTGAGCTTGAGCCGGCGGGTCTTCATCAGTTGCCGGTATTGGGCCTTGAGCTGCTCGAGCAGGTTGCCGCCCACTGTCCCCACGCCGCACACAAACAGGTTAAGCACCTTGTACTCGCTCAGAAAAAACGAGTCGTGCAGGACGTTGAGAGACTTTCGCAGGTATTTGGAGTCAATGACAAACGATATGTTTGTTTCCGATGCGCCCTGCGCACAGGCAATCACGCTGATACCGCTGCGCCCCAGCGTGCCAAACAGCTTGCCGGCTATGCCGGGGGTGTGCTTCATGTTCTCGCCCACAATGGCGACTGTGGCCAGGCCGCTCTCGGCGTGCATGGGGAACATGGCACCTGTGGCAATCTCTTTGCCAAACTCGTGGTTCAGTACGTTGACAGCCTCGGCGGAGTCCTCGTCGCGCACTCCGATCGAGGTTGAGTTTTCCGAGGAGGCCTGGGATACCATGAATACCGAGATTCCGTTGTCGGCCAGGGCGGTGAAAATACGACGGTTGACCCCAATCACGCCCACCATTGACAGGCCTGTCACCGTGATGAGTGTGGTGCCGCTGATGCTTGATATGCCCTTGATGGGCTTGCGGTCATCGTCTATTTTGTCCTTGATGACAGTCCCTGTGGCATCCGGGTTAAATGTGTTCTTGACGCGGATGGGAATGTTTTTCACGCAGACCGGATAGATGGTGGGGGGATAGATAACCTTTGCGCCGAAGTTGCACAGCTCCATGGCCTCTACATAGCTCAGTTCTGCAATGGGGTAGGCTGAGTGAATCACCTTTGGGTCGGCAGTCATAAATCCGTTTACGTCTGTCCATATCTCGAGCGCCTCGGCATTGAGCGCGGCTGCAATGATGGAGGCCGTGTAGTCGCTTCCCCCGCGTCCCAGGTTTGTTGTCTCCTCCGAGTGCTTGTCGGCACTGATGAATCCTGGCACGATGACGGTCTGCCTCAGTGGCAGTGCAAACGCTTCTCTCACCAGTTTGTTGGTTAACTCGCTGTCAAGCACGTGCTTGCCATGCTTCTGCTCTGTCTTGATAAACAGGCGCGAGTCATACCTCACTGCACCCTCTATAAGGGTGGCCACGATGTGACTGCTCAGCCGCTCGCCATAGCTCACGATGGCAGCCATGGTCTTGGCGCTAAGGTCGCGGATGAGATACACACCATAATATATGGAGCGCAGTTCGTTGAGCAGCTCGTCAAGGGTGGCGGTGAGCCTGGCGCGTTTCTCCGGACCGGCGATGATGGCCTTCACAATCTCATGGTGTCTGTTTGCGATGGCATCCATCTCCTGCTTGTAGCGCTCGTCTCCTCCTGCGGCCATTTCGGACGTGGCAATGAGCTTGTCGGTGATGCCGCCAAGCGCGCTTACAACTACGATGACCTTTTGTGGCTGACTTTCCACAATTTTCTTCAGGCTAAGGATGCTTTCTACGGAACCTACGGATGTCCCGCCAAATTTCAAGACTTTCATGTTGCTGCTATGTGTTGTATGTTGATTTGGCCCCCTTGACAAGCGGGGTGCTTTTTCTTGAAAACCTTTCGTTTTGTTCTTTTAATTCGCAAAATTAGTAAGAATTATCTTCATGGCCAACATTTCAGTTGAAATTGTGAATATTTGTCAGCCTTTATCCTGTCAATTGATAGTTTCATTATCCTGTCATTTTATAACGCCGGTCAGTCATTGGATTCCGCCTCAGGTTGCTGTTTTGTCTCGCTATTTTCTTTGCTGTTTCCAGAACGGTTTGTTTCGCCACGCCGGACGGCCCATTCTGCAACGCGAAACGAACCGTTTTACATCGCAGAATGGGCCGTCTGGCGTGGCGAAAGTGGCCGTCCTGTACGGGCATGTGGTTTTGTCTTGCCTGATGGCTGGCTTGGTGGCAGGTTTGCTGTGGAATGGAAAAGCCCTGACCGCGTTGCGGTCAGGGCTTGATGGTGTTCTGTAATGTATGCTTTATCCCAAATCGGTCATCAGGTTCCGTCGCAGGTTGCTGTTTGCCTCGGACTGTTTGCAACGGGCTTGTTTTACTCGCGGATGGCAATGTGCTTACAGCCCGCGGCCATGGCAGTTCTTGAACTTCTTTCCGCTGCCGCATGGGCAGGGGTCGTTGCGGCCAGGAAGTTTGTCCTTGATAACGGGGGACAGGGGCTGGCGCTCGCGGGTGTCGCGGGCTGCGGCGGCAGCCTGGCTCGGGTCGCTTAGCTGCTCCTCGTCCATGTTATGTTTGGTCTCTGTGTATTGCTTCCTCGGTGTGCGCTCTTCAGGGGCGGCCTCGTTCACGGGAGACTGCTGCATTTCTGGAATGGCCGCTCTCATCAGTGTGCTCACAATGCGGTTGTTCATGCTGTTCACCATGTTGTCAAATAGCTTCACGCTTTCCAGCTTGAAGATGAGGAGCGGGTCCTTCTGCTCGTAAGAGGCGTTCTGGACGCTGTGCTTCAACTCGTCAAGCTCGCGCAGATTCTCTTTCCAGCAGTCATCGATGATGTGAAGCAAAAGCACTTTCTCAAACTGCTTGACCACACTCTTGCACCCTGTGTCGTAAGCCTCTTTCAAGTTGCAGGGAATGTTGTACATCCTGCGGCCATCGGTGAGTGGCACCATGATACGCTCGTACAGCGAGCCTTGGTTCTCGTAAACCTGCTGGATGACGGGCCATGCCACAGACTGGATGCGGTCGGTCTTGCGCTTGAACACCTCGATGGCCATCTGGAATGCGCTTTCGGACAGCTGGTCGTGATGCTCGTTGGCAAACTGTTCGGCAGTGAACGGCACCTCCATGGCGAGGATGTGCAGGAATTCCTCCTTGCAGCCCTCGTAGTCGTTGTTCTCAATGATGTTGACAACGCGGTCCCAGATGATGTTCGTGATATCCATGCCTATGCGTTCGCCCATCAGGGCGTGGCGACGCTTCTCATAGATTACGGTGCGCTGCTTGTTCATCACATCGTCATACTCGAGCAGACGCTTGCGGATGCCAAAGTTGTTCTCTTCTACTTTCTTTTGCGCTTTCTCAATGCTTCGCGACACGATGGGACTCTCTATCATCTCGCCTTCCTTGAAACCGAGACGGTCCATCACGCTGGCGATGCGCTCAGAGGCAAACAGTCGCATCAGCTTGTCTTCCAAAGATACATAGAACACGGACGAACCCGGGTCGCCCTGGCGGCCGGCACGTCCGCGCAACTGGCGGTCTACGCGGCGGCTCTCATGGCGTTCGGTACCGATGATGGCCAGACCGCCTGCTGCTTTCACCTCAGGCGACAGCTTGATGTCGGTGCCACGGCCGGCCATGTTAGTGGCAATGGTCACTGCGCCAAGCAGGCGTTCCTCCTCCTTGATGGCGGCCTCACCGCCCTTCTTGCTGGCTGCAGCCTTGGCAAGGGCCAGGTCACTGTATGCCTCGTTGCCAACAGTCCAAACTTTTCCCATGGTGCTCCGGCCAGCCTGGGCCACGATGTCTGCCTCTTTCTGGTGAAGTTTGGCATTCAGCACCTGGTGAGGGATCTTGCGCATATCAAGCATTTTTGACAGCAGTTCGGATATCTCGACCGAAGTGGTGCCCACCAGTGTTGGACGGCCGCTGTTGCGCATCTTCATGATTTCATCAATAACGGCATTGTATTTCTCGCGCGCTGTCTTGTAAACGCGGTCGTCCATGTCCTTGCGCTGCACGGGCCGGTTGGTGGGAATCTCCACGACATCGAGCTTGTAGATGTCCCAGAACTCTCCGGCCTCGGTCGATGCCGTACCCGTCATGCCCGCGAGCTTGTGGTACATGCGGAAATAGTTTTGCAATGTGATGGTGGCAAAGGTCTGTGTGGCGGCTTCAACCTTGACATGCTCCTTGGCTTCTACGGCTTGGTGGAGACCGTCACTCCAGCGGCGGCCCTCCATGATGCGGCCTGTCTGCTCGTCTACAATCTTCACCTCTCCGTCAATCACGACATACTCGTCGTCCTTGTTGAACATGGTGTAGGCCTTGAGCAGCTGCTGTAGTGTGTGGACGCGCTCGCTCTGCACGGCATAGTGGTTGAGCAGCTCGTCTTTCTTGTCTAATCGGTCTTGGTCGCTCAAGCCGGTCTCGTTCTCCAGCGCAGAGAGTTGAGCGGCGATGTCAGGCAGTACGAAGAGTTCCTTGTCGTTCACCTGCTTGGCCAGCCAGTCGGTGCCTTTGTCTGTGAGGTCGCATGAGTTCAGTTTCTCGTCAACAACAAAGTATAGTGGCTTGACAGCCTCGGGCATGCGGCGGTTGTTGTTCTCCATGTAAATCTCCTCGGTCTTGAGCATGCCTGCCTTGATGCCTTCCTCTGAGAGGTATTTGATGAGTGGCTTGTTTTTAGGAAGTGCTTTGTGGGAACGGTAGAGCGAGAGAAAGCCCTCGTCAACCAGTTTCTGGTCATTTTTCTGCTTGCCCTCCGCTATCTTCTGCTTGGCCTCGGCCAGATATTGGGTGGCCAGCTTGCGCTGTACATCGACCAGGCGTTCAACCAGAGGCTGGTATTCCTCGAACATTTGGTCGTCTCCTTTGGGCACCGGCCCTGAGATGATCAGCGGTGTGCGCGCATCGTCAATCAGCACGGAGTCTACCTCGTCGACAATGGCGTAGTTGTGGGCACGCTGGACGAGGTCGGCTGGTGACAGCGCCATGTTGTCCCTCAGATAGTCGAAGCCAAACTCGTTGTTGGTTCCGAAAGTGATGTCGGCCTGATAGGCGCGGCGTCGGGCGTCGGAGTTGGGCTGGTGCTTGTCGATACAGTCAACAGACAGTCCATGGAACTCGTAGAGCGGACCCATCCATTCTGAGTCGCGCTTGGCCAGATAGTCGTTGACAGTCACGACATGGACACCGTTTCCGGTAAGTGCGTTGAGGAAGACCGGCAAGGTGGCGACAAGTGTCTTACCTTCGCCGGTGGCCATCTCGGCAATCTTGCCCTGGTGGAGCACTACACCACCAAAGAGTTGCACGTCATAGTGCACCATTTCCCACTTCAAGTCATTGCCGCCGGCAGTCCAGTGATTGTGGTAGAGGGCCTTGTCTCCGTCAATTGTGATGAAGTCGTTGTGAGGGTCTGCTGCCAGCTGGCGGTCAAACTCTGTTGCGGTCACTACTGTCTCCTCGTTTTGCGCAAAGCGCCTGGCTGTCTCCTTGACTATGGCGAACACCTGTGGCATTGCCTCGTCAAGGGCTTGCTCGTAGCGGTTGAGCACCTCTTTTTCCAGTTTGTCTATCTGGTTGAAAATGTCCTCGCGCTCATCGATGGGGGTGTCTTCGATGGTTCCCTTGAGCTTGGCTATTTTTTCCTTGAGGTCTTTGGCTGAGTCTTGAATGGTCTGCTTGATGTCTTGGGTGCGCTGGCGCAGGGCGTCGTTGTCTAACTGCTCTATCTCTGGCGACGCAGCCTTAATCTTGTCTACCAGCGGCTGGATGAGTTTCATGTCTCTTGACGACTTGTCACCGAAAAGAGACTTGAGAAGTTTGTTGAAATTCATTGTATGTTCTATTTTGTTTTTTTTCTTGGATTGAATATTTTGACATTTGGTGCTGATTCAGAACAGCGGTTCTGCTATGCAGGCATTTGGGGCTCTAATCCGGATGCTCTTGGCAATGGTGGGAGCAATCTGGGTCACGCTGACCGGTGTGGACAGACGAGACTCTGTGATGCCACACCCATAGATGAAAATTGGAAATGGGATGTATGAAAGTCGTGAAATCTGTTTTTCCTGCGTGTCCTCGTTGTGCAGGGTCCAGCCCGGCGCCACCTCTATGACTATGTCGCCGTTACGCTCGGGGTGAAATCCGTTGCGCACCTTGTAAGTCTGCTCTTGTACATTGGTCTGCAACTGCAGGGCCGTGTAGACAGAACGTACGCCAGACAGTTGGCTGACCAGTTCCTGCGCCCGCTGTGTCGCATCGGTTATGCTGATGCGCCTCTGTTCCAGGAGCTTGTGGTTAAGATAGATTTGTGAGCCAAAGCAGGTCTCGACATAGCTGCCCTGTCCCCAAATGGCTCCCATATACATATTGAGCAGGTTTGCTGCGCGGGTGATGGAGAATGTCCCGCCGGGGACACGGTAGGCGGAGTAGTCTTTGCAGTCTTCGTTGCAATAGCCAGTACTGGTAATGATATAGAGCGTCCTTCCATTGCCGACAGTCTGCTCTACCTCTGCAATCAGTCGCGCAATCTCACGGTCAAGTCTCACATAGGTGTCTTGAATCTCCATCTGGCATTCCGTGGCTGGCTTGTTCTCGAAGTTGCCGGCGTAATAGGTCACACAGAGCAGATCGGCAAAATTGTCAATACCCATTCCTGTACCATTGATGCAACGCAACGAAATGTCGGTAATATGCTCGTTAATCAGTGCGCTTGTCTTGTAGGAAGTAAACTTGCTGTCGCCTGTAAACTTATGTTTGAAAGGCTTTTGCATACCTCCGCTCATGAAGAAACTGAAATTTCCAGACAGTTGGTTGACAGCGTCCCACACTATGTCGTCAACCATTGATGCCGGTGACATGATGCTGCTCACGGCGCGGAGCCACGATGAGCTGTTGCGCTTGTAGTAACCGGACGAACACCAGCGTCCTGTGTTGTCGTCAATCCAGGCTGCACCGTCGGCTGCATGGCCTGCCGAGAGGATGGCTTCGTCACTGAATGGAGCTATGGCATAGACGATGGCTTTGCCTTGGGTGGCAATCTTCAGCTCGTCGCCAATGGTGGACACGCAGAGGTTGGCTGGCGATGTGCGGTCGTCGGTCAGATAGCCTGTCTGTGTTGCATCCTCCACACAGTAGACCGGGCGCAGTGTTTCCCTGTTGAGCCAGCGCTTGCCAACGATGCTATTGTAATAAGGTGTGGTGCCGGTGGAGAGGCTGGCTATGGCTGAGGCGCGGTCAATCGGAGAAAATGGGTAAGAGGCGTTGGTGCACACCAGTCCTTTCTCCATCAACTTCCTGAAACCATCTGTCCCATAAAGGGGGGTGAAAGCCTCGAGGTAGTCGCTCCTAAGCTGGTCTATGGTGATGGACACCACTAACCGTGGCTGTGCTTGCTGATTCTGCGCATTCATCGTTGTGAGCAGCGCAACCAGAAAGGTCAGAGAGATATTCCTATGATTCATCTATTGATTCTTTGAGCGGTGGAGAATATTGTCTCTATGTGTCCAGCACCGTGTTAGCAAACACAATGCCACTATTTCAGTCCCCTCTGCATAGTCTTGTATCATTGCACCGGCAAAAAAAAGCAAAAGCAGCCCTAACTGGACAGACCAAAAGCGTGTAGTCCTTTGTTTGGCCAGTGCCGGAAGAAAGAACAGGGGGAGGGGATTGAACAGCAACCATTGCAGGTTGGTGCTGGTGGTGGGGTGTTGGGAAAACAGCAGCAGTGTGAGCACAAGGCCCAGCGTTGCTGTGACACTGAAATACAGGATGTCTACAGCGACAAAGCACCTGTCTTTTCGCTTTTCCAATAGAGCTATACCTACCGAGATGGTCAATAATGCCAAGGCACAGGCCGTAGGAGTGGGAAACAGGGAGGCACTTCCTTGTTGCTGGGAATGCCGGTGGAGCAACACCCTGTTTACGTCAACCAGCGGACGTGATGCATTTCCCTTGACAATGGCTGCCTTGCAAAAGTCTTCCATAAGGTTGTGGGGGAGAAAGTGGTGATTCTCGCCTTTGACAGCCATGTCAGCCCTTGCTCCCAGACAGAGGTCGTTGCCCAGTGCCGCCCATCGGTGGTTCCGAGTCATTTCATGGAGCATCTGCCGGTAAGACTGCTCCTTTCCCAAATTGGATGGATAGACAATGGTGCCATCCACACATGATGTTATGATGTCACGGGCCTTTGTTGTGCAGTTGGCCGTGAAATAATTGTAACGGTACTCACGCCGTGAAGGGTCTTCGTAGTTGCTGGCAAGGGCTTGGTAGAGCTTCCATTTCTCCAGTGTGGAGAGGTTGAGCACCTGCTCTGTTACCTGCCGTCCCTGCCTTTCGTATTCCTTGATGAAGATGTCGAATGGAACCACGCCCAGCTCATAGTCTGTAAGTCCGAAGATAAAGCGTACAACGAAAAACGGCTTTTTGAAATTAAACACACCATAATTAAACACCCAGTCGTCACCGCTGCGCCAGTCATGGCAACGGATGGCTGTGTGTCCGTAAAGGCTGTACACCTCCTGCTCGTAAGGAGAGCATGTAAGCAGACTAACCTCAAGTGAGTCTGAAGGTACATTGGCTGCCTGTGCGGGGAGGGGCGTTGCGAGCACCGTGAAGACAAAAAACAGGATGAGCCAAACATACCGTACCGTTGTTGTTAATTGTTTCACAATGCAAAATTACGCTCTTTTTCTTATTTCTCGGTGTATAATCTCGTTTTTTTTCAATAATTTTGCACCCTGTAAGCGGAAAAAAGTGAAGAATCTGACAATAGATATAGGCAACACCTGCATTAAGATGGTAGCATTCGACGGAATGAAACCATTGGAGGAGATGCGGGTGGACGAGGGTGAGCAGTACAAGCTCAGGGCTTTTTGTCTTCGTCATGCTTTTGGCCGGGGGATATTTTCAACGGTAGTGGATTTGTCAGAGGAAATGCGTGAGGCCATCGGCGGACTGCCTTTTCCGATGATGCAGCTGGTATCGGGGCTGACACCGATACCGATAGTCAATGGTTACAAGACCCCGGAAACTTTGGGGGCGGACCGCTTGGCGGCTGCCATTGGCGCATGGAGCAAACAGAGAGGTCACGATGTGCTTGTCATTGATGTGGGCACTTGTATTACCTATGATTTTGTTTCTGCCAGTGGGGTCTATCTTGGTGGCAACATTTCTCCCGGTCCAACTGTCCGTCTGAAGGCGCTCAACCTGTTTACAGACTCTCTGCCTTTGGTGAGTCGGAAAGGGCGGATGCCGCAGCTGGGCGATTGCACCGAGACCGCGATTAGGTGTGGCGTGATGCAAGGAATAGCCTATGAGATTGAAGGCTACATCTGTGAATACCAAAAGAAATATCCCGGTCTTTTTATTTATTTAACTGGGGGCGTTCATCTAAATTTGCAGATATCGGAAAAAAAATGCATCTTTGCAGACAATTATATTGTGCCCGAGGGGTTGAACCGGGTCCTTATTTATAATGAAGAAATAAAGGCTAAATGAAAAAAATATTGCTGAGCAGTTTGATGGTGTTGGCTCTTGCCCAGGTTGCGGTGGCCCAAAGTGGAACAAATTCTCCATACAGCCAGTATGGTTTAGGTGTGCTTGCAGACCAGTCGCAGGGATTTAACCGTGCGATGGGGGGCTTGTCAATGGGCCTGCGCTACGCCAACCAGGTGAATTACCAAAATCCCGCCTCTTATTCGGCCATAGACTCTCTGACCATGATATTTGATGTAGGTTTGTCTGGGCAGGTGACTAATTTCACGGAGGGCGGCAAAAAGGTGAATGCCAACAATGCGGATTTTGAGTATGTGCTGGCCAGCTTCAGAGCTTTACCATGTTTGGGCGTGACAGTTGGCGTGCTGCCTTACAGCAATATTGGCTACAATTATAATACAGGGCCAAAGCCTGTGGGCAATTCCGACATTACATCAACAGAGACATTCTATGGGTCTGGTGGAGTCCACCAGGCTTTTGCCGGTGTGGGATGGCAGGTGGTGCCCTCGCTTTCAGTCGGAGCAAACCTTGGCTATCTTTGGGGAACATACGACAAGTATGTGTCTGTTGTGAGCAGCGACAGCTATGTCAACACAGTGACACGCAACTATACAACCAACATTTCAAGTTACAAGGTTGACTTGGGCGTGCAGTGGCAAAAAGAAGTTAAGGCTGGCGAACTCCTTACCGTTGGTGCAGTGTGGGGCATCGGACACAAACTTGGGGCTGACGCGCTGGCGCATTTTAATGTCCTTGACAAGGAGACTGGCGTATCGACACCCCGTGACCCAGTGCCAACCGTGACAGATGCTTTCAGCTTGCCTAACTCCTTTTCTGTTGGCGCTGCATGGCAGCATGGAACGAAATGGACACTCGGAGTGGATTATCTGTTCCAAAACTGGGGGGCAGAGAAAATGCCGGAGGTTGACGATGTTACAGGTGATTATGTACTCAAGGATGGCTTGCTGAGTGACCGTCACAAGGTGGTGGTCGGCGGTGAGTGGGTGCCAAATGCTATCAGCCGCCGTTTTTATAACCGTATACACTATCGCTTCGGAGCGTCATACGCTACACCTTATATTAAAGTGAATGGACAAGACGGCCCTAAGGAATATAGTCTGAGTGCGGGATTGGGTATTCCCATTATCAATGCATGGAACAATCGGTCATTGTTGAATATCAGTGGCCAGTGGGTCCGCGCTTCAGCCAACGACCTTATTACTGAAAACACTTTTCGTATCAATGTAGGAATCACTTTCAATGAACGGTGGTTTATGAAATGGAAAGTGAAATGACATTTGGTGATGAGCTTGCTTAAAAGTACGTTTCCGTTGGGATTTGTCATAATTGCTGGGGCTTGCAATGAGATGCATGAGCACACTGCTCCGGCTATTCATGAGCGTGACTCTGTGTCAATGATGACAAGCTATGGTGTGAATACGCTAATCTCAGACTCTGGAGTTGTAAAATATAGAGTTGTGGCGGAGCGCTGGGATGTAAACACTGTGAAGAATCCCTCGCGGTGGACTTTTATTAAGGGAATCTTCCTTGAACAGTTTGATGAGGAATACCATGTACAACTTTATGTTCAGGCTGACAGTGCGTGGTATTATGATCAAAAGAAACTTTGGGAACTTCGCGGACGTGTGCGTGTAAGAAACCTGGATGGGTTGATTTTCCGCAGCGAAGAGCTTTTTTGGGATGGTTTCACACATGAGCTGTATTCGTACAAGAAATCTCAGGTAATCACTCCCGAACGTACATTGGAAGGAACCTGTTTCCGCAGTGACGAGCGGATGACACGCTATACAGTGTCGAACTCAAAGGGCTCATTCGAAAAGGAGGGTATGGACGACAGTCCCGCCACTTCTGCAAATACGGCTCAGGGTGACACAGTTGCACAAAGCAACATGCCCATACGCACGTTAGCCACACCACGTCCGTCACAGTCTTTAAAATATAGATAGCCATGGTAACACTTGTTGTAGGACTATTGATCACAATGGTTTTCTCAGCGTTTTTTTCTGGAATGGAAATTGCTTTTGTCTCTGGAAACAGAATGCTGGCTGAGATGGACCGGGATAAAAACGGACTGTCTCAACGGGCCATCAGTTTTTTTTACCGTCATCCTAATAATTTCGTTAGTACGATGCTGGTTGGCAACAACATCGCGCTGGTTATTTATGGTATTCTTTTTGCACAAATATTTGACCAGACGCTCTTCAGCGCCCTCGGAGACGGTGAGCGCGTGACGGCTGACACCATTCTTTCCACGCTTGTCGTGCTTTTTACAGGTGAGTTCCTTCCCAAAACCATTTTTAAGAGTGCGCCCAACACTTTGCTCACATTTTTTGCTGTGCCGGCTTTGGTATGCTACATTGTACTTTATCCAATATCGCGTTTTGCCACATTTCTTTCGCGGGGGTTGCTCCGTCTTGTTGGCATCAAGATAAACAAAGAAGGGACAGGTCACGAATTCTCCAAAGTGGATTTGGATTATCTTGTTCAGAGCAGCATAGACAATGCCGCTGATGGGGAGGATATAGATGAGGAGGTCAAGATATTCCATAATGCCTTGGATTTCTCTGACACAAAGGTGCGTGACTGCATGGTGCCTCGTACGGAGATAGAAGCAGTTGATATTAACAACTGTACTGATGAACAGCTAACCAACCAGTTTATCAATAGCGGATTCTCGAAAATCATTGTTTACCAAGACGATATAGACCATGTGGTGGGCTATGTTCATTCCGCAGAACTCTTTCGAAATCCAGGCCATGGAAAAGAGCATATCCAGGCAATCCCGTATGTGCCAGAGACCATGACAGCTCGCAAGCTGATGCATATCATGCTTCAGCAGAAAAAGACATTGGCTATTGTCGTTGATGAGTTTGGTGGAACAAGTGGCTTGGTGTCTCTTGAAGATATTGTAGAGGAGATTTTTGGCGAGATAGAGGATGAACACGACAGTAACAACTACATCGCAACCCGCACGGATAGTGGGGAATATATCTTGTCTGCCCGGCTCGAGATAGAGCGTGTCAATGAGATGTTTGGACTTGATTTGCCCGAGAGCGACGCCTATATGACAGTAGGCGGACTAATCCTTCATGAATACCAAAGTTTTCCTAAACTGAACGAGGTCGTAAGGATTGGAAAGTTTGAGTTTAAAATCATCAAGAACACAATGACAAAAATAGAGATAGTCAAGCTGAATGTCAACCAATAAGGCTTTTTTTATTGAAATATGGCGGCGTTTGACTTATTTTTTGTAATTTTGTCGGCATTATGGCCCTTGGTAGGCCTTAGAGAAAAATTAAAATTATAATAATATACAAACAGAGTAATGGCAGCATTAGGAACAATTAGAAAAAGAGGAGTGACTTTGATTATTATTATAGGTCTTGGTCTCTTCGCATTCATTGCTGAGGAAATGTTTCGTTCTTGTGAAGCCACAAGTAATGAAAAGCGACAGCAAGTGGGTGAAGTGTTGGGGGAGAAAATCTCCGTACAGGATTTCCAAAATCTGGTGGACGAATACCAGGAGGTTATCAAAATCACGCAGGGACGTGACAACTTTACAGACGAGGAACTCAATAGCTTGAAAGATCAGGTTTGGAACCAGTTTGTTAGCACCGCAATCATAGGCAATGAAGCCGCCAAACTTGGCCTTACTGTTACTGACGAAGAACTTCAAAGTGTTTTGCGTGAGGGAACCAATCCTATTTTGGCCCAGTCCCCATTTGTCAGCCAGCAGACAGGACGCTTCGATGTTACCATGCTTACCAAATTCCTTGATGAGTATAAAAAGAATCAGAATGGGCAGAATCCACAGGTGGCAGAGCAATATCAGAAGATTTATACTTATTGGAAGTTTATTGAGAAAACATTGAGGCAGCAGACGCTCGCCATGAAATACCAAGCCCTTATGGCTAATTGTTTGCTCTCAAATCCTGTGTCTGCAAAGATGGCTCTCGATGGACAGAACATTGAAAGCAATATCCTTTTGGCCTCTGCTCCCTATGCGTCTATCAACGACAATCAAATAAAGGTGGAGGACAGTGAACTTAAGAGCAAATATAATGAGGAGAAGGCAAAGTTCGAACAATTTGTAGAAAGTCGTGACATCAAGTATGTCGACTTCCATGTACTTCCGTCAAAGGCTGACCGCAATGAACTTATGAAAAACATGGAACAGGCTTCTGCTGACTTGAAAGCGGAAAAGGACCCTGCAACTGTTGTGCGAAAAGCTCAGTCTATGATAGCTTATACGGGTCTAGCTGTTACACACAAAGCATTTCCTTCGGACATCGCCGCAAAACTTACCTCTATGACTGTAGGGCAAACAACTGAGCCTTTTGAAACAGCTGCAGACAATACACTTAATGTTGTAAAACTCATAGCTAAATATCAACTGCCCGATTCTGTTGAATACCGCCAGATAAACGTTGGTGCAGAGACGGCAGAGTTGGCAAAAAAACGTGCTGACAGTATTTACTTGGCTCTTCAAGGAGGTGCTGATTTTGAGGTTTTGGCTAAGAAATACAATCAGACAGGGCAAAAGCAGTGGCTGACAACAGCAATGTATGAACGTTCCACTTCTGTTGATGCGGACACCAAAAACTATTTGGAGTCTCTTAACAATATGGGGGTCAACGAGATAAAAAAACTTGTTTTTACTCAAGGATGTGTCGTGCTTCAAGTTACAGCCCGTAAGGCTATGACAGATAAGTATGTCGCTGCTATTGTTAAGCATACTATTGATTTTTCTAAGGCTACCTATTCTGCTGCTTATAACAAGTTCAGTCAGTTTGTTAGTGAAAATCAAACGCTTGAAGCGATTGAGAAGAACGCTGCCAAATATGGTTATAAAGTGCAAGAACGTAAGGATATGCTCAATTCTGAACATTTCGTTGACGGAATTCATGGTACCCGTGATGCCTTGAAATGGGTGTTTGAGGCCAAGGAGGGCAGCTTGTCTCCACTTTATGAATGTGGCAATAATGATCATTTGCTTGTTATTGCAATGACAAAGATTCATCCTGTTGGCTATCGCAATATAGATGACGTGAAGGATGTGCTTAAGGCTGAAGTGATTCGTGACAAGAAGTTTAAAATACTTTCAGAGAAGTATGCAGGTGTGAAATCTATTGCCGAAGCTAAAAACAAGGGGATGCGAATTGATTCTGTTAATCAGGTTACATTCAGCGCTCCTGCTTTCATTCAAGCTACAGGTGCAAGTGAACCAGCTTTAAGTGGAGCTGTGGCAGCTACTAAACAGGGACAGTTTAGTAATCATTTGGTGAAAGGAAATGCTGGCGCTTATCTTTTTAAGGTCGTAAAACGTGGAGAACGTGCTAATGCTTATAGGGATGCTAAGGCTATGGAGAACCAACTCCAACAACAGGCTATGCAGATGGTGATGAGCCGGTTCATGAATGAACTTTATACAAAGGCAAAAGTGGTTGACAATCGTTATTTGTTCTTCTAATAAAGATTGGAGAATTTAATGTTTTTGTATCTAACATTAACGGTATGAATTAGTGATACAATGCGTATCTTGCATGAAGAGGGTGTGTCAAAACGATGCATCCTCTTTTTTTGGCTCTTCCGGAATTTGGAGTGATAACTTGACGAAACAATAAAACAATAGTTCGTTAAAATTTGAGATAAAGGCTAAGCGGCTTTACGCTGCCAGCCAAAGAGTTCTTTGATTTTATGACTAAATAGTGTTCACTGAATTAATGTTAGGCATAACTTGGAGCGCAGCAAACTTTTCGCTCCAAGTTGCCATAAAATCGAAAATTGAGCAAGATTTTAAAAAGAGCAAGACAAAGTCCCCTAAGGAACTTCATCACGTTTTTGACAAAGTAACACATCCCTGTCCAGCATTCGCTGGTGTCCGGGAACTTGGCTCTTATGTTGTTGGCCCGATATATCCTCTTGCCTGTACCGAAAGAGCATTCGATTTCATTTCTTTCTGAGACAGCCTTGGTCATCTTTGCAATGAACTCCGGTGTCTTCGACTCTTTCGATGGTCGTCCGAGAGGCTTGCAATATGACTTTATCTCTTCATCTTTCAGGTACGTCCGGTTTGTTTTGTTCAGATAGATCTTGTCCGCGTGGATGGTTGCCGGGAGAAAGCCAAACCTGTCCTTGAATTTCTCCGCATGAAGTTTCAAGTCTCCTTAAATTAGCAGACTTTTAATTTTGTATAAAAGCAAGTCGTTGGATAACAA
>CALBLK010000051.1 GCA_937895845.1 uncultured Prevotella sp. | reverse complement strand
ATGCGAAACTGCACGGCACACCTGTCTGGGATTGTGTCGGGCAGCTTCGCTGCAAGTCGGGCTATCACTTCATCAATGTTGCTGAAGCCGATGTCGCTTACCTCGGCCAGCACCTCACCACGGAAGTACGCCCTCGCATAAATCATGTACTTTGGCGCAATGCGGAACATCACGTCCTTACGCTCTTCCACATCACGCGCCATTCCCTGCTTGCTCTTTGCCGTGCTGAAAAAGATGAAGTCAATCACCTTTGCGTTCAGTTCCCATGCTGGGGAGAAGTCTATCTTGATGTAACCTCTGGTGACGCTGCGCCCATGCGAGTGGTTCATGGCAAACGCCACCTCGTCAATGGTCGCTCCGCAGTCGTTCTGCGCCACCGTTCCCCAAGTGTGGCGAAACGTGTACGCCTTGTATTGTTTCTCCTTTGGTATGCCCAGACTCTTGCAAATCTGCTTGATGCCGTTGTTTACTCCTGCGCTGAACGAGTCGCTGTCGCAAAACCGCTTGTGGAAGCGGAATAGGTAAGGGTCATCAGCCTCGGCAAGGTATTTCTCCACCAACGGCTGAATGGCTGGCTCAATGCGCATTTCGATGTAAGCATCATCGGTTCGTGTCTTTTTCGTCTTTGCACGGTTGTAGCAAAGGCAGCCGTTTCGGTAGTTCTCTTTCCTCATCTCGAAGAGGTCAACCGTGTTGATGCCAGCCAAGCAAAGTATCATCTTCGCCACGTCCCTGCCAATCTCGGGCAATGGGTCTATCATTTTCGTTTCCGGCAATGGTGCGGCAAAGAACACACGGCACTCCTCCGGGCTTATGGCAATCTTGGCCGTACGGTCAGACTGCGGTATCTTCACCTTGCCCCAAGGGTTCGTCTTAATGTGGATGATGCCGTTGTCGTAGTCGTTGTACTCTTTGACGGCAGCACGGAACACCTGCCTCATGCACACTGGGTACATCTCCTTTGCCCTGTGCGTCTGTTCCAACGACTGCACCCACAAGTTCACGAAAGTGGAGGTGAGATGCCCGAACATCACCCTCGTTGTACCTGCAAACCGCTCCATGTGCTGGAGTGCCAGCTTGTAGTTCTTGGCATTCCTCAACTGTCCATTGTCAATCATGCGGTTGATGTGCAGCCGTGCATAGTCCGAGAAGCACAAGTCCTTGTCCTCCTGCGTCACATACTCGATAACCTGCCTGACCGTCCAGTTTGCGCTGTCCACACGGTTGAGCAACTCCGTGAACCTCAGTATGCGCCTCGTGCAATACTCGTTCACATACGGGTCGTTGATGTCCCCGTTCTTGTCAATACACTTCTTCGTCACAACCTTGTCGGTCGATATGTAGCCCGGCTTAATGTTGTGAACCACGCGGATGTAAACTTTATAAAAACCATCTTTGCGTGGTGTTCTAACTACTGGTTTGAATGTTGCCATAATCTATCTTTGTAATTTCGTTTGTAAGTTCTTGTAAGTTACCACTCGCTTTCTTGTGTAAGTTTTTGTAAGTTTACCCTGCATATTCTGCATGATTATCGTGCAGAATATGCAGACCGCCTAAAAATAACTTAGGCTGCAAACCCCTTTGTTTATCGGGGCTTACAGCCTAACTCCTTGTATTTAACGGACTAACGCCTTATTCTTCGACCGCCGCCTGCGCCGCGTTTTTTCTCGCTGTAAATTCAAGGAGTTACGCAATGTTTGTAAGTGAACCCGATTTTTGACGACTTTTTATGTACAAATCGCATTTATTCTCTTAAATCACTCGCACTACAACCGTGTGCGGCAAATGTCCGAATTTGACGTTCTTTTGCCACTCTGACGAGTTTCTGATACTCCGACGAGGGTTTTATCGTCTCAAAGATTTTTCGCCCTCTAAACGCCTTATTTCGAGCTTCGCTTCAACAAGCAGGTCGTAGAGTTCCACCGACCGCTCCGTGGCGAAGTATTCCGCCCAGTCCCGAAACGTGTAGCACAAATCCGTGATGCCATCGTCATACCCCATGCTTTCCCACCAGTCGGAAAGCTCTGCAAATACCTCTGGTGGGTTTGTGCCGAGTGCGTCCACCACCTCTGCCGGGTATTGCTCGATGAGTAGCGTCTTCCAGTTCTCCAAGTCCATATCTGAGTTTTCATGGAGAATGTTCCATGCCGCTTCTTTTAACTCGGCATAGAAATCATCTTCCGTGCAGTCCGTATTCCAAAACTTAAAATCATTCATAGTTTAGTTGTCATTAACTTTGTCCGCATGAAGAAAATACTCAAATACCTACGAAATTGGCATTACCGCAGATTGTACACACGATTGGTGTTTGCATATCTGAAACATGAAAGTACCTGTTGTTGTGCGTACAATTATGCAGAAAATGCATTCACGGCAATCACAGGTCGTTTGTATTCTGAAATTCGCGACGAGTGATGCCTCTGTGCCTTGCTCCGTCTTTTACCACTACTTCTTCATCAAGTGAAGATGCGTGAGGAAGCAACGCAGGTATGGTGAATTTTATCCTTGATACGTTTTGATATTTCTCTGCTGTTTCTTCTTTGCCATTTCCACCAATACTAAACACCCCAGCAACGGTTATTCCTCCTTTTATGCCATTGGCTGCACCCTCTGTTGTTTCAGTCGTAACCGCCACATCAAAATCAATGCTTGATATATTAGCGTATCCGTAGGGTGTTTTAACGTGTGTAACTTTGTTGCCAGCCTCTGTAATAGGGGCAATAGTAGCAAAATCTTTAACACTCTCCTGTGTCTCTTTTACAGCCGTGACAATGTCCGTCAAAGCCGTCTTTATGAATTCTTTCAGTTCCATAAGTATTACTCTTGTTTGCTAAGTATCTCCTTTGCTGTTTCTGCTATTGACTCTCCTACTGTTTCAGGAATGATATTACTTCTTGACGAAGGGATATTACAATCGTTTATTAATTTGTTGCTTTTATCATAATCAACGACCTGCAAAATACGGAATGACGTAAAATCGCATGAGAACTCGTATAACTGTTTTGATACCACTGCTTGCGTGCAAAATTCCTTTTGAGCCTCTGGTGTCGAATACTCCCATTTTATCCAAACTTTGACATAGCCGTATTTTAACTCTGGTTTCTGAATGTCATCATAGACAAACAGCCACCAAGAGTAATCTTTTGCATGGTCAGCACAAATCCACTCGTGTCCTTTTGCCGATGCTAACAAAGGGACACTCATCAAAAACGCCAATATCAGATTTTTCATACCTTGCCTTTCATCATCTTCTCGTAAACCTTAATCAGCCTCTCTTTCTCTGCAAGCAAAGCCTCCAAATATCTCACTCGTTCTACCAACACCGCATCTGTATCAACAGACACATTGCCAACAGAATTGTTGCTACCTATTGCCACGTTACTATCGGTCACATTGCCGTGCATATTTGCATTTACACTTTGCTGTGTAGTTTCCTCACCGGTAAGCAGCCATCTTGCATCTACATCAAGATTTAACACAATCTTAGCTACCATATCAACAGATGGCTTACTACGCCGTTTTGTGCCAAGGTAACTTGACATACTTGTAGGCGACATATCTATTGATTTCGCAAATGCCGCCTTATTGCCATTAAAACGCTCATTCACAAGCATTTCCATTCGGTCGTTAATTGTTTCCATACGCAAATGTTTTGTTAATATATCTTAATTGCGTAATAATAGTTAAGCATTTGCTTTGCTAAAACTAAGCAATTGTGTAATTTTGCACAATAAAGTTATAAATAAATGTCAAAACAATGAACGAAACATCTGAAAATCAGCGCAAAAAATCGCTGCTTGGGCAACTTTCCGACCTTGCAGTTGGTGAAGAACTGACAGTCCCTGTTAGTCGTTCCAGCTATCTCAAATCAATTTGTGTCAGTTTCGGTTTGCAGTGGGACAAAAAGTTTTCAACCTCAACCAACCGCGCGCAGCGAACAATCACAGCAAAAAGAATTTCCTAACATACAACAATGAAGAAGATAATCATCACCTCCGCACTCCTCCTTGCAAGCCTCATCAGCTGCAACACTACAACTCACCTCTCTGACGAGGAACTCGACCGCATCAGTTGGTCTGCGTTCTGCAAGGAGTTCGGCTACAACGAACAGGCCGACCGCAACAACGACCAAGCCATCAACGACTATCTCGATGCTTGGCGCGGCTCAGTATCAGAAGGAGAGGCTTTTGCCAAACTTGGCATCACTCAATGCTTCTAAGCCATGGCAACAAGATATGCGTCTCTTGCCGTCAGTCCTACAACGCCCTCAACGGCTGTTACTGCACCCTGCTCAATCGCTACGTTGAACACGCAGTTGTTCCACCATGTGCAAATATTCCAATCAAAAAATCAGAAAAGAAATGAAAAAAGCAGTTTCAATCCTCCGCATTGCCATCATCACCATACTTGGCGGTTTCGGTACATTGTTCCTCTTCGGTGAGGAGCAAGACGAAGCAATACTCTCGTTCCTCCTCCACTTTGTCCTTGACAAGGTTTTTGCAATCATTTTGCTTGTCGTCATGTTTACCCTTACTGCTCGCTGGAAAGAAACGGACGAATGGCTGAAAGCAATCTTCAAGTGGTGTGAAGAAGCAGACAACGCACCTAACCCCATGCAATTAAAGGATAACGAAGACTAATGGGCTGGCTTAACTTCTCCGACAAATGCGTCAGATACTCCACATTCCTCAATGATGTGGCCGCTACGGTGGTACACATGCTGAAGCAGGACGCACACGACCCCGAATTCATCAGCCAAAACAAGGCGTTTGCCATGTTTGGTAGGGGTAACGTGGAGCGGTGGCGCAAGCAGGGCAAGGTGACAGCCTACAAGCGACCCGGAAAAGTTGAATACCGAACGGCTGACCTACGGCTTTTGCAAAGAACACAGCAAGACTATTTCAGATAGCAAGCCACTTGCCGCAGATAGCGTGCTAATCGGATAGGCACGGACGAAAGGCAACGGCGTCGGACATTAGGCAGGTTCAACTCCTCCCTGCGGCTCTCGCATAATGAATAAAACTTAATCACATTCAATCACATTCAATTTACAACGACTATGGGAAAAATGGAAATCACGGTCAAGGCGCTCAACGAGCTGAAACCGTCAGAAATCGTCCGCAACGGCAACGTGCGCGACAAGTTCATCCAGATTTACGACACCATGTGGACACCCTCCACAGGCGTGCCGGGCGAAGCGGCCTACGAGCGAGAGTCTCGCTACTTCAACCGCCTCCTCGCCGAGAAAGAGGACATCCGCACCAAGTGTACGCACTTCTCACTCTTCACGTCATTCCTTGACGTGGCCATCTCGGGCCTCTCTCTCGAACCGGGCGCAAGGGCGCAGGCCTACCTCCTCGCACGCTCCATCGCCGTGGACGCCTACATGGACGAGCGCGGACAGAAGAAGAACCGCTACGAGACGCAGTGTGTTCTCACCGTCTCCGGCTATGGCGAGCTGGTGCTTCGCGCACGCTGCGGCCAGATACGCCACGCCGACAATCCGGTTATCGTCTACGAGGAGGACAGCTTCGAGTTCGGCGAGCGCAATGGGCAGAAGTTCGTCAACTATACCTGCCGTCTTCCTCACCAGTCCGGGCGCATCGTGGCGTGCTTCATGAAGATTACTCGTGCTGATGGCTCTGCCGACTATGCCGTCATGCTTCCAGAGGACTGGCAGCGGCTCTCGGGCTTCTCCGCACGCCAGAACCGCAAGTACAACCCGCAGACAAGGCAGTGGGAGAACGGAAAGCCAAACGACCTCTACACAGCGCAGGGCGGACAGATTGACCCCGGCTTCCTCGTCGCCAAGTGCATCAAGCACGCGTTCAAGGCCTACCCCAAGGCGCGCGTCGGCCGTGCCACGCAGCTGGAGTCACAGCAGGTTGACGATGTTGAAATCAATGACGACCTCTACGGCATCACTGCTGATGGCGAACAGGTGGACACTACTACTGGCGAGATTGTCAAGCCACAGGAACAGTCTTTTGCCCCTGCCTCCGACACTTCGGCAGGTGTTACCGTTGACCCTGCGGCCCACGGCGAGGACGACACATTCTAACCCTTAACGACCACAGCTATGAGTGAACAGACAACAGACCTGACCATCGTCCGCAAGGAGAATGTGCAGATGATAGCGCAGTCCGCGCCACAGATTTATCAAGACAACACGCTCTCTTGCCAGCGTTGCAACGATTACGGCAAGCGTCTCCTTGCACAAATCAATGAGCATGGAATGAATGACGAACTGGATATGCAGTGCGCCACTTATATCACCAAGGCCAAGAACACGGTGAAGAAAATGAACACCAACCGTTCAGCCATCACCAAACTCTTTGACCAGATACGCAGTGAGTTTACTGGCATGGAAAACTCCATCGACCCAACCAAGACAGACTCTGTGCCTTACCAAATACAACAGGCTCGCAATGCCTATGCCGCTCGCAAACGTGCAGAGGAGGAGCGCAGACGCAGGGAAGAGTTGCTCCGCCAACAGCGTGAGCAAGCGTTCAACCGCTACAAGCAGGAAGTGGAGGACGACTACAAGCGGTCGTTCAACACCTATACGGCACAGTCCATCAATGCTCTCACTGACCTCAATGCCAATGTGACGCTTGACAACTACGAGGCGCAGTGCCGTGCCATCAAGGAGTTTTCTGTTGTCCTGCCGCAAGACTGGGCGACAAAGACACCCTCCACAGTCCGCATACCTGCCGAACTTTCCGACATGCAGGACAAACTACGTGAGGTGCGCACGTCCATTGCCCTCAAACTCATGGAGCAGTTCGCCAAGCAATACCAGTTTGAGGTGGGCGACTACCGCGACAACATCATGGACGCTCTTCCCTCTAAGAAAGCCGAACTTGAACGTATGCAGAAAGCCAACGAGGAAGAGAAAGCACGCATGGCTGCTGAACTGAAAGCACGCGAAGAAGCCGAGGCAAAGCGCATTGAGACAGAACGTAAACGCAAGGAGGAAGAGGAAGCCGCAAAGAAGAAGATGCAAGCCGAGGCTTCCGAACTGGGCAGTCTCTTCGGTCAGCAATCCGTGGTTGCTCCTGCTGGCTATCAGCCAAAGACTTCCGTCAAGAAGCGTATGGTGTTCCACGACCCGGAGGGCATCATCGCTGCCGTGTCGTTTTGGTGGGCTAAGGAGGGCAAGTTCCTGTCTGTTGAAGACCTTGCCAAGACTTTCAAGAAACAGATTACCTACTGTGAGAAAGTGGCCAACGACAAAGACCACCCCGAATTTATCAATTCATCGTCCATCACCTACGAGGACGAAGTTAAAGCCAAGTAACTATGTACGAAAGTGGATATTATCCTGCTGGGGCTGAATATGACCCTCGCGCCCCATGGAATGAACGTGAGCCTACTTATGTCGAGTGTGCAGCCTGTGGTGGCAAAGGCTACCACTACCATGCCTACGATATCAACACTGGCAACGAAATGGAATGTACCGAACAGACCTACAACCTCCTGCCCGAAGATGAAGACGAGGCTATCGCTCGTGGCCAGCACTACTGCAAGGGCGAAATGGAAACTTGTGAGGTGTGCGGTGGTGAGGGCGAAGTGGAATATGAACCCGATTACGATGACTATGACGAAGATTAACAACCCGGACGCATACTATCAGCGCAGTGAGGTCAGCAACTCTGACCTTACTGAACTGAAGAACCTGCTGCACCCTCACATGCAGTATGGCGACCGTGAGGCGGCTTTTCGCTTCGGCTCTATCGTAGATGCCATCATCACTGAACCCTCGCGTGTGGACTTCCTCCACATGACGATTGACGGTGAGCAATGCTCCGAGGAGGAGTTCCTCCATGCTCGCGAAATGCAGCGTGCACTCCGTGCCGAGGCTCGCAGAGACCCTTTCCTTGCCAAGGTGCTGGAGTTGTCCGATACGCAGCGGTTCATGGTCAACAAGCAGCAGGAGTTTTGCAATGGCGGTTTCTGTTTCTGCCTTGACACACGCTGCAAGTGGGACTGGTGGCTTCCGTCCGCCCATTTTGGTGGCGACCTAAAGACCACGTTTGCCTCCACACAGGCGGAGTTCGACAATGCCGTTGATTTTTTCGACTGGGACAGGTCGCGTGCTTGGTACATGGACATTGCCCATTCAGACCGTGATTTCATCTACGCCATCAGCAAGAAGAACTGCCGCATCTTCAAGAAGTTCATCAACAGGGGTGACGACATCTACACTCGCGGACGCGAGAAGTACGAAGAACTGGCTTTCCAATACTGGTGCTTCAACCTCCAATAAGTTCAACCACAGAAAACGAATATAGTTATGAGCAAGATATTATCACAAACCGCACAGGTCAGTCTGCTTAAACGCCTAAGACGTATGTGTCCTTTCGCTGTATGGTCTGGGCAATATGGCTACACTTGTGGCGGTATGGTGGGCGGTGTGCGTTCTTCCTCTGGCATGGACGCACGTTCCAAAGAGGCTCGCCATTGTCATCTGAATTGTGCCGACCTGCGTAAACTGGCTTTTCGCCAAGGCTACGACATTACACTTTCAACCCATAAACTCAATGCGTATGGCTGAAACATTAAGACATCATCTTCGGGTTGAGCCTTACGACTACCAAAAGGAGGGCATCCTTGCCGGGCTGCGCTGGCACCGTTTCCTCATCGGTGACGAGCCGGGGCTTGGCAAGACGCTCCAAAGCATCGGTGTCGTGGACTGCGCCAACGCTTACCCCTGCCTGGTCATCTGCCCGTCCTCGCTCAAAATCAACTGGCAGCGTGAGTTCGAGAAGTTCACCGACAAGCACGCCCTCGTCCTCGACAATGCGGTAATGACCACATGGCCGTATCTCCTCAAGATGGGCATGCAGCAGGTGGCGATAGTCAATTACGAAAGTCTGCGGAAATACTTCGTTTGGGACATCAAAGGCGGCTCGCGTGGCGGTTTCCGTCTGAAAGACGTGGTTTTCACGCCCGACATCAAGCTATTCCGTTCCATCATCATTGACGAGTCTCACCGCGTCAAAGACCCCTCCGCACAGCAGACCATCTTCGCGCGTGGCATTGCCGAGGGCAAGGAGTATCGCATTCTCCTCTCTGGTACGCCTGTCGTCAATCGTCCAGCCGACCTTATCGCGCAGCTCTCCATCATGGGATGCCTGCCCGAGTTTGGGGGACGTGCAAAGTTCCTTGCCGAATTTGGCGGTGGCGAGATTACAAAAGAGAGACGCAACAAGGAGGAAGAGGACGCTCCGCGCAACCTCGAACGCCTGTCTGCCGAACTCTACTCGCGCTGCATGATACGCCGCGAAAAGGCAAAGGTGCTCACCCAGCTTCCCGACAAGACGCGCACCGACCTCATCGTGGACATTTCCAACCGTGACGAGTATATGCTGGCAGAGCAAGACCTTGCCGAGTATCTGCGCCAATATACCGAGTGTGACGACATCGACATCAGGCGCAAAATGCGCATGGAGGCTCTGGTCAAGTTCATGACGCTGCGCTCGCTCTCTGCCAAAGGTAAAGTGAAACAGGCCATCGACTTCACACGCACGTTCCTCGCCAACGGCAAACCGCTCATTCTCTTCTGCTCCCTGCATGAGATTGTGGACGAGATAAAGCGGGCGTTCCCCAAGGCTGTGTCCGTCACTGGGCGCGACTCCATGATGATGAAACAGGCGGCTGTCGATGCTTTCCAGTCTGGCAAGGCGCAACTCATCGTCTGTTCCATCAAGGCGGCTGGTGTCGGTCTAACACTCACGGCTTCCTCCAATGTGGCTTTCGTTGAATTCCCATGGACCTATGCCGATTGTTGCCAGTGCGAAGACCGTGCTCACCGCATAGGGCAAAAGGACAACGTGACGTGTTATTACCTGCTTGGTCGTGGCACTATCGACCGCACACTCTACGCAATCATCCACAAGAAGAAGTCCATCGCAAACCAAATTATGGCCACCGATGACGACATTCCGCAGGATGAAATGTACTTCGATGAACTTGCAAGTCTGTTCCTTAATCCGCATGACGATGGCTGACCTCTGCAAAACCGACCTTCAAAAGGTCATTTCCTACCTCGATGAGGCTGCGAAGATTTATGAAGCATTGCCAATGCAGAAATGCAAGTGCCGTGCTTACATGATAACCCAATTAACAAACAAATTAAAAATCAAACTCAATCATGACAAAAAATGAATTGGCAAAAGAGGTTGCGGTTTCCGAGAAACTCCACCTCTCTACAACATTCCAAGCCGTTGACGGCATTCTCCGTGTAATCAAGGAAACACTCGCCAAGGGTGAGCCTGTTATCATCCGTGGCTTCGGCACGTTCCAGCCCATTGACTGCAAGGAGCGTCCTGCACGCAACATCAAGACTGGCGAAGCAATCACTGTCCCTGCCCACAAGTCGGCAAAGTTCCGCATTAGCAAGGACTTGGTTAAGGTTCTCAACACTGAAGCAGGAAAGGAGGCAGCCGTATGATACTCTATGAATGTGGTGTTCGCTACGAGAAGACTGCGGACAACGGAATGACAAAGAAAGTCACCGAGTTGTACCTTGTTGATGCTTGCTCGTTTGCAGAGGCTGAGGGACGTATCACACAGGAAATGCAACCGTACATTTCTGGCGATTTTGATGTGGTCACCATCAAACGCACCAACTACTCCGAGATTGTAGAGGGGTTGTCCAAAGCCGACAAATGGTTCAAGGCAAAACTCGTTTTCATCACGCTTGATGAGAAGTCGGGCAAAGAGAAGAAACAGGCGGTTTATTTCATTGTCCGTGCTTCCAGTATTGACAACGCTCACATCTGTGTAGTTGAGCACATGAAATGTTCTGTCATGGACTACGAGATTGCCACACTTGACGAAACCAAGATTATGGATTTGTTCCGCTACAAGGTTAATACATCAAGCAATGGCTAAGTTCTCACAATATGCTTTCCAAGGCCGGAATAAGTACGGTAATCAGCGTGTCGGCGGTCATGCTTCCAAAAAGGAACACTACCGCGCAGCCCAGCTCCGCCTCATGGAGCGTGCCGGACTTATCACCGACCTCCGGGAGCAAGTCCCCTATGAGTTGATACCTGCCCAGTATGGCGAGTGTGGCAAGGATTTCAAGGGATGCGCCACTCGCGTCCTCCTCGAGCGCCCCTGCCGCTACATCGCCGATTTCGTCTACACCGACAGGGCAACCGGGCAGACTGTCGTCGAGGACACCAAGGGCGTCCGAACAAAAGAGTACATCATCAAGCGGAAGCTCATGCTCCACGTGCATGGCATACGCATAAAGGAGGTCTGATTAACGGTCTGACTGACGGAAAACAAAGGCATAACTTATATTCATTCACACACCATGCAAAAGGACAGCGGAAAGGCAAAGGCAAAGGCAAGGCCAAAGGCATTCACCATCAGCTCTGTTGACACCGAGGAGCTGCTGCGCGACTACACGGCAGAGGAGACGGGCGAAATCTTCAAGGCGCTGCTCGCCTACGCCAACAGGGGCGAGGAATTCGAAAGCGGGGACAGGTCTATGCGCACGCTCTTCAAGACCATACAGGCGAACATCGAGCGAAACTACGTCAAGTACGAGGAGAAATGCGAGCGAAACAGACAGATAGCGCAGGAGCGCGAAAAGAAACGCAAACGCACTGATTTACAGGAAGAAAAGCAAGCAGTGTCAAATGAAACGCAAACGCCTCCTGCCGACACGAACGTGCACGTTCGTGCACGAACGTTACCAAATGAAATAGAAAATGAAAATGAAAATGAAAATGAAATTAATATTCAAGAAGAGCCTTTAGGCTCTTCTATGTCAGAACTTCGTTCTGACGCACCATCTGCACCACTACCGCGCGAGCGCGCGAGGGAAACGACGGAAAAGCTGGAAACGAGGGAAACGCTGGAAACGACGGAAACGCCGGAGAAAACGACGGAAAAGGCGCAAGACAGCGGGGAAAAAGTCAACTGCCAGAGGCTATGCAGCCAGTTCAACCGCGCCATGAGGGACGCAAGGATTCCGAAAATCAAGCGCATAGCGGGGCAGCGCAGGGAGTTCCTGCTGGCAAGGGCGAGAGAGTACGGACCGGTCGCCGTCTACCGCGTCATCCTGAAGGCGGCGAGGAGCGACTTCCTCAACGGAGGGGGAAACAGCGGATGGGTCGCCAGCTTCGAATGGATATTCAGACCCAACAACTTCCCGAAGGTGCTGGACGGCTACTACGACAACCAACCACCAACGACAACAACAGCGATTCAAACAAACGGAGAATTCAAACATGACACAGCAGAGACACCAGCCACAGGCGGTTGGGCAAATAGTCGCAGCGGCCAGAGGGCCGCAGAGCAGCGCGAGCGCATCCAAGGCTACGCAAGTGTCGCCGGAAAGTGGAGGCAGATTGCAGACAGCGACGCTGCAAAGGTGGCCAACAAGGGACAGCCTGCTGCAAACGTTCCACGTTGACAGGCAGATGGAAATCACAAGGAGGCCCGCACGCTGCCTCTTCGGAAACGCACCCTCTCTCTGGGACGCCAACAGGGCCTACGGCTACGGAACGGCGCAGGAATGGCTCGCCTACCAGATAACGGACCTCTCGGAGTTCAGCGGGGCCAGGGACAAAATCACGGACAGGCAGCTCGACCAGCTCATACAGCTCGTCACCGACGACTACGGATTCCTCAGCCTCGCAGAGTTCATGCTCTTCTGCCGGAGGTTCAAGCGCGGACTCTACTGCAAGTTCTACGGCAGCGTCGACCCGATAAGCATCATGCAGGGGCTTAACGAGTTCTGCCGAGAACGCGAAGAGGCACGCCGCCAGCAGGAACGGCAGCAGCACGAACGCACAAGGTGGCTCCAGCGGCACAGCCCGCTAAACGTCTCGCACGAGGAATACCTCAACCAAGTGAAGCAAATGCAACCAAGTGAAGCAAATGCAATCAAGTGAAATAAATTCAACCAAGTGAAATAAATTCAATTCAATTCAACAGACACTAATTCACGGAACTATGGGACTTTTTGAAAAATTCAGCGACTGGCGGAAAAAGGCCAGGGAGGCGAGCGCGAGGGCCGCGCTGCGCGACGTCGTCCGCTACGGATGCGGGACGCGCGCCGACGACAACGCCATCTACATCTACGTCGGGGGGCACGCCGTCTTCAGGGTCACGGCGGAGACCGACCTCGGGCGCAACGAGCTCGGCGTGGCCGACGCGCAGACGTTCATCGCAAACGTCAAGGAGACCTACGTGCAACGGATACTTAACACCGACGGACATGAGGGTTAGGGCATCGCTGGGCATTGACAGGAAAAGGGTCATGGCGGAGTACGACAGGCTCAACACCATGGTCAACATCTACGCGGGGGCGGCCAACACGGTGGCGGGAAACGCCATCTTCGACTGCATCGGCGACATGAGGAAGCGGAAGTGGTACAGGTTCCGCATCAAGCACTGCGCGGAAGAGGCGCTCCGGTGCTACTACGCCTACGAGCGGAGGCACACGCAGAACTTCGGCGACAGGCACGGGCTGTTCCTCGACTACCTCTCGGAGGTGGAGGCCTCCGTCGCAAGGGACATACAGCTGCTCACCTACTCCATCAAGGCCGTGATGGACAGGCACGGCCTCGGCGACACGCTCGACAAGGCGCGCGTCGAAACGGCAAGGGCGCTCACCGAGCTGGCCTGCGTGCATTTCGACCAGCTCATGGACAACGCGAGGCGCAGGGCGGGCTTCGACTTCACGCCTTACTTCGCCGCGGGGAGGCTCACAGCGTGCCTCTCGTGGTGGAGGGAGGTCGCCGACAGCGTGGCGCGCACGGCAGCGGAGGGCATACGCCTCGGCGACGACCCGAACTGCAAGCTCGCCGTCTCGGTCATCGACAGCAAGCTGGCGTCCGACGACCTGCTCAACCGCGCGGGGTACAACGCGCTGCTGCTCCACACCGACCTCATCGGGAAGATAGACAGAGAGGAATTCGAACAACTGGAAAAGGCTTATGGAAACAAAGACAAGGACAAGGACAGAGAATGAGACGGGGGCCAGGGCACAGGCGGCCCCGAAGGTGTACATCAAGACGGAGGCCCCGGGCGCGGCCCCGCCGGAAAAGGACAGCTACCTCTCCGCGGGCTACGACCTCACCGTGCCGGAGGACACGCACATCCCGGCACGCGCGCGCACAGCCGTCAGCCTCGGCTTCGCCATGTCACTGCCGGCGGGCGTCGCGGCCATCGTGGGCCCGCTGGCGGAGAACAGCGCGGAGGGAATGCCGGGGATGGGCGTCGGGCGGAGGGTGAAGAGGCTCCTCGGCATACCGCTCGTCAGCTGCACCGCCCTGCGCCGCAGGTTCGACGCGGACGTCATCGCGGAAAGGATTGACCCGGGGGCCGCGATGAGCGTCACCGTCACCGTCTGCAACCGCGACATCGCATTCACCGTCCCGCAGGGCACGCGCATCGCGCAGATAACGTTCATCCGCCCGGCTTTCCCGCAGGTACGCCTCGCGAAAGAGCTCACGGGATATGCAAGCCCGGACGCCGGGCAAACCGAAAAGTGAGATATGGCCGGCAAGGAGCGCAAGCAGCCAAGGGAGCAGACCCTTGGCTTCAGTTACGGCGTGACCAGGGAACAGGCCTGCATCATGTGCCACCTGTCCTCCGAATGTGGCGGATGCTGCATCAGGTGCAGGAAAGAGGGCTGCCAGGGCCAGCTCTGCTCGCAGCCGTACAGGGACTTCGAGGGACAGCGGTTCGAGGCGTGGATGTGGCTCGTGAAGACGCATTACCGGCACCTGAGAAAGTTTGTGCCGAAGAGGTATCTTAAGTGAACTTAATGAAACAAATTGAAGAATAAATTAAACAGATTGAAGAATAAATTAAGCAGATTGAACTATGGACAAAAAGATTGAGGTGAGCGAAAGCAACCTGAAAGCTGCCTTAGAAGTGGCAGACGAAAGCACAAGGAAAGTGCTTGTGGCTCTGTTTGGCAATATAGAGCCGGCAGACGATAGCAAGCCAAGCCTGAAAGACTACAAGTCCATCCGCTCTTATGAAGATGCTTGCAAGGCTTTGGGCGAAAGCGTAGATGAAAAGACGCTGTCAGAGGCTGGCGTGCCAAGTCACATTATCGCCCAGATGAAACTGGAGCTGATTTGCAAGGCTCTTTGGGGTGGTGAGGTTAAGGTATATCCCGACCCTGATGGAAATCGCATTTACTTGTATCCTTGGTTTGCGCTCTACAATCAAAATGAGATTGACAACATGAACGACAAACAAAGGGGTTGCCTCCTGTCTGCTACTGCGGGTACTGGTGCGATTGCGGGTTTCGGTTGTCTGGGTGCGCTTTCTCGTTCCTCGCACCCGTCTGCGTACAGTGGCTTCCGCTTGTGCCTTGACACAGAAGAAAAGGCAGAATACTTTGGCAAGCAGTTCTTGGAGCTGTGGGCAGAGGCAATAGCTTTCAATTTCTCTGTGGGTGAACGCTTGAAGTAGACGGCCATGAAAATGAAGACAACGCGCAGGCTCATAGCCCTGCTCTGCCACGGTCCCATACTCCTTGTCGCGGTCGCCGTCTCCGCCGTGGGGGCGGTCATCACGGCGCCGTTCAGAATGGCGGGCAGGTTCATGAAAAGGCGGGAAGACCATATCATTTAAACGAAAAGAAAAAGGACACGGGCATAATGATTAAGTCCATAGAATATAGAAATGCGGCCAAGAGATTCCGCAAGGTTTTTAGTCTGAATTTGAACGAGTATTTAGACGCTCTCTTGACGAATGCACACGAGACAGCTCTTGATTATACTAAGTTTCGCAAGGCGATAGGTAGCCGGCACCCGGAATTAGATAATGACGGCGTGTCAGTGCAAGATGTTATCCTCGAGCACTACGGAAAAGAAGGCGTAACACTTATAAAAAAGTTACTATGATATACGGATATTTAAGGGTGTCGTCCGACGAGCAGGATGTCAACTCGCAGAAACAGGGTGTGGTAAAATTTGCCGAAGAGCATGGCATGCAGATAGACAAGTTCATCACAGACGAGGGTGTCAGCGGTGGCAAAGACCCGGACAAGCGGAATCTCGGCCCGCTGCTTAAACTTATCAACGAAGGCGATGTCATTATCTGCTCCGAGATAAGTAGATTGGGACGTGACCTGTACATGGTGATGGATATTCTCCATTTCTGCATGGAGCGCAAGGCGGTAATCTATACCGTAAAGGACAAGTTTGTGCTTGGCAATGACATACAGAGCAAGGTGCTTGCTTTCGCTTTCGGCTTGTCGGCAGAGATAGAGCGTCAGATGATACGCCAACGAACGAAAGAGGGTCTGCGCTTGCGTGTCAAGATGGGCGTATTGGTTGGCCGTCCCCTTGGAACTGTTGCAGACGAACCACAGGACTTGAACGATGAGCAGAAAAAACTCCTTATTGAACAGTATAAATGGGGAGTGCCCGAGCGGCGTTTGGCGGAGAACTTCAAGGTGGACAGAAATACGATTGCACGTTGGTTACACCGATGGGGAATAAAACGCTCCGCTTTCATCGAGCGGCAGGAAGAGGCAAGAAAGAAAGAGAGTGCGGCCTATGAATTTGGCAAGCAGCAAGCCGTTGGAATAGATAGGGACAAACTGCGTGTTCTCATAAACTCCGACTTGACATTGCCACAGATTGCCGATGCGTTTCCGGAGTTCACATACGAGCAGGTCTATGGCACCGTGCTCGCTGACAAGGAGCTAAACCCCTTGTATCGCAAACACGGCCAGAAACTTATAAGGAAGACGAAATAGCAATGAGCTTCAACAACACACGAACATTCCGCAAGCCCGCGGGAAAGGCCAAGTGGCAGGCGCCCATGCGGCACCACAACGGCACCGGGCCGATGGAGTACTACCTCGAGGGGGAGCTGAGGGAGAAATTCCGCAGGCTCTTCCCCATTCACTCCAACCGCCGCATGTGCACATGGTTCGGACTGTCTTTCGCCACCCTCCAGCGGTTCAAGCGCGAGATGGGGCTGGAAAAGGACATGAGGGCCGTGCGCCGGGAACAGGCAAGGGACACGAAGAGAATCTGCGAGAAGAGCGGATACTACGCCTCGCTGCGCGGAAAGGCACCGTCCGAGGCGTGCCTCGAGGCCGCGAGGAGAAAGAGGGCGGAGGGGTTCAACCCCATCACACGGCTGCGCGAGACGAACCCGCGGGAGTACCGGAAGCTCATGAGGAGAAAGGCGGAGGCGCGCAGGGAGCTGTGGCGCAAGGAGACGCTGCGCGAGCTCTACGGGCTGGAGCGCAAGACAAGGCTGCGCGTCAGGCTCAGCCGCCTCGGCGCAAACGCATCCTCGCAGAAGCACCTCATGATAAAAAGGCGCAACTACTTCCCCGACCCCGACGACCCCTTCGCCGTCTGCTACGACAGCCTCACCGAACGCTCGCCGCGCATGGAGGCCACGGCCGCCAGGCACGGACTGAAGATTGTGGAGGGCGGGGAAGAGAAAGAGAAAACAGAAGGCAATGACTAACAAAACTTAAAACGCAAACAAACTAACAACCCCTAACTTTGCACACATGATTAAACTACTGCAGCGCACACGCCGCCCCGACATCACCTTCTGCCGTAACGGACGCATATTCCTCACGGCAAGGGTCGTGCGCCTCCTCTCGCTCCGGCCTGGCGACAGCATCAACATCGCCTTCCACCTCGGAGAGTGCTACCTGCTCGCCGCCCGGCACGACGGCGCCGTCGGACGGCACGCCGCCCGGTGCCACCCCACAAAGAAAGGCTCGCGAAACTACTGCGCCAACTCCGTCACGCTTGCCAGGCTCATGCTCGACAGGTGCGGGGTGAACGCAGAGCGGGCCTCGTTCATGGCCGGAAAGGAGGAAAGGAGAAACGGCGAGCTGTGCCTGCCTGTCATCTTCAAAATGCCACTATGAACCAGGAAATCTCTTACAGCGGCTTCTCTGCCGTGCCGTCCGACTATGTCTGCCAGGACGGCGCGCTTGCCGTGGCCGTCAACGTGCTGCCCGAAGACGGCGCGCTACAGCCGCTCGCCGAACCGTCAACGGCTCTGCCAGCACAGCTCTGGCACCTCGACGAAACAACGCAGAGGTACGTGGAAATGCCCGCGCTGAAGTGTGTCTACATGCACATCACGGCGGAATACAGGCACTTCATCGCACAACAGGAAGACGGCACGTACTGCTGGCTCGAGAAAACCGGGACACGCCCGGGGGCGGACGGAAAGCCCCGCACTGTCGTCACAACGGGCACACTCGGGCGGATAGACGGATTCACGGGGGTCTCCTCAGTCGGAAACACGCTCGTCTTCCTCACCGCCGACGGAATGAGGTACTTCCTCTGGAAAAGCGCGGAGGGGAAATACCTCAGCCTCGGGGCGAAGCTGCCGGAATGCCCCATCTCGTTCGGACTGCTGTGCAAGGTTGAAAAGGGGGAGACTTTCGACATCTCCTTCGACTCCATCAGCGAGGGTGACCTCTTTCGCGAATTCTCGGACAGCAACAAGAACAGGGTCACAGAACAGGTGCTCGCAAAGGTCAACAGGTTCATCGCGGAGAAGAGCACTGACAAGGGACGCTTCATCTTCCCGTTCCTCGTGCGCTACGCATACAGGCTCTACGACGGAACGCTCACCATGCACTCCTCGCCGGTGCTGATGGTCGCATCGACGGAATGCACGCCGTCGGTCTTCTGGAAACGCATCTCGGGAGAGGGCAGCTACACTTCGGCAACCCTGCAAGTCGTGGCGCCGGTCCACAGGCTGGACTACGCGGTCACCGCACAGCAGTGCATCGAACGGCTGGAGGACTGGCAGGACATCGTGCGCTCCGTCGACATCTTCATCTCGAAGCCCATCTACACCTACGACCAGAGCGGAAAGTGCGAAAGGTTCGCAAACACGGACGACTACAAGGCATACGCCGTCTGCAAAAACACGTCAATCGCGGAAGCGGTGCAAAAGCTGAAGGATGAAACATGGGACGACGTGGAGAAGCGCAGGGAGGAATACAGAACCAAATACCCGGCAAGATACCAGAAGGCCACGTTCAGCGACCTCTACGTGGCCACATGGGGCATTGGCTGTAACGACTTCACCTACCCCATCTCGCGCGTCATCCTGCCGGGGAAGTCGGCCGACAAGGTCAAGGAGGACATCAGGAACACGTCGCAGTTCTACCTCCTCGACAGCATCAAGGTAGGCGACCTCAAGACGGAGCGCACAGCCATCAGCGTCAAGGAGGACTACCTCCAGTCGCTCGTCACGCGCGAGACCATGACCGACGACTACGACAGCCACGACACGCTCATCCCGGGCTATGCCTTCCCCTACAACGCAAGGCTCAACCTCGCGAACATGAAAAAGAGGCTCTACGACGAATACTCGGCGGGGGCCATGGTCTGCCATACCGACGGATATGTCTCATTCTTGCAAAACGACAAGGACAACCCGACATGGCACGACGGCACCGCAGAGGCGCAGATATACTACTTCATCAGACAGGACGGGCGCGAAATAGTGGTCTCCGGCGAAAGGTACCCCGTGGCGTCAGGGGCGGGCGCCGCGCCTTTCATCTTCCTCTTCTACCCAAACGTCAACGCATACAAGGCGGTCGTCACCGTCGGCTGGCGTGTCACCTACGAGGTCAGGCTCGAGCAGCACGCCTTCCTCAACGGGGCTTTCTACTTCAACGGATGGGACAACCCGGTCAGCGGGGGCGGAGGGGCCTTCCCCTCATGGTCAAAGCCCGCCGAGCGAACGGTCGGCATACAGAACAAGGTCTACACCTCGGAGGTCAACAACCCGTTCTTCTTCCCCCTCCTCGGCATCAACACCGTAGGCACAGGCGAGATAATGGGCGTCTGCGCCGCTGCCAAGGCGCTCTCCGAGGGACAGTTCGGACAGTTCCCGCTCTACGCCTTCAGCTCCGACGGGGTCTGGGCGCTCGAGGTGTCCTCCACAGGAACCTACTCCGCGCGGCAGCCCGTCACGCGCGACGTCTGCATCAACGCCGACGGCATCACGCAGCTCGACAGCGCGGTACTCTTCCCAACCGACCGTGGCATTATGCTCATTGCCGGCTCGCAGACAGTGTGCATCTCCGAGGCCGTCAACTCCGAATATCCGTTTGACGCTACGCAGTTGCCGGGATTCACCGGGCTGCATGCCATGCTTGGCCATGAGCCATCTACCGACACGTGCCTCCCCACACTGCCGTTCACAAAGTTCCTCAGGCAGTGCCGGATGCTCTACGACTATGTCCACCAGCGTGTCATCGTCTATGCACCGGGGGTGACCTACGCCTATGTCTATTCGCTGAAGTCGCAGCAGTGGGGCATGATTTTTTCCACCGTCGCCTCGCACCTCAATTCCTACCCCGAGGCGCTCGCCGTGGACAACAGCAATGCCGTGCTCAACTTCTCCGCGCCAAAGGCAGATGCGGCCAGGTGCCTTTACGTCACGCGCCCGCTGAAGCTCGGCGCGCCCGACGTGCTGAAAACTGTCGGCTGCGCCATACAGCGGGGATTCTTCCGCAGGGGGAATGTCGCAACGGCGCTCTACGGCTCGCGAGACCTGCTCGGCTGGCACCTCGTCTGGTCGTCAAAAGACCACTGCCTCCGGGGATTCGGCGGCTCGCCCTACAAGTACTTCCGCATAGCGGGCGTCGCAACGCTCGCACCGGGAGAGAGTGTCTCGGGGGTGTCCGTGCAGTTCCGGCCGAGGTACACGGACAGGCTCAGATAGGAATTTCATTTTTTCTGCATGGTTAGTGATTTTTAAGTAAGGTTGTTTCAGGACAGCAAAGGGGCCGGGATGCGCGACGCACCCCGGCCCCTGTCTCTTTTCGCTCTCGCAGCGCCGGCACCGCCCGGACACTCAGTCCAGGAAGTGCTGCCTTATCCGCCGACGCGACATGCGCGAGTGTATCGCCACCCTTATCTCGCCCTCAGCCTCCGACGCCTTGGCATACCACGCCTCGCTCTTCCCGGGGCTGGTCACGCTCAGCCAGTCTGCAACGCCACGGCACACAAGGTACTCGTGTATCAGCCTCTCCAGCAGCGTGAGCGTGGTCTGCGACAGGGCGCCTGGCACGTCCATCTCTATCTGATACAGGCCGCGCTCACGCAGCGCGTCGTCATATTCCGCCTTTGCGATGGCTCTCTTCGACCACGGATAGAGCATTTCCCGGCACAGCGACACGCCCAAGTCCAGCACTCTCGTCACCCGGTCCGCGTTGCCGGCCTCGCACACGTCGGCAACCATGTGGCGGGCGTGCTCCTCGCCGGGCTGCATCACATGGCTCTCCACATACGCAATGTTGCTGATGTCATACACCAGCTCCGAGCGCAGGAACGACAGCGTCACGCGCCGCGTGGCGCCGTCTCTCTTCTCTTCGGTACAGCAGTCCATAGGGCATGGTTAGGGGTTGGGGGACTGGCGGACCGGACGCTCCGGCCTCCTGCGGCTGCACGCTGCACTGACTGCGCCGGAAAGGCTCTTCTCCGACAGCGCAAGGTACTGCTGCGCCTCACCGGGGTTCGTGACAAGGTACCACTCGCCTATCGCGGCATTCTTCAGGTAGTCGTGAACGCTCTCGCACAGGTACGGCAACGCGGCCTCGCTGAAGTTGCCGGGAACGGACAGCCGGAGCGACAGGTCGCCGTCGCCGCACGCAAGGCTGCTGTCCGCTTCAGCAACGCCGCCGTCCATGTACTCCGACAGCGCGCAGCGGACGGCTGCGAAGCAGCGCTGCACACTGCGAAGCAGCTTGTCTGTGTTGCCCGCGTCCGCCGAGGCGTAGAGGCGGGCCGCACGCTTGACGTCCTCGCCGTCGCGAGGGGAAAGGTGGCGCAGGTAGGTCTCGTTGGCTATGTCATACAGCAGGGGCTTGATTCTCACGCGCACCGTAACTTCTTTCTTGGTCTCTCCCATATTCTACAATGTTTAAATTTCATGGCGCCGGGGTCACTGCACACGCCCGGGGGGCTTGCGGCTGTACAGCAGGCGCTCGGCGCAGTCAAGCCACTCGCCGGCACGGGCGAAGCAGCCGGCACTCTCCTCGCTGCTGCACAGGCGGTACCACCGGCCAAGCACAGAGTCGACGAAAAAGCTGCGCAGCGACGACTGCACACTGGCAGCCAGCGACCTGTCAAACGACACGCTCACCGCTATCACGGCCTCGTAGGCCACCTTCGACAGCACGGGGCGAACCGGGCCGACAGCACCGCCCGGAACGCCGCCCGAATGGGTCGTCACGGGAAGCACGCTCACCTCCTTGGTCGAACCCGACACGAGCAGCTCGCCCAGGCGCGCGTTGGCCGCAGTAACGCTCTCGTCCCAGAAAAGGCCGAGCTCGCCAAGGGCGGCGTCCGTCGCAAGAAGACGCTCGCGGGCGCCGGGGTCGCCGGCAAGGAGCTTCGCGCCGGTGTAGTCCGTGGCCTTGGCCACCTCGTCATAAACGTCGTCCCTGAACACGTCTACGGTTATTGTCTCCATATCTCTCTGTTATGTGGTCTGTCATTAACGCTTGCGCCTCAGGCGCACAATGGCGGCCAAGGCGGCCAAGGCGCAGCAAAGGGCGCCGATGCGGTACGCCGCACGCTGGTACCATCTCAAGGCTTGCACGCCTTGCCGCTCAGGCTGCTGCCTGGCTGCACGCCAGGCTTCCGCGGAACTCTCGCGACGGCTGCGCGTGGCCGTGCTGTCCTCGCTCAGGCTGACGCTCGCGGAACGCGCACGCGAGGCACGGATGCCTTGACGGTATGCCCTCACACCCTTGGCGCTGACCGAGCCGCCGTCGATGACGAGCGTGCCGCCGCTGTCGGCAAACTCAATGCACCCCCAGCCGTCATATAGCGACAGGCCGGCCCGGCTGCACGACAGGACTGCGCCGGCATGGACGCTGTCCGACACCAGCACGGAGGCGTAACGCTCGCCCGAGGCCGACTCCGACACCGTACCCTTGGACTTGCAGCCCGACAGCACGCAAAGGGCGGACAGCAGCACGCTCGCTGCACCTGGCTTCATCATGGCGCACTCACATGATGTCACTGTACTCGGAGGTGGCGTCAAAGCTGGGGCACGACTTGGCCGAAAAGTCACGGTGGCCGTGGATGGACGCACCGGGATAGCGCCGCTTCAGCCCGGCGAGCAGCTTGGACAGGGCGGACTTCTGCCGCGCTGTCCGCGTGTCCTTGGGCGTCTTGCCGTCGGATGCCAAACCGCCGACATACACCACGCCGATACTGTGGGCATTGTGCTTCAGGCAGTGCGCCCCGGCCTCGCGCTCGGGCCTGCCGGCCTCCACGGTGCCGTCAAGGTCAACAACATAGTGGTAGCCTATGCCGGACCACCCTTTCTGCCTGTGCCACCGGTCTATGTCCGACGCCCTGAAGTCCCTGCCCTCGGGGGTGGCTGTGCAGTGCACGATTATCTCGTCTATCTTTCTCATATCTCGGATGCAAATTTACAGACCGGCTGTCACTCCGCCACGTTATCTTTTGTGACTTGACCTAAAGGGCAGTGGCAGGCAAATTAAGGAGACAATAGATAATAATTGCATAAGTGTTTGCTTGCATGGAATCTATATGGTACCTTTGCAGCGTGATAATTTGAACCCGATGAGCGGACGAAGAATAAATGTGTCATTTATGGACGAAGCAAGGGAGTTTGTATCTTCCTTGCCGGAAAAGGCGCAAAAGAAAATAACCTATAACCTCCTTAAAGTGGAGGGTGGAGAAATGGACAGGGAACTCTTCAAGAAGTTGGAGAACTCCGAAATCTGGGAGTTTCGCACGCTCTTCGACGGGATATGCTACCGCCTGTTTGCCTTTTGGGACACAGAAATGGAGGCTTTGGTAGTTGCCACTCACGGAATGGTGAAAAAGACGCAGAAAACGCCAAAAAAGGAGATTGAAAAGGCGGAGAGAATAAGACAGGAATATTTCAACGATAAAAACAAATAGCTATGGCAAAGATGAACTTAACACCGCTTAGTGTGGTAGTGGATGATGTCTGGGGACCGGCAGGCACTCCGGAGCGTGACGCAATGGAAGCTCAGCTCAAAGAGGACATACAAGCCTACTTTGTCGGGGAGGCTATCAAAAAGGCACGGCTCAAGCAGAACCTCACGCAGGAGGAGTTAGGGGTCAAAGTAGGTGTAAAGAAGTCGCAAATATCCAAACTTGAGAAAGGCAAGTGCATAATAACGCTCCCCACCATGAGCAGAGTGTTCAAGGCTTTGGGATTTGGCTCTGCATCCCTTGACCTGGGGACAGGCGGAAAGGTTGCCCTGTGGTAATTTCTCCCCCTCACTTCGCCTCCTCGCCGCCGGCCTCCTCCAGCGCCTCCCCGAGGTCCGCGCTCTTCCGCTTGATGAGGGCGATGAGCAGCCGCTTCACCGACAGCCGCCACCGCACGTTGTGCACGGCGCACACGTGGCCGATGATGCTGTCTATCTCCCACAGGCAGCCCAGGCCGAGGCCGATGGCGGCGGTCACCGTGTGGGTGGCCCACCCCAGGGGCTCGGCTATCGCAAGGCCCACGAGCGCGCCCAGCAGCAGGTAGGTCATGTAGTCCACCAGCTTGTTGCACGTCCGCCGACCGGCACGGCTGAAGCGGAACTCCGCGCGCCTCTTCAGGCTCTCGCTCACGCCCCACCAGAAGTCGGCGATGATGAGCGCCACGGCGAACACTATCATCCACCGCAGGTCATACAGCGCCGTCAGGGCCTCCGAACCCATCGTGGCCCACAGCGCACCCTTGGCGGAGGTCTCCACAAACTCGCTCTTCATCGTCTTTACTCTTTTTTTTC
>CALBLK010000050.1 GCA_937895845.1 uncultured Prevotella sp. | reverse complement strand
GAATTCTCTTTATAATCAGCCTTAACCGATTCATCAAGATGGATGCGGATAAGGGGTTTATCGGGTGAGCCTTAAGTACCACATTTGGCACATTTTCACTTTAACGAAAAACGAGGAACTTTCAAAGGTTCCTCGTCCATTGGCGGTGTGTACGGGACTCGAACCCGTGACCTCCTGCGTGACAGGCAGGCATTCTAACCAGCTGAACTAACACACCTTTGTTGTTTTGCGTGTGCAAAGGTAGTCATTTTTTTCAAAACGGCAAACTTTTATTCGAAAAAAACATCTTTATAGACAATTATAGAGTCAACTATAGAGTCAACCAGCAAGTGCAAAATTAAGAATAAACCCTCAAATCCGCAACCAAGCCCTTCAACGTCCTTCTTGCGTGTACACGTCCTCTCATTACTGAATTATCAGATTATGCCCGTGTCAAGCCATACAGCACAACAACTCTTGGCTTGACACGGACGTATGAAAACTGCACGTGGACTCTATCCTTGGTGCTGGTCGCGCAACAGGTCGTTGACCGTCTTTACTGGATTGAAGGTGGAAAGGGGCACCTCGACGAACACCGTGTTCCAATCGCTCATGGCACCATTCCACAGTCCGGGTAGCTCAAGTGCCTTTAGTACCTTTCCGTTCTTGCTCTTTGTAGAGATAAAGCCCGTAGAATGATCCACGTAGTCTGGCAGGTTGAAGTGCCGTCCTTTGTAGTCGCGCACAGCGCAAACCAAGTCGACAGGGTTGAAATGGGTGCCGTTACGGAACAGTTCCATGCTTTTGCTGTCACTCTTGTTTATCTGGCTGCTCTCAAGAATCTGCAAACTGACCGTCCCATCGGCATTGTAGGCCAGGAAAGGACCGCCTCCAGGTTCGCCAACATTTTTCACCATGCCACACACACGCATTGGACGGTTAAGCTTCTTATGCAGATAGAGCACGAGGTCTGCATCCTCGAGGTTTTTGATGTCGCTGTTGCGGCAGCACAGGTCACGCTGAAGAAAGCGAATGATCTCTTCCAACTGGCTGTGACTGTATAATCCTGTGTCAAGCAACCGCAGGTAGTCAAAGGCTTTCTTTTGTAGGCTGACAAGCACGCCGGCAATCAGTTGCTTGTACTCAACAGTGTCCGCCTTGAGCCTGTCGGGCACAACATTGTCTATATTCTTGACAAAGACAATGTCTGCATCAATGTTGTTCAGATTGTTAATCAGCGCACCATGGCCGCCTGGGCGGAAGAGCAGGTGTCCCTTGTTGTCGCGGAAAGGCGTATTGTCCTGGTTTGCTGCAACGGTGTCAGTATTGGGCTGCTGCTCCGAGAAACTAACATGATAGGTTACTCCGTATCTCTTGGCATACCCCTCAAGCTTTTCTGTCACACGTTTCTCAAATAGTGCCTTGTGCTCATGGCTCACAGTAAAGTGGACATAAGACTGTCCGTTGCTTGCGGCATAGAGTGCGCCCTCAACCAAATGTTCCTCCATTGGTGTGCGTGCTCCCTCTGGATATTTGTGGAAGAGCAGCAGCCCCTTTGGAAGCTGCCCATAGTTCATTCCCTTTTCATCAAGCATATTTGCAACAACAGCCTTGTAGCGGTTCTCGCTCACCAGTTGGTCGACACCTTTGCCCTCGTTGGCCTTGCATGTGTCATCAAGAAGATCGAAAAATGCAAAGTGGTGTATCTGATCAAAGAACTGCTTTTCAAAGTCTGTCTGCGGGGATTGATAGGGTGCATCGAGAAACGTGAACATATCCTTAAACATACGGCTGGCTGCCCCTGACGCAGGTACAAATTTTACAATGCGCTGCCCTTTCGCTTTATAGTCATTCCATAGCTTCACGTAACCCTTGCGGCTTTCGTCATCAATGTGCATGATACCGTGGCCGACAGAGGCGGCGGCCTCAATGCGGAGATATGGGAAACCATTTTTGAACTGTTCCAACTGGAGGGCAACCTGCTGCTCGCTGATGCCTTTCTTGGCCAGTTGCTGAAGGTCTTCTTGTGTTAGCATTTTGTTGTCGTTTAGAGGTTAATGTTTTCAAAACAGCACAAATTTACAACTTTTAGATGAATAAACAAGAGAATGGAATAAAAAAATAGTAACTTTGCCATCTGAAAAAGTTTGACAATGGGGCACTGTGTTGTGCATGATAGACAATATACGTAATTTTTGAAATGACAGACAGCGGTAGGTTTGAGTTTACACCGCAGGAGTTGGACAGCACGCTGGCACTCTATGAAGAGTTGAAAGACCGCGTCGGCGAGACCCTGCAAGACGGTGACGAGACGAAGATGCGCGAGTTGCTAAATAGTGCAATCAGACAGAATGCAGTGGAACGCGATGTGTTTGGTCTCAATCCGATACTGACCGGCTTTCAGACGGCCAAAATTGTCGTTGATGAAATTGGCCTCAAGCGTGACGCGGTCTTGGCCATCTTGCTTTACCCGAATGTGAGGAGTGGATTCCTGACCATTGACAGTGTAAATAACAAGTTTGGCACGTCAGTGGCGCGAATCCTACATGGGTTACAGCGCGTGGCCAGCCTTTACACCAAGACCCCTGTTGTAGAGAGCGAGAATTTTCGCAACCTGTTGCTGTCGTTCGCCGAGGATATGCGCGTTGTGCTAATTATGATAGCCAGCCGTGTAAATCTGATGCGGCAACTGCGCGACACCAAGTTCACTGAGCAGCGGCGCAAGGTAGCCGAGGAGTCAGCCTACCTGTATGCACCGTTGGCCCATAAACTAGGACTGTACAAACTGAAAAGTGAGTTGGAAGACCTTTCGCTGAAATACCTGGAGCACGATGCCTACTATCTCATCAAAGGAAAGCTCAATGCCACCAAGGCAGCGCGCGATACCTATATTGAGCGGTTTATAACCCCTGTGCGCGATAAGCTCAGTGCGTCCGGGCTCAAGTTTCACATCAAGGGACGCACAAAGAGCATTCACTCCATTTGGCAGAAGATGAAGAAGCAGAACTGCGACTTTGAGGGTATATACGACCTGTTTGCCATCCGCATTATCATTGATTCGCCCCTTGACCAGGAGAAGATGCAGTGTTGGCAGGCTTATAGCATTGTGACCGACATGTACCAGCCTAACCCAAAGAGGTTGCGCGACTGGCTCTCTGTGCCCAAGTCAAATGGCTATGAGAGTTTGCATATCACGGTACTCGGGCCAGAGAAGAAATGGGTGGAAGTGCAGATAAGGACAGAGCGGATGGACGAGATTGCCGAGCGTGGCGTAGCCGCGCACTGGCGGTACAAAGGCATCAAGGGTGAGAGTGGACTTGACGAGTGGCTCAATAACATCAGAAGCATTCTGGAAACCAGCGATGACCTGCAGATGATGGACCAATTCAAGATGGACCTCTATGAAGATGAGGTATTTGTGTTCACACCCAAAGGCGACCTGTTCAAATTCCCCAAGGGGGCTACGGTACTTGACTTTGCCTATCACATCCACTCCAAACTAGGCAACAGCTGTACCGGTGCACGCATCAACGGACGTGCTGTGACATTTAGAGAGCAATTGCGCAGCGGCGACCAGATAGAGATCATAACATCAGCCGCTCAAAAGCCAAAGCAAGAGTGGCTCAACATCGTGAAGACCCCGCGTGCCAAGGCCAAGATTCGTCTGGCATTGAAAGAGACCCAAATCAAGGAAGGGCTGTTTGCCAAGGAGATGATAGAGCGCAAGTTCAAGAACCGCAAGATTGAGCTTGAGGAATCTGCCATGGCCAGGTTAGTGAAGAAATTAGGGTTCAAGGAGACCAGCGACTTCTACAAGCGCATAGCAGACGGAGAACTTGACGTAAACGACATCATTGACAAGTATGTTGAGATACAGCAGCGTGATGTTAATTCTGGCAGCGAAGTTCCGGCAAGAAGTGCGGAGAAATTTAGTCTGAAACCGACTGCTACGCCCGTTGCAGACACGGACGATGTGCTGGTAATTGACCGAAACTTGAAAGGCATTGACTACCAGCTGGCTCGCTGCTGCAACCCCATCTATGGCGATGATGTGTTTGGATTTGTCACCGTGAACGGCGGAATCAAGATTCACCGCACCGACTGCCCCAACGCTGCCGAGATGCGCAAGCGCTTTGGCTACCGCATCGTGAAAGCCAAGTGGAGCGGCAAGGGTGGCTCGCTCTACCAGATAACCCTCCGCGTTATCGGAAATGATGACATAGGTATTGTAAACAACTTGACCAGTATCATCAGCAAGGACGAGAAACTTGTGCTGCGCAGTATCAGCATTAACAGCAATGACGGTCTGTTCAGTGGCAATATGGTTGTGATGCTTGACGATGCATCGCGCTTGGAGGCGCTAATCAAAAAGCTCAAGGCCGTGAAAGGTGTGAAGAATGTGGTGAGAATTTAATGTTTAGCAATGATTTCAGTAGAAGGACTAAAGATAGAGTTCGGGGCAAAACCTCTGTTTGCCAATGCCAGCTTTGTGATTAACGACAATGACCGCATCGCGCTTGTGGGTAAGAACGGTGCCGGAAAGTCGTCAATGCTCAAGATTCTCTGCGGCCAGCAGGCACCAACAGCCGGCACCGTGTCAGTGTCAGCCGGCACAGAGATAGGTTACCTTCCACAGGTGATGGTGCTTCAGGATGACACCACTGTTAGAGAGGAGGCTCGCAAGGCATTTTCCGGGACTGTGGAAGCCAAGCGCCGCCTTGAAGAGATGCAGCGGCAGATGGCCGAACGGACAGACTGTGAGAGCGACAGCTACATGGACCTTGTGAGGCGGTTCGCCACCGAGCATGAACACTTCCAGATAATGGGTGGCGACAGCTATGAGGCCGAAATAGAACGGACACTCTGTGGACTGGGGTTCAGCCGCACAGACCTTGACCGTCCTACCAGCGAGTTCAGTGGCGGATGGCGTATGCGCATTGAATTGGCCAAGATGCTGCTGCGAAAGCCCGATGTGTTGCTGCTCGACGAGCCAACCAACCATCTTGACATTGAGAGCATACAGTGGCTGGAGCGGTTCTTGGCGCAGTCGGCCAAGGCTGTTGTGCTGGTAAGCCATGACCGCGCCTTTATCAATAATGTGTGCAACCGCACGTTAGAAATCTCCTGCGGTCAGGTGATTGACTACAAGGTGCGCTACGATGAGTATGTCAAGCTACGTGCTGAGCGCCGTGAGCAACAGCTGCGCGCCTACGAGAACCAGCAGAAAGAAATTGCAGACATAAAGGACTTTATCGAACGTTTCCGCTACAAGCCCACAAAGGCAGTACAGGTGCAGAGCCGCATCAAGCAGTTAGAGAAAATTGTACCCATTGAGATAGACGAGGAAGACCGCTCCGCACTGCACCTCAAGTTCCCGCCCTGTCTGCGTAGCGGCGACTATCCTGTCATCTGTGACGACGTTGGCAAGACATACGGCACCCACACAGTGTTCAGCCATGTGAACCTCACCATTAAGCGTGGGGAGAAAGTGGCTTTTGTCGGAAAAAACGGCGAAGGCAAGTCGACACTGGTCAAATGCATCATGGGGCAGATACCCTTTGACGGCAGTTTGAAGATTGGCCATCAGGTACAGATTGGCTATTTTGCACAGAACCAGGCTCAGCTCCTTGACGGAGAACTTACAGTCTTTGACACGATAGACCGCGTGGCCACTGGTGAAGTGCGTTTGCAAATCAAGTCAATCCTTGGCGCTTTCATGTTCGGCGGAGAGGCTTCCGAGAAGAAAGTAAAGGTGCTCAGCGGTGGAGAGCGCAGCCGGCTGGCCATGATACGTCTGCTGCTTGAGCCGGTCAACCTGCTGGTGCTCGATGAACCCACTAACCACCTTGACATGTCATCAAAGGATGTGCTGAAGGGGGCTGTCAAGGCTTTTGACGGCACTGCCATCATTGTGAGCCACGACCGCGACTTTCTTGACGGCCTGGTGAACAAGGTCTATGAGTTTGCAGGAGGCAAGGTGGTTGAACATTTGGGAGGCATTAGCGACTACTTGCAACGTGAGGCCGCAAGGCATGATGCTACCGTTCAGCCCTCGTCCCTGGCAAAAGCCACATCGCCCGCCCCCCCGCCAGCGTCCAAGAACGCCACAGCGGAGACTGGAGCTATGGCCTATCAAGAGCGCAAGGAGTGGATGAGGAAGAGAAGCCGGGCCGAAAAAGCTGTCAAGGAGTCGGAGGCCAAGGTGGCCACCTACGAGAAGCGGCTTGCCGAACTGGACGAAGTCCTCTGTGAACCGGGAAACGCCTCGGACATGAAGCTTGTCACCGAGTATACCATGACCAAGCGCAGCCTTGAACAGGAGGAGGAGCGGTGGACGCAGCTCATGGAAGAACAGGAAAAAATAGAAAACTTAATACATTAAATCATAAACATACAACAAAATGAACATGAAAAGTATTCTGCCAATTGTAGCCTTTGCCACGATGTCCACCACGTCTTCGGCGCAGCAGTTCAATACAGGCATCAACATGTCTAACCTTGACCAAACTGCCAAACCGGCAGACGACTTTTACCAGTTTGCCTGTGGCGGATGGATGAAGAACCACCCGCTGCCTCCGGCTTACTCGCGTTATGGCAGTTTTGACCAGCTGGGCGAGAACAACAACAAGCGTGTGAACGGCATTCTCAGCGAACTGCTTAAGGGAAGCTACAAGAAAGGAACTATTGAACAGAAGCTCAGCGACTTTTACAAGTTGGCGATGGATTCTGCCCGCCGCGACAAGGAGGGCGTGAAGCCTGTCATGGCCCGCATCTTGCAGATGGAGAAAGCTAAGACTGTGAGCAGTCTGTTTGAAATACAGTTACAGATGATGGCTTATGGTGACAACGAGTTCTTCAACACCTACCTTGGTGCCGATGAAAAGAATGCATCCGTCAACATCCTTAACATCTCTCAAGGTGGAATTACGCTCGGGCAAAAAGAGTATTATCTTGACACCGATGAGGCCACAACCGCTATACGCGAGTCTTATAAGAAACACATTGTTAGGATGTTTCAGATATTTGGCTTCAGTAAGACTAAAGCTGAGGTCAAGATGAACAATGTGATGAAATTGGAAACTGAACTGGCCAAGGCGTCCAAGTCAATGGCCGAGTTACGCGACCCGGAAGCCAATTACAACAAGATGTCACTGGCAGACTTCGACAAAAACTACCCGCATATCCAATTGGAACGTCAGGCCAATGCCACAGGAATAAGGACGGCATATATACAGCAGCTGATTGTTGGGCAACCAGACTTCTTGAAAGCGGCAGACAGACTGATAGCCTCGATGACAGCCGATGAGTACCGCGACTATATGGAGTGGGGGGTTATCATGAGTTCGGCCAACTATTTGAGCAACGAGGTAGCCGCGGCACAGTTCGACTTCTTTGGCAAAACTCTGTCGGGCCGCAAGGAAATGTTCCCTCTGTGGAAACGAGCCACAAGTCAGACTGAAAGCACCATGGGCCAGGCTCTGGGCCGTATCTATGTGGAAAAATACTTTCCCCGGTCGTCAAAGGAGCGTATGAAGACTCTTGTCAGCAACTTGCAGGCATCGCTGGCCGAGCGTATCAAGGCGCAGGAGTGGATGAGCGACGAGACCAAGGCGAAAGCTCTTGACAAGCTCAACTCGTTCTATGTGAAAATAGGCTATCCAGACAAGTGGATTGACATGAGCGCATTGGCCATCAGTCCCGCTAAGTCCTACTATGAAAATGTTGAGGAATGCCGCAAATTCTGGACTGCATGGGCAGTTAACAACAAGGCCGGCAAGCCTGTTGACCGTGACGAGTGGCATATGACACCACAGACAGTCAATGCCTACTACAATCCTACAACCAACGAGATTTGCTTCCCCGCAGGCATCTTGCAGGCGCCATTCTTTGACCCGACAGCCGACGATGCATTTAACTACGGAGCCATAGGCGTGGTTATCGGCCACGAGATGACTCACGGATTTGACGACCAAGGCCGTCACTACGACAAGAATGGGAACTTGAGCGACTGGTGGACTGCCGATGATGCCAAGCGCTTTACCGAGCGGGCCAACGTGTGTGCAAACTTCTTTAGCAACATCGAAGTGCTTCCAGGTCTCAAGGGCAACGGCAAACTCACTCTCGGTGAGAACCTGGCCGACCATGGAGGGCTGCAAGTGGCGTTCAATGCCTTTAAGCACGCCACTGCACATGCACCACTCGGTATTGTTGACGGTTTTACTCCTGAGCAACGCTTCTTCCTGGCCTATGCTGGCGTGTGGGCTGCTAATATTACCAACGAGGAAATTCGCAACCGCACCAAGAGCGACCCCCATGCGCTGGGCAGATGGCGTGTCAACGCAGCACTGCCACATATTGATGCGTGGTATGAAGCCTTTGGCGTGAAGCCCGGCAGCAAACTCTATGTTGACAAGAAAGACCGCATATCACTCTGGTGACAGCAGCACTAACATTCAAGACCAAAAACGTCCCGCCTGGCAACATCAGAGCGGGACGTTCTTTTAACGGACAAAGGTTTCAAAGGAGGAATCTGGTGATAAAGACTTGTTGGAGTCAAATTGGAGTCAAATTGTGGGTCACCTGCAAATATCCGTGTGAGACTATCCAAAGATTTTGCTTAGTCTAAACATGAAGAAGGGAAGATCACTTACTCCCCCTGAGCTGTGCACGGAAGGACTTCAACTTTGAGTTCAATGATTCAGCGGCGGCGTTGGTGGATCGATTGACGAAGTAGTTAAGCACATTGTCTTCCCTTGATTTGATGGTGTCACGTGCAGCCTTCACTTCTCTGGAAGGGCATACGTTCACCGCTTTATACCATTCTTCAAACTTGGGCTTGGCCGACTCCCTGTCAAGCGTCTTGCTGCGGAAGACGGAGCGCAATTGGTTTACGAGCCAGTAAGCGTCCTTGATTTTGGGATATCTCTCGAACACAAGCGTCATTCTTTCATTCTGTTTTCCCGACCATTTCTCGGGGTTCTGCGTCAACGAGCGCTTCGTTCAAGCGAGCAGTTCAATCACGGTATCCCCGTTGCTCAACACCGGCGGCCTGTATTTCTCGTTCTTGCGTGCCGGCTTGCGGCCTCTGGCTTTGCCCGAGTAGGTTTTCGGATGCTTCTTGCGGTACCATTTGCGATGATATCCGTTTCGCTTCCTCCTCTCGCGGAACTTGCGTTCCTCACGCCTGCTGTCAACCTGGGCTTCGCGCTTGGACTTGAGGCGCATCTCCTTGATGGCATCGTTGCAGCGCTTGATGAAATGGAAGCAGTCAAGAACGGTGGTGGCATTCGGAAAGACCGCAGTGGCAATGTCCTGCATGCTTGCGGACAGATCCATCGTCACTTCCCCGACATTCAGCCTTTCCTCTTCTGGGAGCTGCATCAGCACCTTGATGACATCTTCTGCCTTCGTGCCTCGCACGGCGGCGATTATCGTCCCCTGCCTGCAATGGCCGTCCTTGTTGGACAGGAATGTGAACAGGTCGTCCTGAAGCGAGGTCTCGTCTATGCTCAGGTTCTTGCCGAGATTGTCGGGAAGCAGCATCCAGTCGCCTGCGTGCCCCTTCTGGTCCCATTCCGGAAATCCGCTCAAATGATATTTGTACGCACGTCCGAGATTGTCCCCGTCAATCAGATAGTATCGGGCCAAGTGTCTCGAAGTCACCGGAGTCGTATCCAGCACTCCCTTTTAAAAAAGCCGCAAACTCTTCCGAGTAGCGGGTGCCTTCTGCTGCGATTGGATAGATGTTCAGGATGACATTGTGACCGGCCTCGTCCTTCCATCTGCGCCTGCGGATGTGAAGCATCACCTTGCAGTCACGAATCGGGAAGTCTGCCACCTCCGTCGGCTCTGTGAAACCATTGGGAGTAAGAAACAGATGTTCACTCGTGCGATTGTCACGCTCGTCAAGATATATGTGAAGCCGCGACTTGAACAGCTCGTCCTTCTTCGGCTCAACAGCTTCTTCGATGACCTTGACATACTCAAACCAGTCAAGGATGCTCTCTGGAAGAATGTAACTTGCCAGAAACTCAAAATTGTTGTTCGTATCCATAGTTCAAAGGTAGTGACTTGTCTTGAATATGGAACTGCTTTTACACGGAACTTTGCAGGTGAGCCAAGATAAGTGAATTCTTCGACATGGCAAAATCCTGGGCAACTTTTTGTTGCTCAAGAACTTAAAAAATTTAATTTATAATAGTGTTGCGGAATTAAGGTTAATACAATTTACAATATGGATAGATTCTTTGGATTTATGGTTGCAGCCTTCATGTTTTTGCCTTGGCGACCTATAGCAGTGTTGTTGGCAGCAATATGGTTTGTCAATATCAGTGGTGTCGAGCAGTATGAGTGGCGTGATGGTTTGGCGCATGGCATATTTTTCTTGCCAAATCTGGTGAGACATCTCTTCGATAGCGATGTCCTTTTCAAGGCGACTAACAGTACTGCTGGATATAATGTCGCTTGGTGGATTGCTGCGGTTGGTTCGTGCATCGGATGGACTATAGACATATGCTTCTCTAGCGTGGAAGCATGGGGGGTGGGGGAGTGACAAATAATAAAATGAATGTCCGCATGCTGCCAAATTAGCAAAGTTTAAACTGCCAAGTTGCCCCATAGCCACGTTTTGGAACAATTTGTGCAGGATATGAGGCGCAAGACAATAAACATATGGATTATGAACCTACTTG
>CALBLK010000049.1 GCA_937895845.1 uncultured Prevotella sp. | reverse complement strand
ACATTCGCAAACAATTCAATGAGGAAGGCATCTGCATCCCTCAAAACCTCATAGTTGTGGGTACGGTGAATATGGACGAGACAACCTTCTCGTTCTCCCGCAAGGTGCTCGACCGTGCCATGACCATCGAGATGAACGAGGTTGACTTGCATGGAGGCTTGACTGAGCGCAATGAGCAAATTGGCAAGCTCGGCAGGGCAGAACTTATAGGCTATGCCGTTGAAGGCGTTGATGTGTATGCAGCCAACAAGGATGTTTGCGACATCGCACTTGACTATCTGCAAAAAGTAAATGCAGCTCTGGAAGGAAAGCCATTCAAGGTTGCCTATCGCACACGCAACGAGTTCCTGCTCTATGTGGTGAACAACTTGCCGTATTGCAAAGATGAGAACGGCAATGACTTGAAGCAAGGTTATGTCGTGGCCCGCGCGCTGGACGAGATAACCAGCATGAAAGTGCTGTCACGCATTGAGGGTGACGACACAAAGGTAAGCGGCGAGTTTCTTGACAATTTGAGCAAAGTAATTGAAAATGGGCTGAGGGCTGTGTCGGGAGATGAAGATACGATAGAATCCATATCCTTGGCAAAGCTGAAGGAGATGAAAGACAAACGCGGTTCGGGTTACACAAGTTTTTGGAGCTAAAAGGCGATGCAGATCGAACTCCTGACCGTTGAGCACAGAGACTTCACGATGATTGTCGAATGCACGAAGTTCGACAGTATTTGGAGCAAAGCCAAAAGCAATGTGGGCGAGGACAAGCTCTACTCCACTTACTCGTGGTCGGAAGGAGTCGTGTCGGTAAAGCGTACAATGGATGCCAACCATGAAACAGACATTGAGCAAGGTGTTCCGGCTCCAGCCACATTCTTTGACAATGCAGACTATCCAATATGGATAGAGTTCAAGGACTATGTGAAAGAAGCCCAGTTTGGTTCCATCCTGCAGAACGACAACGACCGCTTCACCTTTCGCCGCCATATCTTGGCTGGATTCATCAACTACAAGAACGAGATAGGGCGAAGTGAGATACAGATTATCTATAAGGTTGGCAAAGAGACAAGGACTTTCCGCTTCGGCTTTGAAGTGCTGAGCACGAAGCTCGACTATCACGAACATTGGCGTGCCATCGTGGAGGATATAGAGCGAGAGTACCGCATGTTGTCGCTGGACTATTTGCGACGCACGTTTCATGGTTTCTCGCCCGACCAAAACGGCGAGCATCCCGACATCGTATGGTGGAGCGTGTTTGAAGAAGAGCAGCGGAAATTCATAAAGGCCTGCAAAAGTATCGTAGACCGCCCTCGCCACAGGCTTCATGGCGAGGAGGTGTATCTGAGAGCTGACAAGCTGAAGCAAACTCCCCATAACATAGAGAACCGCTTGGCCGAACACCGCAAGGAACCGGCCTACCTCTATCGTGTGGAGCAACAGGTACAGTCGAACGACACGCAGGAGAACCGCTTCCTGAAGTTTGCCCTTCAGCAGATAGGCAAGCGGTATGAGGAGCTGCGCCAGCGCATAGAGGCAGTAAAGACCGCATCGGAAACGATGAAGGAAGCCATGCTTGCCACCTCGGAAACATTGAAGCGGCTGCAACACCATCCGTTCTTCCGAACTGTAGGAAGATACAAGGGAATGAACCAAGAGAGCATGGTGCTCCAGCGGGCAACAGGCTACAGTCAGGTGTACCGCACATGGAACTTGCTGCGAAGAGCCTACTCCTTGAACGACGGGCTTTATCGCTTGCAGACCAAGGACATAGCCACGCTCTATGAGATATGGTGCTTCATAGAGGTGAGCCATATCGTAAAGGAACAGTTGCATTTGGAGAATGAGGATGTGGAGCACCGCAACCGTATGGAGATGAACGGCATCTTCTCTTGGGAGCTTGGCAAGGGCGAACACTCGCGCATATTGTTCCGCAAGGATGGCGTGGAGCTGGCGGAGTTGGTCTATAATCCCAAGAATGCCGGCGAGGTGAATGACAATGTGGGGATGAAAGACCTGGTGGTGCCAACTGTGCCACAGAAGCCAGACATTGTGTTGCAGCTCACCAAGAACGACTTGCTCCAAGGCATGAGGATGACCTATCTCTTTGATGCAAAATATCGCATAGACGGCAAGGACAAGGGTGTGGATGTGCCGCCGGAGGATGCCATCAACCAGATGCACCGCTACCGTGATGCCATATACTACAGGGACTATGCTGCCAACGCCTTGAAGAAAGAGGTCATAGGCGGTTACATTCTCTTTCCCGGTGACGGTGAGCCTGATGATGTGGCAGTGTCAAAGTTCTACAAGACCATCAAGGAAGTGAATATCGGCGCTTTTCCTCTTCGTCCAAAGGATGTGGAGAACAGGAAACTCTTGGAAAGGTTTATAGCGGAACTCATCCACACCAAGTCATACGAGACCATTGCCCATGTCATACCGCAAAAGGGCGCGTATGTAGAGGTTGGCAACCGTGTGCTCATCGGGTTGGTCAAGGAAGACAACAGGCAATACCAAGCGTTCGCAGACGGAACGGCGACCCTTTACTATACAGGCAAACAGTTCCCAACAACTATCGCCCTGCAAGATCTCCACTTCTTCATGCCATACATCAAAGGAAAAGGAATACGTGATGTGTATGAGATTACAAGGGTGCGGACTGTCACAGGAAGAGAAGCCAAGCAAGCGAATGAGGATGATGCCGACAGCAAGGCTCTCCGCCTGGCTTTTGAACTTAGGTATGTTCGCAAGCAATATGCAGAATACCAACCGATAGATGCGGCAAAGATGATTGGCTACACATTTGTAGATACGACATTTGACATGTTGGAGGAATGTGTGATTGTCAACAGACAATGAACATACAAATCTTCACAACGTGTTGCAGTGCCATGCACTTTCTTACCTGTCCAGCAGGTCTGGCCGCAGCCGGCGTGTGCGCTCCAGGGCCTGGTCAATCTCCCACTGCTTGATTTTGCCTTCGTTCCCGCTCAGCAGGATGTCGGGAACCCTCCACCCCTTGTAGCTCGCGGGCCTGGTGTAGATGGGGGCTGAGAGCAGGTCGTCCTGAAAGCAGTCGGAGAGTGCGCTCTGCTCGTCGCCGATAACGCCTGGCACAATGCGCACAATGGCATCGGCCATTACGGCGGCAGCCAGTTCTCCGCCTGTCAGCACATAGTCGCCAATGCTAATCTCGCGAGTGATAAGATGTTCGCGTATGCGGTGGTCGATGCCCTTGTAATGCCCGCAAAGGATGATGATGTTCTCCTTGAGCGACAGGTCATTGGCCACGTGCTGGTTGAACTGCTCGCCGTCTGGCGAGGTGTAGATGACCTCATCGTAGTGGCGTTCCTCTTTCAAGGCTGTGATGCAGCGGTCAATCGGCTCGCATTGCATCACCATTCCGGCAAACCCTCCATAGGGGTAGTCGTCCACCCGGCGCCATTTGTCTGTGGTGTAGTCGCGCAGGTTGTGCAGGTGAACCTCCGCCAGCCCTTTCCTTTGGGCCCGGGCCAGGATGGACTCGTGCACAAAGCCCTCGATCATCTCGGGGAGAACGGTGATGATGTCTATTCTCATGTGTAGCGGAGGCTCGTCAGTTGGCTGCTTCAAACTCTTTGAGGAAGCGGGTGTCGTTCTCCGAGAACATGCGGAGGTCGCTCACCTGGTACTTCAGGTTTGTGATGCGCTCGACACCGAGGCCAAAGGCATAGCCGCTGTAAGCCGCGCTGTCAATGCCGCACAGCTCCAGCACATTGGGGTCAACCATGCCACATCCCAGAATCTCGACCCAGCCGGTGTGCTTGCAGAAGCCACAGCCCTTGCCGCCGCAAATGTGGCATGAGATGTCCATCTCGGCGCTCGGCTCGGTGAAGGGGAAATAGCTGGGGCGAAGGCGTATCTTGGTGTCGGCGCCGAACATCTCGCGTGCGAAGGAAAGCAGCACCTGCTTCAAGTCAGTGAACGAAACGTTCTTGTCAATGTACAGCCCCTCGACCTGGTGGAAAAAGCAGTGGGCGCGGGCCGTTATGGCCTCGTTGCGGAACACGCGCCCGGGACAGATAATGCGGATGGGGGGCTTGGTGTTCTCCATCACCCTTGCCTGCACACTGCTGGTGTGCGAGCGGAGCAGGATGTTCTTGGTCACGTCGTTTGGGTGTTTCGACACAAAGAATGTGTCTTGCATGTCGCGTGCAGGGTGGTCAGCCGCAAAGTTCATCTTCGTGAACACATGGAGGTCGTCCTCCACTTCGGGGCCGTCGGCCAGAATGAAGCCCATACGCGAGAAGATGTCAATGATTTCGTTTTTCACGATGGTCAAGGGGTGGCGTGTCCCCAAGGCAATGGGGTAGGGGGTGCGTGTGAGGTCAAGGGCTTCGCTGTCACCCTCTGCGGTGTCAAACTGCTCTTTCAAGCTGTTGATGCGGTCGGTCGCAGTCTGTTTCAGCTCATTTATCTTTATGCCAACCGTACGCTTCTGGTCTGCAGCCACATTGCGAAACTCTGCCATCAAGGCGTTAATCACGCCTTTCTTGCTTAGGTATTTCAAGCGCAAGGCTTCGAGTTCCTCAGCATTGTTGGCACTCATGTTGCTCACTTCTTTCTGAAGTTCTTCTATTCTGTCGAGTATCATTATAGCGTATCGAAAAAATTCTGTGCAAAGGTAATATTTTTGTATCAAAAGAGCGCAGGTTATCAAAATAAAGTTGTACTTTTGCCGAAATTTGAGAGGCAGACATCAGTCTGAATGACAGTATCGTTCCGAATGGATAATAGGTTATGAATAAGTTATTGATAGCGGTAGTTGCCTGCGTTGCGGTGATGTTCTCATGCAAGGGAGACAAAACAGCTGGAAAGGAGGGGGAGGTCTTGGCTGACACGGCAGATACAATCAAGGAAAATCCAGACTCCGTGGAAGAGGCCATCATGGAAAGCCCTGTGCCCAAGACCGTAGACGAGTTGTTTGACGACTTTTTCTTTAATTTCATTGTCAATCGCAAGATGCAATATAGCCGGATCCATTTCCCTCTGGCTGAGAAACGGGACGGAAAGACGGTGATGATAGAGCGCAGGCAATGGAAGATGGACCACTTTTTTATGAACCAAGGCTATTACACGCTGATTTTCGACAACAAAAGACAGCTCGGCCTGTTGAAAGACACTTCAATCAACCACGTTGTGGTGGAGAAGATCTATTTGAACAGAAGGCGGGTGAAGCAGTATGTCTTTGAGCGCGAGCATGGCCTGTGGATGCTCAACGCCATCGTGCACAAGGGCACTTATGCCACGATGAACGCTTCGTTTCTCGAGTTTTACCGCAGGTTTGCCAATGACACCACATTTCAGTTGAAGAGCTTGAACGACCCTGTTACCTTCACCGGTCCCGACCCTGACGACGATTTCAAGCAGATGTCAGGGGTGATCACCCCCGACACCTGGCTTGCCTTCTCGCCTGAGATGCCGGTGAAAATGATTTATAACATCATCTATGGGCAGAACTACACCGAGAGTAACCGCAAGGTGTTCCTTATCCGGGGGATAGCCAACGGCTTGGAGATTGAGATGGTGTTCAGGCGGACAAGAGGAAAATGGATGCTGACCAGTCTTGCTACCTAATACTTAATAATTTCGAGGGAAAGTTATGGAGACAGTCTATAATCATTATTTGATTCCAAATACCTTTGGCATCAAGGTGAGATGCGAGAGATATGTTGATGTCGATTCTGTAGATGATGCCGTTCACTGCGTGAAGGGCTTGTCGCCATCCGGCACTCCGTTGCTCACTGTCGGCGAGGGCAGCAACCTGCTGTTCACACGTGACTTTCCGGGAACGGTGATTCATGTGTCCATCAAAGGTGTCGAGTGTGAATGTCAGAAAGACAGTGTACTGGTGCGTGTCGGGGCCGGTGAGACATGGGATGACTTTGTGAACCTGTGCGTGGAGCATGGCTGGTTTGGCGCGGAAAACCTCTCATTCATCCCAGGAGAGGTCGGCGCTTCTGCCGTGCAGAACATTGGCGCATACGGTGTGGAGGTGAAAGACCTGATAGACAGTGTAGAGGTTGTGGAGGTTGCGACCGGACGCACAGGCACTTTCTCGAACGAGGCGTGTGAATACGCCTATCGCAAAAGCAATTTCAAAACTGTGTGGAAAGGGAAGTATATTGTCACTCACGTGACTTACCGTCTCTCACTTCACTTTGACCCTCATTTGGATTATGGTAACATTAGGGGGGAATTGGAACGGAACGGCATTGCAGAACCCACAGCCAGGCAGTTGCGCGAGGCTGTAATCCGCATCAGAAAGCAAAAGCTCCCAGACCCTAAGGTAGAGGGCAGTGCGGGCAGCTTCTTCATGAACCCGGTGGTCGACCGGGCTGTGTTTGACAGTCTGGCGGCACGCTATCCGCAGATGCCGCACTACGAAACCGGTGATGGAAAGGTGAAGATTCCGGCCGGATGGATGATTGAAATGTGCGGATGGAAGGGACGTACGATGGGCCATGCCGGAGTGCATGACAAGCAAGCCTTGGTGCTGGTGAACCGCGGTGGCGCCACAGGAGCCGAGGTGCTGGAACTGTGCATGAAGATACGTGAAGACGTAAAGGCCCGTTTTGGCATTGACATACAGCCGGAAGTAAACATTTTCTGAGGACAATGAAACTGACTTTTCTGGGTACAGGCACCAGCTGTGGCGTCCCGGTGTTGGGATGTCAGTGTACCACCTGTACCAGTGACGACCCGCGTGACAGCCGTCTGCGAACTGCTGCAATGCTTGAGAGTGACACCACACGCGTGCTGTTTGACTGTGGGCCCGACTTCAGGCAACAGATGATGGGCCGTCCGTTTCGGAAAATCAATGGAATATTTGTCACCCACGCCCATTACGACCATATTGGAGGCTTGGATGATGTGCGCCCTTATTGCCGTTTGGGCGACATTGACGTGTATGCCAACGACATTGCCACCCGGTCCATGCATGATATGATGCCTTACTGTTTTCCGCCGAAAGGCACCCCTAAATACCCTGGCGTGCCAGAGATAAGGCTGCATACCGTTGCTCCGCATGAGCGAGTGACAGTAGGCGACATTACAGTGATACCGATAGAGGTGATGCACGACAAGTTGCCAATTCTTGGATTTGCCGTTGGGTCTTTTGCCTATATAACAGACATGAAGACCATCGCGGATGCTGAGCTGGCCTATCTCTCAGGCATTGAGACAATGGTTATTAACGCCTTGCGCTTTGAGCGCCCCCACCATTCCCATCTTCTTGTGCATGAAGCTGTCAGCTTTGCCAGGCGTGTAGGGGCGCGGCGCACATTTCTTACCCACGTGTGCCATGACATGGGCTGTCAGAAAGAGGCAAGCCGCCGCTTGCCTGACGGCGTTGAAATTGCTTACGACGGCTTGGAAATCAATGTGTAGCCCTCCCCTTATTGTCGCTTCCCATTAGTTCAGCCCTTTCATGCTCAGCGATATGCGCTTGCGTTGCAAATCGACACCAATCACTTTGACACGCAAATGCTGGTGGAGCTTGACGGCTTGTGTCGGCGAGGTGATAAAGCGGTCGGACATTTGTGAGATGTGAACCAGCCCGTCTTGGTGGACACCGATGTCAACAAAGGCTCCGAAGTTGGTGATGTTGGTCACAATACCGTTCAGCTCCATCCCCTCTTCGAGCTGGTCAATGGTGTGGACAGAGGGGGAGAACTCAATGCGCTCAATCTGGCTGCGCGGATCCAGTCCGGGCTTTTCCAACTCTTTCATAATATCTTTCAGGGTTGGCATACCCACAGTCTGGGTGACATAACGGCTGATGTCAATTTGCTGTCGCAGACTTCTGTCGCTCATCAGTTCACCAACCGTACACCCAAGATCGCTGGCCATCGCTTCTACAATGGAATAGCTTTCAGGGTGGACGCCGCTGTTATCCAAGGGGTTGTCGCCATGCGGGATTCTCAGGAAGCCGGCGCACTGCTGGTAAGCCACGGGGCCGAGGCGCGGCACTTTCTTCAGCTGCGACCTGCTCTTGAACGCACCGTGCTCATGGCGGTAGTCCACAATGTTCTGGGCAAGTGTGGGGCCAAGGCCGCTGACATACGTCAGCAGGTGTCTGCTGGCCGTGTTGAGGTTGGCACCCACCGTGCTCACACACGAGGTTACTGTTTGGTCAAGCCCCTTTTTCAGCTTTCCCTGGTCAACGTCGTGCTGATACTGTCCGATGCCAATGCTCTTGGGATCAATCTTTACCAGCTCGGCAAGCGGGTCCATCAGCCGGCGGGCAATGCTCACTGCGCCCCTCACAGTGACATCCTGGTCGGGAAACTCCTCGCGTGCAATCTTGGATGCCGAGTAAATGGAGGCTCCGTCCTCGCTCACGACGAAAACCGGAACCGGTTGGCCAAAGTCAACCTTGTGTATAAAGCTCTCAGTCTCGCGGCTGGCCGTTCCGTTGCCAATGGCGATAGCCTCTGTGCCGAACTGCCTTGCAAGACTTTGCAACTTGGCTATGGCCTGCTCACGTTTCGGAACAGGGGGATGGGGGTAAATAACATCATGATAGAGAAGGTCACCCTGCTCATTAAGGCACACCACCTTGCACCCTGTGCGGAACCCCGGGTCGATGCCCATCACGCGCTTGGCCCCCAAGGGAGCCGAGAGCAGCAGTTGCCGAAGATTCTCTTTGAAGATGTCGATGGCCTCCTCGTCGGCTTTCACCTTGCCATCGGTAAAGCACGCGTTCTCAATGGCCGGACGTAGCAGACGCTTGTAGCCATCTGCCACAGCCTTGCTGACCAGTTGCCCGCAAGCGTTTGCGGGATGCCTGACAAATAGTCGCGTTACCTGGCAGATGCAATTCTCGTCATCGGCTGACAGCGACAGGCGCAGTATGCCATCGGCCTCGCCGCGCCTCATGGCCAGCATACGGTGTGACGGACAGCGCCTCAGTGGTTCCGACCAGTCAAAATAGTCTGCGTATTTAGCAGCCTCGGGTGTGCCTGCTTTTGCCTTGACCACCTTTGACACCAGTATGGCCTCGCGCCTGAAGACTTTTCTCACTGCCAGACGCGATCGCTCGTCCTCACTCACCTGTTCTGCAATGATGTTCAGCGCACCAGACAGAGCGTCTTCAGCTGTAGCAATGCCGTTCCTGGCATAATGCTCAGCCGCTTGTAGCGGGTCGGAAGCCTGCTGCTTCAGCAACAGGTTGGCAAGGGGCTGCAGCCCCTGCTCCCTGGCAATCTGTGCCTTGGTGCGGTGCTTAGGCTTGTATGGCAGATAAATGTCCTCCAACTCGGCAGACTGCCAACAGTTGGCTATCCGTTCGGAAAGTTCCCCGGTGAGCTGGTCCTGTTCCTTGAGTGTCTTGACGATGGTCTCCTTTCGCTTTTCCAGCTCCGCCAGCTTCTGGCTCCAGTCTTCAATGGCCGCTATCTGAACCTCGTCAAGGCTCCCGGTCATTTCCTTGCGGTAGCGGCTGATAAACGGAATGGTGCATCCCTGGCGAAGGAGGCTGAGCGTGTGCTCAACCGCCTTCGCGTCCAGATTCAGTTGCTTGGCAATGAATGTTGCGTTTGTCATTTCCTGCTGTCTGCAAATGCACCTTGCGGCCTGAGCGTCTTGTCCATGCTGGCTGCGGCGCGGCGGCCGTCGCCCATGGCGAGAATCACGGTGGCCCCACCGCGCACAATGTCACCGCCGGCGAAAATCTCAGGTTTTGAACTCTGCATGCTTTCGTTAACCACAATCGTGTTCTTGCGGCCCAGCTCAAGCCCCTTGATGGATTTTGGCACAATGGGGTTGGGAGATACGCCGACAGCGACAATCACCTGGTCAACATCCAGAACTTCAGTCCGGCCTTCGACAGGTACCGGCCTTCTCCGTCCGCTCGCATCGGGTTCGCCGAGTGTCATCACTTGCAGCACAGCTTGGCGCACAGCGCCAGACTCGTCAGTCCGGTATTCTGTCGGGTTGTGCAGTGTGAGGAAGTGGATGCCCTCTTCTTTGGCATGCCTCACCTCCTCAAGGCGTGCGGGCATCTCTGCTTCCGACCTGCGGTAGGCCAAGGTGACCTCAGCCCCAAGGCGTCTGGCCGTGCGGCATGAATCCATGGCTGTGTTGCCGCCGCCGACCACCAGTACGCGCTTGCCGATGTTCATCGGCGTGTCTGTCTCAGGGTTGGCAGCATCCATCAAGTTGACACGGGTGAGGTATTCGTTGGATGACATGATGTTGACGGCATTCTCGCCGGGAATGCCCATAAAGTTGGGCAGTCCGGCGCCCGAACCGACAAAGATGCCCTTGAATCCCTTGCTCTCCAATTCGTCAACAGATATGGTCTTTCCTACAATGCAGTCGGTCATGAAATGTACTCCCATCTTTCTCAGGTTCTCAATCTCAACGTCAACAATGTGGTTGGGAAGTCTGAACTCGGGAATGCCATACTTCAGCACGCCGCCAATCTCGTGGAGAGCCTCGAACACGTGAACCTCATAGCCTTTCTTGGCCATGTCGCCGGCAAAGCTCAAGCCTGACGGTCCCGAACCGACGACTGCCACCTTGATGCCGTTGGCTGGTGCCACGGCAGGGACAGATGACAGGCCGCTCTCACGCTCGTAGTCGGCTGCGAAACGCTCAAGGTAGCCGATGGCCACGGCCGGCTCGTTCATTTTCAGGTGTGTGCAGCGGCTCTCGCACTGTTTCTCCTGCGGGCAAACACGGCCGCACACGGCGGGCAGCGCCGAAGTCTGCTTAAGCACTTTGGCCGCAGTAAGAAACTCGCCGCGCTCGATGTTCTTGATGAAAGCCGGAATGTTGACCCCCACAGGGCATCCCTCAACGCAGCTTGGCTTGGCGCAGTCAAGGCAGCGCTGAGCCTCACGCACAGCCATCTCCTTGGTCAGTCCCCTGCTGACCTCCTCGGTGCGCGTCGTGGCGCGGTAATCGGCAGGCAGTTCAGGCATCACCACTCGCTCAATAGCCGTGCGCTCCTTGGCCTTGATAGCTGTGCGCAAAGCTTTGCGCCACTCCGAGTCGCGGTCGGTGTCAGGCTCCTCTTCGCCGGCAGTCTCCGCATGGAGGTGCTCCTCAAACTGGCGCATCTCTTCCTGCTCGGCCTGTTTGAATGTGCCCATGCGCTTGAACATCTCATCCCAGTCCACAAGTGCTCCGTCAAACTCAGGGCCGTCAATGCAGACAAACTTAGTCTTGCCGCCAATTGTCAGGCGGCAGGCTCCGCACATACCTGTGCCGTCTACCATGATAGTGTTCAGTGACACGTCCGTTGAGATGTTGTACTTCTGGGTGAGCAAGCTGCTGAACTTCATCATGATAGGAGGGCCGATTGCAAAGGCCTTGTCAATGTGCGGCTCCTGTTTGATGAAACGCTCGATGCCGACCGTCACAACCCCTTTCTCTCCATACGATCCGTCGTCGGTCATGACAATCAGCTCGTCACTGTTGGCACGCACCTCATCCTCAAGGATGACCAATTCCTTGGTGCGCCCTGCAATGACCGAAAGCACCCTGTTGCCTGCAGCTTTCAGAGCCTTGATGATGGGCAGCATAGGGGCCACTCCAACGCCACCGCCGGCGCAAACCACCGTGCCAAAGTTTTCGATGTGGGTGGGCGTACCCAGCGGGCCGACAACGTCTGTGATGCAGTCGCCCTCGTTCAACTCGCACAGCTTGGCACTTGACATGCCCACCATCTGCACGACAAGGGTGATGGTGCCCCGTGTGGTGTCTGCATCGGCAATGGTCAGGGGCATGCGCTCCCCTTTGTCACCAACTCTGACGATTACGAAATTGCCGGCTTTCCGGCTCTTGGCAATTAGCGGAGCCTCGACTTCGAAGAGAAAGACTTTCTCCGAAAATTGCTTCTTTCTAACGATTTTGTTCATTGTGCTGATAGTATTGTTAGGATTCTGACAAATGCAAAGTGGTAGCCTGATGTGCCAGTCTGCCCATAGAGCGTTGCCTGGGTTGTGCGAGCGGGCGCAATGTGAGCGTGCTTTCAAATTACCTGGCGCAGCTTATCTTAGTGCAAAGATAATGTAAAAAATTGATTAAGCGGGTAAAAAAGGGTATTTCGTTATTCAATACAGGGCGAATTGTGCCTGTGGGGTGACTTGTCTTGTATGGCAAGTGGGCTGGTTTGCTGCCGTCAGCACTTTGCCGTAGTCCGCTATGGCTTCAGCACGGACGTTGAAGGCTGTCCGAAACACATAGCTGACAGGGACGAAATCAAATGCCGATTTGGGATAAGCTGAGCAGCGGCTGACAGCTGCGGTGACAGCTGCGGCTGCTGTGGCTGGCGAAATAGGCTGGCGAAATAGTGCTTTTTGTCACATTTTTATTGGCTATCAATTTTTTTTTAATAACTTTGCATACATTATAGAATTAGCATAGCTGATAAGATGACAAACGAGAAGACCTTGCATACGGACTTGTCTGGAAGCTGCGAAAGGACGCTTGACGGAAGGGCGCCTACTTCCGAAAGGGGCGCGGACGGTGGCGTGAAGTCGCAGCCGGATGTAAGGGCGGCGCAGGCACCGCAGAAAGTGGCCTGTGCCACGGAGTGTCCATTTTGCGGTGCAATGATGGACAGTGAGGCCGATTTTTGCGAGTCTTGTCAACGTTATGTCAAATCAACCGTATGCTCGTTTTGTGGTACTCCCATGGTTGACGGTGAGACCTATTGCCCTGAATGTGGCAATCCAAGGGGAGGTGTCGTGTGCCCGGTGTGCCACACTTTCAACGAGTTTTCTTTTTGCAAACAGTGCGGAACGCCGCTTACAGATGAGGCCCGCGATTTGGTGGCCGCGATGAAGGGCAATCAGGAATATCAGCAGCTAATGGCCGTGTGTGATGAACTGCAGCGGTTGGACAAGTGCTTGCCTTTCAATTCGGAGGCCGACATTGAACAGGAGGCAGCCAACGAGAGGCTGAAACGGCGCGTGCAGGAACTGCTGCAAAAGGACGGTCTGCGCATTGCACATTTTGTGGAACGCCCCTCCCCGAGAATGCGTGCTGAGGAACTGGCGAGAAAAAAGACGGAACAGATAGCCTTGCTGAACGAGTTGCTTGATAAGTTTGCCATAAAGCCGACCCCATCCCCCGCAATCGCACGCAATTATGCGATGGCAAGCAAGCCGGCTGGCGTGAGGCTGGCGTGGGTGTGCAACTACAAGCACGCCATGCACAGCAGCCCGTGTGGATGTGCCAAACCTCAATTGGGAGGCAAATGGATTATCTTGGACAAGGGGAGTGTTGAACAACTGAAAGACGACAATGCAAGCAATGGATGACCAGACCACAGGCAACGGTACGACCCTCAAAGTGTCCATTTCCGCCAAAGACAGCGAGAAAACCAAGGTTGGCAACTGGAGCTGCACGCAAAAGCCCCCGGAACCTGCGTGGGATGAAACAGGTGACAGGAGCAAAACATTCCTCATTCGCAACCGGGTGTATGAGGTCAGAAAATGTCTCAGTGACAACTCGGGTGAAGCTCAGGTGTACTTAGTGGAAAGCGAGGGGCAAAGTTATGTGCTCAAGGTCTACTATCCGAACTTCACTGCTGACAAGCAGCTGATGAAGGTGATTGCCAATATGAACTTTGAGATGATAGTCAGGCTGTATGACTACGGCAAAGTCTGTGTCAATGGCAAGAACCGTGACTTTGAGCTGATGGAGTTCCTTGGGGGCGGAACGCTGGGCTCCTGCCAGGCAAAGGGCGATATGGACCGCTTCCGCCGCATTGCGCTGCAGGCAGCGGCTGCCATTGCCTATTGTCACAACTGTGGTGTCATACATAAAGACATCAAACCAGGCAACCTGTTCTTTAGGGACAAAGAGAAGACACAGGTCGTGCTTGCTGACTTTGGCATATCTTCTGTGCTCAAACATGGCGAGACCGTGCTCCGCACGACCCAGGCAAGGACGCCTGCCTACGCCGCGCCGGAGATGTATAACGATGTGATTGACGGTGAGGTGGAAATCACTCCGGCTGTTGATTACTATTCACTGGGAATGACCCTGCTGGCTGTGTGGACAGGCGCCAAGTCTATTGGAGCCGACGAGCGAAACATGATGAAGCGCAAGAGCGAGGGCCGTCTTCCTGGTGTACAGGAACTGCCAGAGAGGGTGAAAATGATTGTCATGGGGCTGACGGCTGTCAGCCCGGCCTCGCGGTGGACATACAACGAGGTGGAACGCTGGTTTGAAGGTGATTCACCAAAGGTTGACATAGCGTCACCGTGGCTGCGTTACAAGAGTTTTGTCGTTGACCCCGAGCGTAACCTTGTGGCAGACAACATCCAGGAACTTGTCCCCATGCTTATGGACAACGAGCGCATAGCGTGTGAGTATCTCTATGGGGACAGGCTTGTTAACTGGCTGGAAATATCGGGAAGCACCAAGCTGAGCACCATTGTGAGGGATATTGTGAAAAACAGGTACCCCTTTGACCGGAAGGCCGGACTGATGGCGGCGGTCTACACCATGGACCCAGCCTATCCTTATAGGGACATCCACGGACAGCTCTGTGACAATGTGCAGGGTGTCGTCATGTCGATGATGAAGTATGCTGACGAGTATGCAGTGACGCTCCGAAACCCCAATGACCCCTTGTGGATTTACATCGAGACACATTCGAAATGCAATGTGGGGCGTCTGCGTGGCTATTTCAAAGAAGACGGCAGCAGTCCGCTTGTGCCTGTGGTTCGGTGTGCGTATGAACTGAACCCGGATTTGCCTTTTATCCCCGATTGTCCCTCTTCGTCAGTCAAAGAGATCGTAAGTGCCTTTGGGCGTGAAATGTTTGAAGAGGACACTTGGCGAAGCCTGTGTGACGGACGCTTTCTCTCATGGATGTATGTGCATGAGGATGCCATGGCCTGCGAGTCGCTTCGCATCTTGACCGAGGGCAAGCCCTACAGCCGGCAGCTGGCCTACAAGGTGCTTTACAATGCGGACAGGGATGCGGCCTACGACTTGAAGGGGGCTGACACGCCTGTCAAGGTTGGAGAGCTGCTCAGTGCGCAAATGAAAGACTGGCAGCGTCTGGATGAGTGTGAACTGGCGGAACGCCTCGCGGAATATACTGACAAAGATGGACGGTTCCATTATTTTGCCCGGCTTCATGGGTGGTTTGGCCAGGTGGCTGCGCTAGACCGCTGCTTTGAGGTGGACAGCGGGGAGAACAAAGAGCGCCTGGGTGCTTACGACCTTCGCACGGCAGTCTACCGCGCGTGCCGGGAGTTAGGGGCTGTGCCCTGTTACAGGCTGTCGGATGGCGTAGAGCTGAGGGATGGGCGTGCTGTCCCGGGAAAGTGCCGGCCTGAGGTGCGCACAGAGCTGCGGCTTGGCTGTTTCAGCCAGTGGCTGTCAGTCTTTTATCATGAAGACCCATCGCAGACATTCGCCCAGGAATACAGCTATGAGCGGATGCTGGTCAAGTGGATAGAGGCACTGGGTGGCTTGGATGCACAGCATAAATATTACACAAGATTTGTGAAGGCCAAGGAGTTGACCAAAAAAAAATGTGACGAGGTGAAGGCATCCTATGCAAAAGCCAAACGGAACAACAGACTTTTGAGCACGGTGTTCTTGTGCCTGTGTGCGGTGTGGCTTGTGTTGCTGTATGCCTATGGCATCGCTAACCGCAGCTTTGTATTGTCACATGCCTTCCTTGCCGTAGGGGCACCCCTTGGCTGTGCTACGGCAGCCATCGCTGTCTCCCGCGGCTTTTTCAGAGGCTATGGTTTCGCCATGCTCTGTCTGCTAGCCCTGCTTGGTGCGTCCACCTCGTTGATACCCATCGTCATACTGCAACAGTTTGCCCATAGTTCGGATGTGGTGTTTGAGTTTGTAGTAACGGCCATTACCGTTGCCTATATGGCAATATGGTTTGCCTCTGGCTATCACGGCGACCGCTGTGGCGACAAGTCCCTGCTGGCCGATGTGTTGGATGGCGATGTCAAGTCTAATTTGATAGAGCCGCTGTACTATACATTCAAGACCAAGTCGTTCCGTTTCAAGGGAACCAAGTTCAACTTGCTGGACGGCGTGCGCGACCGCTTGCGTTCCATCTCTAATGAAATGGCTGTCCGTCACGTTGTCTGGTGCTTGTTGGTTGGCACTGTCATTCTGGAGATGGTGCTGTTTCACCCACGGCTGGCTAACATGAAGGTGCCCGAGGCGCGCCTGTTGGAGGTGAATCCAGAGATTATCCATCAAATCATTCAACAAACATCTGAGTAGGGGCACGTATGATTTGTGAGCATTGTCATCGGGAAAACCGTAGTATCGCGAAGTTTTGCAAGTGGTGCGGACAGCCGCTTGCCTGTCAGAATGTGCTTGACAGGCTGATAGGGCTTGATGAGTTGAAATGCCAGCTGAAGACAGTTGTTGACACATACACCTTTCTCCATTCGCGCAAGGATATTGCTGATGTCCGTCTAAGTGTCAACTCGGTCATCGTGGGTGAGACAGGCACAGGGAAGACACGGCTGTCTGAGGTTTTCCGTGACTATTTATATCAGCATAAAATCATTGACAAGCCAAAGCTGACAATGGTTGATGCCGTTGACTACCAGCGATTTGTTGATAAGTGGGACGAAAATGTCAAGAAGGCTAAGGGTGGTATCCTCTTCTTTGACAATGTCCAGAAACTATTGCCTGACCGATATTCCAACCAAGTTAACCCGTTGGACAAATTGTTTGTTGAGATGGACCATTGGGATGACGACCCCATCGTGGTCATTTCAGGACTTACCCATGGCCTTGACCTGTTCCTGTTGAACAATCCGGCTGTAGCAAGCCGTTTCAAGTATATTTTTCATCTGCCCACTCCTGGGTGTAACGAACTGTTTGAAATTTGTAAACTGGCACTGAAGCACAAGTATGGCCTGACGCTATTTACGCCAGAGGCGGAGAGCAAGTTGCAGCGATATTTTCGGTATCAGCTGAAGATAAAGGATGAAAGCTTTGGTTACGCTCATGAGGCGATAAAGGTGGCCGAGGACATCTTCACCTCGTTCATCAGCCGTGGAACCGAAGGACGGTATGTCGAAGAGTGCGACATCCGTGGTTATGTGCCCGAGGAACGGACGCTCACCGAGATATTGGCTGACCTTGACACGCTCATTGGCATGGACGAGGTGAAGAGGGCTGTGCGCGAGATGGCTTTCAGTGTAAAGAACGCAACCGAGAGGGCCTCGCGCGGACTTGGGGAACAGGAGAAAATGGGCTTTCACATTGTCCTTACGGGCAATCCCGGAACGGGAAAGACCACCATAGCCCGAAAACTTGGTGAAATACTGTCTGCGATAGGCTACCTTGACAGTGGCCATGTTGTCGAGGTGGACCGTGCGCAGATGGTGAGCCAATACCAGGGTGAGACACCGAAGGTGGTAGACCGGCTATGTGACAAGGCTATGGGTGGCATCCTGTTTGTAGACGAAGCTTACACGCTTGCGCCTCTGAATGCATCGGGTGAACGTGACAGCCAGGGGGCGCAGGCACTTGAAAAACTGATGAAACGCATGGAGGACGACCGGGGAAGGTTTGTGGTCATTGCCGCCGGTTACCGTATGGAGATGGAAAACCTGTTCAGAGTAAATCCGGGGTTCAGAAGCCGTTTCAACTATTTCTTGAACATTGAGGATTACAAGCCCGATGAGCTGTTTCAAATCATGCTCTCTTTTGCCAAGTCAAAGCACTATGTCTTTTCCGAACAGGCAGAAGCACTTGTTCGCAAGCAGATTGGTGAGATGTATGGTCAGCGCGACAAGGACTTTGCCAATGGAAGAACGATGCGGGCACTCTTTGATAACATCTGCAAGCAACAGGCTGAACGGCTTGAGACAGCACAAATGCAATGTCTGACAGACGCACAGCTGATGACAATAGAGGAACAGGATATTCCTTATGAGAGGCCGCAACAGGTAGACTGTGCAGCTTGTCTTCACGAACTTGATGGATTGGTTGGCCTTCAGTCTGTAAAACAGGAAATCTGCAATCTTGCAGACTATCTGAACCTCCAAGTCAAGCGTGGAGAGACGCAGCCGATGATGGGAAAACACTATGTGTTTACGGGTAATCCGGGAACAGGAAAGACCACTGTGGCCCGTATCATGGCGCGTGTGCTCCATTCGTTAGGACTTCTGCAACGCGGACAGCTGGTGGAAGCCGACAGGAGCAACCTTGTGGCTGGTTACAGCGGCCAGACGGCCATAAAGACCAACCAGTTGGTTGACTCGGCCATTGGCGGCGTGCTTTTTATTGACGAGGCTTACACACTGAAATCGTCTGAGAATGACAGCTTTGGTGCTGAGGCTATTGACACCCTGCTGAAAAGACTGGAGGACGACCGGGGAAAGTTTGTGTGCATCGTGGCCGGCTATACCGACAAGATGCACGACTTTGTTGAGTCTAATCCCGGACTGAAGAGCCGCTTTACGCAAACCCTGCGCTTTGAAGACTACCAGCCTCGTGAGCTGACACAGATATTTATCAGAATGTCGGCGGCCAGAAACTTTGTGGTGAGCGATGCTGCCCAGACTGCCATACTCCGTGTGTTTGAACGCCTCTATCTGCAGCGTGACCGAAACTTCGGCAACGCCCGAGAGGCACGCAAACTGTTTGACAGGACGCTTGAGAGGCAGGGAAAACGCTTGATGGCATCCTTAGGCAACCCGGAATTGAAAGACGCGGATCTGAGGGAAATCCTTCCTGATGACATTCCAGAAATGGGGGAGGCCAAGGCAAAGACATTAGACCAGGCACTTGCCGATTTCAACGGTCTGGTGGGCATGAAGACAGTGAAAAATATGGTGAGGCGCCTGGCTGTGCAAAGTATGTTTATGCGACAGCGGTCGGCCCAAGGGGTAGGCCGGGTCCAGCAAGTCGTGTTGAACTTTGTGATTACAGGTAATCCCGGAACGGGGAAAACCACCATTGCAAGGATGATGGGCGAGGTGTTGCAGAGCATGGACATTCTGCCAACCGGCAATGTGGTCGAGGCCAGCCGAACAGCCTTGGTCGGGAAATATATGGGCGAGACGCCCAGGATTGTCAACCGGTTGTGCGACCGTGCCATGGGGGGTGTCTTGTTTATCGATGAGGCCTACTCGCTTTGCGGTGACAATGACACGTATGGGCAGGAAGCCATCGAGGCACTGGTGAAGCGCATGGAGGATGACAGAGGAAAGTTTGTTGTGATTATAACTGGCTGTAAGGACAGAATTGACAACTTCCTCGCTGTCAATCCAGAACTGGCAAGCAGGTTTACCCACCGTCTTCACATTGAGGATTACAGTGAGGAGGAACTGCTTGACATCTTCAAACAGATGGCGGCCAAGGACCAGTACCAGCTGTCACAGGCTGCCGAAAGCAAACTTTTCGAGGTTATCTGCCGCAGGGTGATGAACAGGAACAGCTCGTTTGGCAATGCACGGGAAATGCGCAATCTGCTTGATGCTACCATCCAGCAACTGTCAGTCAGAGTGTCGCAGATGCCGCTCTCACAAGTTACGCGTGAGAGTTATCAGGTAATCATGCCAGAGGATATAACAGAATGATATGTATGCAGCCATGATAATATGCCCTATATGTAAGCAGAATGTTGATGACGATTCGCGCTATTGCGACCAGTGCGGCCACGCTCTGCTCTATTGCAGTAAATGCGGACAGGTTGGGGTTGGGCGCAGGTGTACCTCTTGCGGCGGAATGATGGTGAGCGCTGATGAGAGGCAGGACGCGTGTGCCCACTCGTCGCGGGCAGGTTTTTCATCGCAGATATTCAAGGGGGTCAGTCCTGCCGCCAGCAGTGCAGCGTGCACTGGCAGTACGATGGACGTGCCATGCCAGGCCGGAGGGTATGACATACCCACGCTGTTGCTGGTAAACCCCAGCCTTGACATACGTATTGAAGGTATCAACGGGGCTGTCATAGGCCGGCGGCAGGGACCGTACCGGGAGTTTTTTGAGAACAAGATGTATGTGTCTGGTGTTCATGCGCAACTGCTGTATCATCAGAATACCGGATGGAGCGTGATGGACAGACATTCCTCTAACGGAACCAAACTGAACGAGCGTCAGATGCAGCCAGACATCTCCATGCCGTTGAAGAACGGTGACATTCTGAGCATTGCCGATGTAAACCTATATGTAATGATTGGCTGAGGGCTGCTTTTCTTGTATGAGCTTGTATGAGCTTGTATGATGGTGAACGCATTTACTATATGTTATTGACAACAACGCGTGTTTTATGGAATTTTTAGAGATAACAGCAACAAGCGAGACGGGAGGTGTAAGGAGTAACAATGAGGACATGATACTTGTTGGCAGTAAGTTTATCCGTAATGAGAACTACCGTGTAAGCATCTCCCTTGACACACTGAAGAGAAAGAGGCTGATTGTCGCTCTGGCAGACGGGATGGGCGGACATCGTGCTGGAGAGGTGGCCAGTGCTGAGGCGCTGATTGACTTGCAGCATTTCATTCATGACATGCCCGAGCATCTGTCTGAGGGCGATTTTGACGAACTTGTTGTAGACTGGCTGGCTTCTGTCAACCGCAAAATGAACCAAAAGGGACAGCTGTACGGTAGCTTGGCGGAAATGGGAACCACGCTGGTGGCCCTTGTCATTTACGAGGGTCGCTTTTATTGCATGAACTGTGGCGACAGCCGGCTGTATCTGTTTCATGACAATCTGCTTGCCCAACTCACTGTTGACCATTCGCTCAACACCATGTTGGGTGAGAGCGCACACTCCAATGTCATCACCAATTGTATCGGAGCCGGTTGCAAGACCTCTTATATCGAAATTTGCAACATCACGCCAAGGGTGTCCGATGGTGACACTTTGATGCTGTGTTCTGACGGTCTGAATGACATGGTTGATGATGGTGAGATAGCAGCGCTGCTAAGTGGCAAAGGTGATGCTTGCCAGCTGTGCCAGGCTGCCATAAAGGCCGGAGGCTATGATAATGTGTCCGCCTGTGTGGTGCGGATAAGATAAGCGCAGCAAGATGTTCCAAACCAAATATTTCTTTCATCATGCCTTTAAGATTACCAGATAGACTTCCAGCCATTGATTTGCTGAAAAAGGAAAACATTTTCGTGATGGACAACTCCCGTGCCACCGCACAGGATATCCGTCCGTTGCGCATTGCCATTCTTAATCTGATGCCCCTGAAGATAACCACCGAAACAGATTTGGTGCGGTTGCTCTCCAACACGCCACTTCAGTTGGATGTGAGTTTTATGAAACTGAAAAGCCATACGCCAAAGAATACGCCGATAGAGCACATGATGATGTTTTATCGCGATTTTGAGGAGATGAGCCATGAGAAATTTGACGGCATGATTATCACTGGCGCACCTGTTGAGACGTACGCATACGAGGATGTGACATACTGGAAAGAGGTGACCGCTATCTTTGAGTGGGCCAAGTCTCACGTCACATCGACCCTTTATATTTGCTGGGCTGCTCTGGCCGGGCTCTATTACTATTATGGCATTCCCAAGCATGCCTTGGAACGCAAGATGTTTGGTGTGTTCCCCCAAACGCCGCTGTTCCCCAAGCTCCCCATTTTCCGAGGCTTTGACGATGTGTTCTTCATGCCGCACAGCCGGCACACGGAGGTGCGCAGGGAGGATATTGACATCCGGCCCGAGCTGACTGTCATAGCTGACTCTCCCGAGAGCGGAGTGGGTATAGTGATGGCTCGAAACGGTCGTGAGTTCTTTATAACCGGCCACCCTGAATATGCGCCCGGTACGCTTGACATGGAGTACAGACGCGACATTGGCGTGCGCGTGGATGTGGACTTGCCGGTCAACTACTATCGCGATAATGACCCGCTGCAACCGCCTGTGGTAAGCTGGCGGGCCCATGCCAACCTGCTTTATAACAACTGGATAAACTATTATGTTTATCAGGAGACACCATTTGATATCAATAAGATAGAGTGATAACACTTGAACTGTTAGCACCGGCACGTAACCTTGCGTGTGGAAAGGCCGCCATCGACCATGGTGCAGATGCTGTTTATATCGGCGCCGACCGCTTCGGGGCACGTGCGGCGGCCGGAAACGCTGTTGCTGACATAGCCGAACTGTGTGACTACGCGCACGCTTTCAATGCACGTGTCTTCGTGACGGTCAACACTATTGTCTATGACAGTGAGCTGGAACCTACCAGACAATTGCTCGTCTCTTTACGCCGTGCTGGGGCTGATGCTGTTATCGTGCAGGATATGGCCGTGTTGGAGATGGCCCTCGAACTTGGACTTGCAGTTCATGCCAGCACACAAACGGACAACCGTACGGCAGAGAAGGTAAAGTGGCTCTATGCCAATGGGGCCGAAAGGGTAGTGCTTGCCCGTGAACTGTCTGTCGCAAGCATAGCTGCAATCCACAGGGAAGTTCCGGGTGTAGAGCTTGAGGCGTTTGTCCATGGTGCCCTTTGCGTGAGTTACAGTGGCCTGTGCTATGCCTCGCAATACTGTTTTCACCGATCGGCCAACCGCGGAGACTGTGCCCAGTTCTGCCGTCTGCCGTTCACACTTGAGGATCCCGAAGGCCAAGTGATAGAGCGCAATCGCCACCTGCTTTCACTCAAGGACATGAACCGCCTTGATGACCTTGAACGGCTGGCAGAAGCAGGCGTTGTGTCATTTAAGATTGAGGGGCGGCTCAAAGACGAATTCTATGTCAAGAATGTCACTGCGGCTTACAGTATGCAGTTAACACGTCTGGTACGCAGTTACCCTGACCGCTACCGCAGGGCCTCGCTGGGCCGCTGCACTTACAGTTTCACCCCGGACCTTTACAAGACATTCAACCGCGGTTTCACCAGCTATATGCTTGATGGACGTAGAGAGAATGTGGTTTCTTTCGACACTCCGAAGGCAATGGGGCAGCTTGTCGGTACTGTAAAGGAGATGCGTGGCCGTTCCTTTACAGTGGCCGGTGTCTGCTCTTTTGCCAATGGCGATGGACTTTGCTTTCTTGACGCGCAACGCCAACTGGTCGGTTTCCGCGTTAACAGGGCCGAGGGCAACAGGTTGTTTCCCCTGAAAATGCCAGATGGGCTTCGTCCTGGCACACCGCTATACCGCAACAACGACCAGGCTTTTGAACGGCTGCTCTCGCGTTCCAGCGCTATCCGTAAGATTCCTCTCGTCTTCACATTGTCTGTGACTGGAGACGGCTATGCGCTTACAGCTACTGCCGATGGCGACCGGCTGTCTGCCGCGGCCACCGTTGCCTTTGCTCATGAGCAGGCTGCGCAGCCGCCTGCCGATTATGTCACAGCCCAACTTTCCAAGTTGGGCGGCACGCGCTTTGTCTGCGAGAAGGTGAAGATGCCTTCCGGTTTCAATGGCTTCATCCCTGCGAGTGTACTTGCAACGCTCCGTAGGACAGCAGTCGCTAACCTTGAGTTGGCCATAGCCCAACAGGCTGTCCGCACGCCATCATGCCATCTTCAGTCACAAGTGCCCACACCACCTCGTGACACAGCCTATGAACGCTATCCCTATTTATACAATGTGTCAAACAGCCAGGCACGATCCTTTTACCGGCGGCAAGGGCTTGCTGTGCCACCTTTTGCGTGTGAGCAGCACCTTGTGCCCAACGGATTGCTGATGCAGTGCGGCCATTGTCTTCGCTATGCCCTTGGGCACTGTGTGCGCAGGGGCGGCAGCGTGCCCAGGTGGAAGGAACCGCTGTACCTGTCTCTTGCTGACGGTCGCAGGTTCCGCCTGGAGTTTGACTGTTCCCGCTGCCAGATGAATGTTTATTCCGTTAATATATGATGAAAAAAACACTGCCTTTTTTCCTCCTGTTGGTCGTCTGTTTGTCTTCCTGCTATCATCAAAGTGGCACCTCGTCTGATGCTTGGGATTTGTCTGACCGCCAGATAGACTCCATTTCTTTCTCTTCGACACATCACTATTCGCAGAACTATAACTTTGTGGTGGATGCCGACTCTTTAGTGCTCTCTTGCCAGTCGCCTGACGAACTGCCTTTCGACTCGGTTGTGCTGTATGACGGAGACTGTGTTGTTGTGGCCGACATCATGAAGATGCCGGCAGACACCGTGGACACCATCTGGGTGAAGCTGGCTCGCGACCAAGCCACGCAGGGGTGGATTCAAGAGAGCCGAATGCTTCCGAATGTAGAGCCTGATGACCCGATTTCCCATTTCATCAGCACTTTTTCTGATACCCACCTGCTGGTTTTCCTTGCTCTGCTTGTGCTGGTCGGAGGTGCTTACAGCGTTATCTTCCTTCGCCGCCACCATGCCTACATCGTGCATTTCCGCGACATTGGCTCTTTCTATCCTTCATTGCTTGCTGTGCTGGTGGCCCTCTCCGCCACACTCTATGCCTCTATCCAGCTCTTTGCTCCTGAATCATGGCGTCACTTCTACTATCATCCCACACTCAATCCACTTGGCTTGCCTTTTCACTTGTCCTTGTTCCTGTGTTCGGTGTGGGCCATCATCGTTGTCGCAATCGCCACAGTCGACGATACGGTGCACCGTTTGCCTTATACCGATGCCTTCCTCTATTTGTGTGGTCTGGCTGCTGTGTGTGCAGTCAATTATGTGGTGTTTAGCATTTCCACCTTGTATTATGTAGGCTATCCGCTGTTAATCGTTTATGTTGTGTGGGCATTTCGAAGGCTGCTTTCCCCATAAATGAGGATTGCAGGGCTTGGAAATCATGTCTACCTTTGCACACATGAAACCATTTATATTGCACCGGTGGACGGTGGCCGTGCTGGCTATGGTGTCCTGCTGCCCGAATATGGCAGCTGCGGCTGACGAGAAATGGGTGGCGGGCGTGGGACTGTCAGACACATCGCGAGTGGTAGACCTTGACGAGGTTGTTGTGATTTCCATGCCCAAGGAAAGCAGTTCGCTCCGCAGCCAGGCTGCAAGCAGCACTGTGTTTACTCACCGTGAGCTTGCGAACCTGAATGTCACCGCTTTGAACCAGTTGTCTTCGTATGTTCCCTCTTTCGTGATGCCGGCTTATGGCTCGCGGCTCACCTCATCCATCTATATGCGTGGCATAGGATCACGCATGGGAAGTCCGTCTGTGGGTCTCTATTACGACCATATTCCATTGGCCAGCAAAAGCACTTACAACCAGCATTTCTATGACATTGACAGGGTGGACGTGTTCCGTGGACCGCAGGGAACCCTCTACGGAATCAATACTGAGGCTGGCTTGGTGCGTGTGTTTACCCGTGACCCCATGCGTTATCAAGGCACTGACTTGTCCGCTGGTTTTGCAGGCGGGGGGCAGTGTCATGCCGAACTGTCTCACCATCATCGCTTCAGCAGCTCTGTCGCAGCCTCTATGTCCGGCTTCTATTCGGGGCAGAGAGGCTTCTTCCGGCATGCCATATTGAGCGAGCGCACAGATAAAAGCCATGAGGCCGGTGCACGGCTGCGTTTGGTCGCCAGTCCTTACCGGCAACTCAAGGTGGATTTTATGGCAGACTATCAGTATGTAGACCAAAACGGATTTGGCTACGGCGAATACGATGACAGGAGTGGACACTGGCAGTCTCCAGCCTCAACCTTGATGAATGGCTACCGCAGGCAAATGGTAAATGGTGGCCTCCATGTGAGTTACAAATCAGACCATTTGCTGTTCAGCTCTTCGACGGGCTATCAGTACCTTGACGATGCCATGCGGATGGACCAAGACTATCTGCCCCAGGACTTCATGCGGTTGCGACAAGAACAGCGGCTCAATGCCGTCACGCAGGAACTGACCTTGCGAGCCCAGCCGGAAAGCGGCATTTGGCAGCACACATCCGGGCTGTTCTTTAGTCATCAGTGGACGCACACCAACGCACCGGTGCTCTTTGGCGATGCAATGAACAGGATGATTGCAGACAACATCACGCAAGCCATGATTGGCGGAGGAGCACCCCCGCAGATGGTCAACTCAATGAACATACATCTTGCAGACAACCGCGTGCCTGGGCATTTCAACACTCCCCAGCTCGATTTCGCGCTCTATCATGAGACGCGCCTTCAGCTATTACCCTCGCTTTTGGCCATTGTGGGGCTGCGCTACGATCTGCAGCGCATGGCTATCGACTATGATACAGAGGCGGGCTTTACGTTCCGTTACAGCTATAGGAACCAAGATAATGAAAGTCTTTACCGCTCGGCGCTCAACTCGTCAACTCACGATGTTTACCAGCAGCTCATCCCTAAGTTCTCCCTGACGTATCTTTTGCCCGGGCATTTAGGCAATGTCTATGCTGTTGTGAGCAAGGGGTTCCGGGCCGGCGGCTATAACCTTCAGATGTTTTCTGATATATTCCAGACTGAACAGGCTGGCCTGGGCATGAAACTGATGCAGTTGGCAAAGGGCGACCTGTCTGTTAGCCATTCAAAGGCGGACTACGGTGAAGTGAACAGAACCATATCCTATCAGCCTGAGACCTGCTGGAATTATGAGACTGGTGCGCACGTGAACCTTTTTGACCATAGGCTTTCGCTTGATGCAACGTTGTTTTTCATGCAGATACGCAACCAGCAACTCTCGGTCATGGCTGGCAACTACCGCTTTGGCCGCATGATGGTCAATGCCGGGCGCAGTGCAAGCTATGGCGGAGAGCTGGCCCTGCGCGGCTGTGCCGCAGACAACAGGCTGGAGTGGACTGCCACCTACGGATACACCCACTCAACCTTTAGACAGTACACCGACAAGGGTGTTGACTACCGGGGCAAGCGCGTGCCCTTTGTCCCGGCGCATACACTCAGCGCTCAGGCCGACTATCTATTTGCTGTGAGCCGTGCAGCCTCTGTCGCTGTGGGGGCTGATGTGACAGCCACAGGGCCTGTCTACTGGGATGCTGACAACAAGTGCCGACAGAATTTCTACGCCCTCGTTGGCACCCATGTGCTGTTTCGTATGGCAGGATGGTCACTTAACCTATGGGGGAAGAACCTCACGCGGACACATTATAATACATTCCTTGTGCAGAGCAGTGTTGATGGCGTGACCCGCTCCTTTGCCCAGCGTGGCAACCCTGTGCATTTTGGTGCGGACCTCAGGTTTCATTTCTAACTGTCATGAACAGGTTTCCCGGTTTTCTTTCAAAGTGTGGGCAGCTGTTCCTTGTCGCCTTGTTCCCTTTTGTCACTGCTCGTGCCGCCACCAGAGCCTACTGTCCAGGACAGAGCGTCCCCGACAGTGTGGTCAGGTGTATGGGAGAGGACAAGTTTTTCTCTAACAGTCCATTGCCAGACAGTATCTTCGCTCTTATGCAGGGGCGAAGCTACAAGAAAGGTTGCCCTGTCAAACGTTCGGCACTGCGTTACATCCGATGTCTTCACCGTGACAAAAAGGGGTGCAGCAGAGTTGGGGAGATGGTGGTTAACAGGGTCATCGCTGCTAAAGTGCTTGCCATTTTTCGCAAGCTCTACCATGAGAACTACCCCATTGAACGTATGTTGCTGGTCGATCGCTATGGCGGCGATGATGAGCAGTCAATGCGCCACAACAACAGCTCGGCGTTCAACTATCGGCCGGTGTCGCACACCGCCACTGTGTCACGCCATGGTCTTGGAATGGCCGTGGACATCAATCCGCTTTACAACCCATACAACAGAATACTGCGGTCTGGCAAGATGATTGTAGAACCGGCAAACGGAAGGCCATACCTTGACCGTAGCACCGTCTTCCCTTATAAGATTGTGCGCGGGGATGTCTGTCACCGTCTGTTTCTGCTTTATGGCTTTACGTGGGGTGGCACTTGGCGTAGTTGCAAGGATTACCAGCATTTTGAGTATCGGTGAGCGTAAGGCTATGGTTCGGTGCAAAACAGTTCGCTGATAATCATGTCACTGACAAACAGAGCCTTGCGTGACAGCCTGAGGTGCCCCTTGTCTACGACGAGTTGTCCAGATGCAATGAATTTTCTGGCGTTTTCCATGCAGTAGCTGTATTTTTTTTGTCCAAAGGAAGAGCGAAGGGTGTCAAGGTCGACCCCCTCGCAGGTGCGAAGGCCGAGCATAACCGTCTCATTGTAGCGGCTGGCTTCTGACAGAAACTCTTGCTCTGCAGGTACCGTGCCCTGTCTGACACCTGCCATGTACCGTCTGACATCAGGCACGTTCCATCGCCGCAATGCCTTCCCGTCATAAGAGTGTGCTGCTGCCCCCAGCCCTATGTAGGGTGTGGCGTTCCAGTAGCTGCTGTTGTGTTGTGAGCGAAAGCCTTTTTTTGCAAAGTTGCTAATTTCGTAATGCTCGTACCCGGCCTGGCCCAGGCGGCTGGCCAGCGAATTGTACATGGCCAGGCTCTGCTCCTCGCCAATGGGCGTGACCGTACCCTTTTCCACCATGGCGAACAGGGGTGTGCCATCCTCATAGGTCAGTGCGTAGGCCGATATATGCTCCACCTTGAGTTCCAAAGCCGCTGTGATGTCACTGTTCCATTGCTCAAGTGTCTCATTGGGAAAGCCATACATCAAGTCAATGCTGATGTTGCCAATTCCAGCCGTGCGAAGTGCCGCCACGGCTTCGCGCGCCTCGCGGGCCGTGTGCCGCCGCTGTAGAAATGCCAGCCTTCTGTCGCAGAAAGTCTGCACACCCATGCTGACACGGTTAACTCCCATGCCTTTCAAGGCAAGTGCGAACTGTGGTGTCACGTCATCGGGGTTACATTCTACGGTAATCTCCCTTGCTCCA
>CALBLK010000048.1 GCA_937895845.1 uncultured Prevotella sp. | reverse complement strand
GTCTGGTTGATGAAATACTGGCTGCCACCGTCAGTAAAGCTGATATTCTCGAAACGAAGGTAGCTGTGTCCGCCCTTTATGTTGAACACCTTGGCGAAATTCATTGTGGGAGTGGATCCGCCCGGCATGCCGAAGAACGTCACCGACACGCCTTCGGGAATGCTGATGCTTGTCTTTTCCTGTGTCTCTTCGTCAATGCCATAGACATCAAGAGAAATGCCGGCAGGAATGCCTACGGTTATGCTGAATGTCTCCTTGCCTGTGGCCGCCTTGCCCTTGTTCACCAGCTCGTTGATGGTCGTCTGGTCGAGAACGGTCAGCATTGCGGGCAGCAGGGTCTTGTAGTCGCCGGCCGGCATGGCCGCTGTGGTGCTCGTTACCAGTGTGCCCCGCTTGGCCTCTCCGTTGTAAATCACGATGGTGTAGTTGGTCGACGGTTTCAGGCCGGTGATGCTCAGCGAGCCTTTGGCTTTCTGCTCGTCAGTTGGCTCGATGTTCATGACCTCCTCGCCATTGGCACTCACCACAATGTTGGTCACCTCTGCGCCCGGTGTCCAGGTCACATTGATATGGTCTTCAAAGCGGTCAGCGTCGGTCACCTCGGTGAAAATCTGCTCAGCCTTGGTCTTGAACGGACTTCCGTCTTTGTAGTAAGACCAGTGTGACTCCTTGATGCCGTCGGCTATGGCCCTGATGCGCAGGTAGTACTTCTGGTCACCGGCCAGCTGGCTGATAACCACCTGCTTTCCCGTGGTGATACTCTTGTCTTCGCCAAACACCTTTGAGTGGGCCGTGCCGTTGAGGGGGATGTCATTGCTGAGCGAGTCTGTGCTCACCTCGACGAGATAATACTGAGCGTCGGGCACACCCTGGAACTCCACGGTGGCATAGGTGTCTTCGGCAGTGACGCTGATTTTTCCGCTGCTCACGCCAAACAGTCTGGAGAACGCTCCGTTGGTGTCCCAGTCATTGGTGTCCGAGCAGGCTGTCATGGCCAGCCCTGCTGCTGCGAGCAGGGAGGAGGCCAGGTATGTCTTGAATGTTTTCATGTTCCGTTTGTTATTTAAATCCGTATGAATTTTGCAGTACGCCCTTGGCGTCGTTAATCACTGTTGAGCCAATGGGAATGAGGTGCCTGTTGACCGGTCCCTCTGCTGACACGCCTTGGAAACCCGTCATGGGGTCATAGTTAATCAAGCCGCGGCTCAGATACTGCATGGAATTGTAAAGCTCGCCCTTGGGGTCGTCAATGGTGCCGTCTTCCGCTTTCACACTGCCAAACCACTTGGCCTTTTTCCATTCCGTGTTGCTCTCGTCAGCGGGCGTGCCATACCAGCATATGGTAGCGTAGTCAACCTTGTACCATTCGGGGGCAGTGGCATCCTCTTTGTAATAGAGCTGCTTGGGATACACATCGTTGTCAATGTTGGCGCGGTGCTTGTCAAGCATCTCGACCGTTTTGTCAATGAGCAGTCCCCAGCGAACCAGGTCGTACTTGCGGATAGCCTCGCCGGTAAACTCCCAGGCGCGCTCGTCAACGATGGCCTTGAAGAAGTCAGCCTTGCTGCCCGACACACTGTTGATGTAGGCGTCAACCTTGTCGGCATGCACACTGCTGTCAAAGGCGCGCTTTCTCACCTCGGCCAGCACCTGCTTGGCTGTCTTGCCACAGGCGCCGCTGCCATCGGGGCCTTGCAACTCGTTGACAGCCTCGGCATACATCAGCAGGATGTCCGAATAGCGCATCACCACCCAGTTGACCCCGTAGCCGGTCTTGGCGCTTACCGCCTTGTTCATGGCCAGCCAGCTTTCGCTCATCTTTCTCACATCCCACTTGGCAATGTAGATTCCGTTGAAAGGCTGGTTGGTGAAGGTCTGTGTAGAAGTGGCGTCCCTGAGCTCATAGGGCGCACAGCTCACATCGCGGCGGCTGTCTTCAGGGTCGTAAGAGTAGAAGTGGGGTGCGGGAACCTTGACCTTGCCTGACGAGTTGGAATAGCCAAAGTGTGTGCTGCCCTTGGTAGACATTCTCACGCCGGCTGTGTAGCCCATCTCGCCAGACAGCTGCAGGCCGTGGGCCACCTCAAACAGGTTCTCGTAGTAGGTCTCGTCCAGCTTCAGCTGGTTTTGCAGGGTCCACTCGTTGTCAAAACTGGGGTTCAGCCTGTGCGGGCCCTCGGCAATCACCTTGTTCAGACAGTCAAGTGCAAACTCATACAGCTCCTTGCGCTTGGCATCGCCAGGGCGCATGGTGGGGTAGGTGTCGTCGCTGTAGCCCTTTTGGCCCTCTTTCCGCTCGCTCAGGTCCACATAGCCGTCCTTGGCGCTCTCGCGGATGGAGTAACCCGCTTCGGCCAGGGCAATGCGTGCTGCCAGTCCCAGTGCAAAGCCCTTGGTGGCGTGCTCTGTGGTGTAGCCGTCTTTGCCGGCCCAAGGCAGCAGGTCGGCAGCCTTCGTCAGGTCGGCGCGCAACCGGTCCATAATCACGTCGCGGTCGGTCTTGGGCAGGTTGATGTTGGAACCGTCTGACTTGGAAGGCTCCATCTTCATGGGCACATCGCCGTAGTTGCGCACCAGGTCGAAATAAACCATGGCACGAAGTGCGAGCGCTTCGCCGAGATAGTGGCGCATGGCCGCGTTGTCCTTGATGGCCGAGCTGTTGACACCTTCAATCACCAGGTTGGCGTTCTCAATCATCTTGTACATCTCTGTCCAGTTGTTTGACAGCTTGCCCCAGCTCGAGCTGGCCATATAGTTGCACAGGCCGCGCTCTGTCGCGCTCCGGGTGGTCTCGTCGTTCACGGCGTCAACCAGCTCGCAGTCGGTATTCATGGCGAAGTTCAGCGGCAGCCGGCATCCGTAGGTGTGGTCGAGCACCAGTCCCGAGTAAATCAGATTGACCGTCTGTGAGGTGTATTGCTCCGAGTCAAACACCACATCGGGAAACATCTCCGAGGGTGACTTCTGGTCAAGGAAATCGGTGCAGGAGGAGAGGGCCAGCAGACCGGCTCCTGCAATTACCATTGCTTTTATCTTGTTGTTCATCATCGTTTCTGTTATGTTATATAAGGTAAAGATTAGAATGTTACGTTGATACCTCCGATGACCGAGTAGCTCTTGGGGTAGGTTCCGTAGTCAATGCCCGGTGTCAGCGGAGTGTCTGTGCAGGCGTCCACCTCGGGGTCAATGCCAGAGTAGCCTGTGATGCACAGCAGGTTGTAGCCCGTGGCAAACACCCGGACATTGGTGAGTCCGGCTTTCTTCATCCATTTCTTGGGCAGGGTGTAGCCCAAGGTGACTGTCTGGAGGCGCAGGAACGAGGCATCCTCAACGTCCCAGTCAAGCAGCGGGCGGTCGGTCACCGTCGCCGGGTTGTAGATGCTCTTGCCACCGTTCAGCTTGCTGATGTAGTCATAGTAGGCTTGCTCGCCTTTCTCGGCGATGTATTTCTTGGCGAAGGTTGCCCCCATCACGTTCTCGCCCTGCCCGTTGATTCTGCTCCAGCGTTTGCCCACCGCGAACTCGTCAGACAGGTTGTAGTTGTAGGCGGAGCCGTTGAAGGTGCTGGCTGCAGCCTTTGCTGCGTTGACCACCTTGCCTCCAAGCTGGTAGTTGAAGAAAATGTTGAAGTCGAAGTTCTTGAGGAAACGGCCGCCCAGTCCGAAACCGCCGCTCACAGGGTGAATGGTGTTGCCCAGGCGCACTTTGTCTTTCTCGTCGATAGTGCCGTCGCCGTTGACATCCCTGATTTTTGGAGAACCGGGCTGGAGTGAGCCTTTCAGCAGGTCGTAGCTGTTGGCTGCCACTTTCTTGTCTTTGCCGTTCTCATCTTTTATCACGTTGCCGTCGGCATCGGTCTGCGGGCGTATGGCCCATGCAGAACCGCTCCATTGCAGGTCCTTGGTGGTGTAAACGCCATCATAGACATAGCCGTAAACCTCGCCTAAGCGGCCACCCTCCTCAATAAGAAAGTCTTTCTGGCTGACTGTGCCCGAGCCATACCACCTCGAACTCTCCCACGAGGAGCCTCCGGGATACTTGTCAATCTTGCCGCGGTTGTAGGAAATGTTGAAGTTGAAGTCGAGCCCCCATTTCTTCTGGTCGACAATGGCAGCGCTCACCTGGAGCTCCACACCCTTGTTGCTGGTCTGTCCGATGTTTCTGTACTGGTAGGAGTAGCCAGAGCCGCTTGGAATGGTGTAGCGCATCAGCAGGTCTTTGGTGGTGTTCCAATAGAAGTCCACGCTACCGTTGATGCGGCTGCTGAAGAAGCCGAAGTCAATACCGACGTTACGCGTGACGGTGGTCTCCCACTTCAGGTCGGGGTTTGACATCATTACACCGTGTTTCAGGATGCTGGCCGTTGTCTCGTTGAAATAGATGCTCTTGTCCTTTGTCTCTCCGGGAGCAAAGGTGGTGTACATATATGTGGCGTTGATACGGTTGTTGCCGGCCGTGCCATACGAGAGGCGAAGCTTCAGGTTGGAGAGCCAGCTGGCAGCGCTTTCCATCCACGGCTCCTCGTTGATGCGCCATGCCAGGGCCAGTGCCGGGAACCACCCCCAGCGGTTGCCGTCGGTGAAGCGGCTCGATCCGTCTGCACGGAGCGTGAAGGTGAGCAGGTAGCGGTCCATCAGCGTGTAGTTCAGTCGCCCGAAATACGAAATCATGTTGTCTTTCAGACTGATATATGTATAGGTTGGCAGTGCCGTTCCGTTGGACAAGGCCGACAGTATCTGGCTGTTTGTGGCGTTCACATCGAAATCCACTGAAGTCATGTCGGTGTCCGTGTAATAGGAGCTTGACATCTCGTGACCGGCGAGCACGTTGAGGTGGTCGCTCTTCAGCAGCAGGTTCTTCACCTCGTAGCTCAGCGTATTCACCCAGCGCCACTCCTTCTGGTCGCGCCGTGTGAGATAGGCTGCCGGCCGTCCGTTGTGCCCGAACCTGTAGTTGGCCGAGTTGTCAACGCCCCACACCTGGTCGGCGTTGTTGCGCCGCCAGCCATAGCCAAACTCTGTCCTGGCACTCAGCCCCTTGAAAGGCCTCCATGTCAGTGCCGAGTTTATGTTGTTCTGAAGACGTGTCTGTTGCTTGTAGGTGGCGTTCACGCGGTCAATCACGCTGATCCAGCGGTCACCTGTGTCCTCGTCTATCATTCCGCCGGTGAGCACATCGACAGGCCGGTCAACCACTGCGCGTGCGGCCACGCCGTAGGCCTTGCTTGATTCCTGGGTGTCGGCACCACCTTTCAGGCCCTTGATCTTGGTGTAAGAGAAGCGGTCGTTAACGTCGAGAGTGAGCCATTTGTTGAGCTTGGTGTTGAGCTTGATGTTAAAGTTGTCACGGCTGAAGCCCGAGCCAACCATCACGGATTTCTCGTCACTGCGCGAGTAGCTCACCGAGTACTTGGTATCCTTTGTGCCGCCACTTACGTTGGCACTGACCTGGCTGGTGTTTCCCGTTCTTCCGAACAGCTCGTCCTGGTAGTTCGTGCCGCTCATCGACTTGTAAATCTCCAGGTCGTCATACATGCCGTAGCCACCCTCGCCATCCTGCTTGAGCTCGTATTGCCAGAGTACATATTCGTAGGGATTGAGCACTTTCACCTCGCCCACTGCCTTGCGGTAGCCATACTGTGCGGCCACGTTGACCTGTACCTTGCCTTCCTTGCCGCTCTTGGTGGTGATAATCACCACGCCGTTGGCGCCCTTGGCGCCGTAGATAGCGGTCGAGGAGGCGTCTTTCAGCACGTCGATGCTTTGGATGTCGCTCGGGGCCACATCGCTGATGCTTGACACGGGGAAGCCGTCAACGATGTAGAGCGGGGAGTTGTCTTGCGAGAGGGAGCCGCCGCCGCGTACACGGATTTTCACTTCCGCATCGGGAGAACCCTCCGTTGTGGTGATGTTCACGCCGGCCAGCTTGCCCGTCATGGCCTCGGTCACGTTGGTCACGGGAATGTTCTCCAGCTGCTTGGAACTGACAGAGGTCACAGCGCCGGTCAGGTCTTTCTTTTTCATGGTGCCGTAGCCAATCACAACAATGTCGTTGAGCGTGGTGTTGTCGTCCTCAAGAACAACGGAGATGGATGACTTGCCCTTGATGCTGACCGTCTTGGTCTTCATGCCGACATAGGAAATTACAAGTGGATTCTTGCCCGAGGCTTTGATGTTGAAGTGCCCGTCCAGGTCGGTGATACCCCCGTTGCGCGTCCCTTTCTCAAGGACGCTGGCACCAATGACGGCCTCTCCGGTTGCATCTTTCACGGTCACTTTGACTGTCTGGGCTTGAATACTGCTCGCTATCATGAAGAAAGCCAGTATAAGCACCTTTCTGAAACTTTTTGTTTGTACAGACATAAATGAGGTGTTTTTAGTTGTTAAATGATGTGGTAGCTTTGTTTTAAGTTTGTTTTAAGTAGCTCTTAGGTTAGTTCGCAACGTTTCATGCGATAGTGCAAAAATAATAAATATTTTCTTTTTTTCGTTTAAACGCCCTAAAAAACATTTATTTTTCTTCTTCTTTATTAAATAAATGCTTACTTTTGCCTTTGTAAAACAAGCGAACCCCCTTTTTTATCTACTTTATTAATAACTAAAAACAACAAAACAGTATGAAGAAATTTTTTACGTTGAGCGCTGCGCTGTTTGCAGCATTGTCCATGAACGCACAGGATGGATTGATTACATTTGAGAGCGGTGCAACCTACACTGACCTGCAGGAAATCACCGATGGTGACTTGAAACTGCAGCTGGGAAATGACATCAAGAAGGCTGCCAAGTGGGACAACAAGCAGTCGTCCATTGGCACGGGTGACAACATGGCTGTGTTCGCCCAAGACGTAGAGATTGAGGGCGAGATGAAGTCGCGTGTGGTTTATATCTCAGGTGGCAACAACCCCAAGGACGGTGCAGACAACACCGGCTCAGGTTACAGTCCTGCCAGCAAGAACATTCCGCAGTCGGGCACTTACTACATGGTCACCCCGACCAAGTCGGGCAAACTGCTTGTGGGCATAATCCTTAATGCCAACAAGTCGTTCTACGTCGTGAAAAAGTCTGATGGCGAGTGCCTGGCGCAGGAACAGCTGCTTGTTCAGGACACCAATGGCGGGACTGTAACGCTGGATGCAGACTACAAAGTAACTGAAAAGCTGTATGGCACGGCAGAGTTTGACGGTGTGGCTGGCGAAACCTACTATGTGTTCTGCACAGGCTCTAAGTTAGGATTCTTTGGCGCACGCCTGTCCAACAAGAGTGTCAGCACCTCGATCTCTTCGGCCAAGGTTGTGAAAGCCAATGGCGCAGCTGCCGCTTTCAATATGAGCGGCTTGCGTGTAGGCGACAATGCCAAGGGCTTGGTCATTAAGGAAGGCAAGAAGCTGATTCGCAAGTAATCCCTGCAATAGCTATCGCGTCAAGCCACGTCTGGTATTCCAGAGGTGGCTTTTTTTGAACTCAAATCGGTCATTAGACCGGTTCGGGTTGAACAGAATAACGGTTTGCGTCGAATCTTGTGCAGAAGGTGTGCGTATGCTTTGGTCATCAAAAAGCCAGGGGTTGCAATTGCTGCAACCCCTGGCTTTTACTGTACGCTCCATTTGTTTCAGATGCGTAGCTCAGCGAAGTGCTTTCCGCTGTCATTTAACAACTATCTTCTTACCTCCGGCAATGTAAACGCCAGGCCTTAGCACGCCCTTTGCAGCCTTGATGCCGTCTGACACAAGACGTCCGTCAATGGTATATACCTTTTGGTATCGGACTGCTTGGCTTTCAACAGCGCTGATGCCTGTGGTGACGGTGGTTGTGGCGGGGTCGGACTCGTTGGTTCCGTACATTGCCGTCACCATATAGGAATGTGCCGATCCGTCTGCACTGTCATCGTCGTAGTAGCGCGTTTCTGCGGCTACGGTGCGCAACTTCTGGCCGTCACGGTAGATGTTGAAGCCTGTCAGGGTGGGCGCAGCCGTGCAATAAGTAATGTCGTCAATCATGAACATCGAGGCGTTCTCGCCTTTTGTCGTGTTGCGAATGGCGAAATATCTTGCGCCCTCGGGCAGGTTGACCGTTATTTCATGCCATGTCCCACCTGTTTGCGTGTAGGTGTCGCCAAGCTTGTAGAATGCGGTTTGCGACGGTTCGGTTTTTGACACAAGCACCTCAAAGGTGTGTTCGTACCGCTGACCGCTCTCCTCCCAGTCTGAAACCCAGAAGCTGATGGTCTGCGCCGTGCCGGGCAATTCGGGCGACACGAGCCAGTCGTCGTTGTCGGCAAGCTTGTTCTGGTCGTCGTGGCTCCACATTGAGGCGAGATATTGCTGTCCGCTGTGGGGCTTGAACGATGGCATCTGTTCGGTTATGCCTTCAATCCAGTTGTCGGGATTGAACAGGAGGTAGGCAAACGGCTGTCCCTCGCCCGTGTAGCGATAGTTGTCCGAGAAGCCTCCGGTCTTGGCGTTGTCGGCATCTATCATTGTCCAGGGGCCGATTGTGCCCGTGCGCCACGGCGTGTAACTTTCGAAGTCTTCGGTGATGATTTCGGTGAGCGTGGACGGCATCACCCATTCAAGCCTTACATTGTCGCCCGACTTCGTGGCCGTTACCGAGAGAGGTTGGGGCAGCGTTGACGGCACGATGTCGACTGTTGCGCTGCTCACGTTGTTGCGCGTGTCTTGGTCGCTGGCGTAAACCACTTCGGCCGTGAGCTGGGCCGTAGCGGCCTTGAAGCCTGCTGGCGTGCGGTAGCTAAACTCGAATGCCTTTGCCGTGTAAGAGGCTAAATCTTCGTTGACCTTTTGCGACTCTATCTCTTTGCCATCGGCCATGAGGCGTACGGTGTAGCCCGAGGCAGTTTGCAACCCCTCGTTGCGAACGTTCAGCCGAACCTTTCCGTAGATGCCTCGTTTCTGGCTCTTGGGCGCAGTGAGGTCAATGGCGAGGTCGTTGTCAATGTGGTTGCGGATGCTCACATTGTCCAGATACACCGGTATCACTTCCGATTCGGAAGTGGCCAAGAAGCGCACGATGATGTAAGGCTCGTCCTTGTAAGGCTCGAGGCTCACGCTTTGCTGCGTCCACCGCCTCTCGCCTGTTTGGCTGGCGTAGTCGTAGGTCAAAAGGTTGTCGGTTGTGCCGTCGGCTTTAAGTACCTGCACAGTGACCGATGCCTTTTCACCCGTATATGAGCTGTGGCTGAATGTGAGCGTGGGCTTTTCTGCCTTGTCGAGCGATATTTTGCCCGAGCTGAACCAGATGCTGTCGTTGGGGCTCTTGAACATATAGTAGATGGCTCCGCCATCGTTGTCGGCTGTCACCGAACTTACCGTCAATGCTGTCCCCTGGCTTTCGGCGGTGCGGTCAACCCACCAGAAATGCGATGTCTTGGAGTCCTCGAAACTGTCGGTGAATGGAAGCTTGTAGGGCTTGCCGAGTATGGCGGGCGGTGTCAGCGAGATGCTGCTTTCGCCTGCC
>CALBLK010000047.1 GCA_937895845.1 uncultured Prevotella sp. | reverse complement strand
AAGCTTGCATGAACCCTTCACTGAAGCCGCCTGCTCCGGCGAACAAGTCAAGATATGTAATGCCCTTTCGGGTTGAAATAAATTCTTTCTTTTCTGACATAACTATTTGTCATTTGTTCAACTCTCTTATTCAGCCCTTACCAGCTCTGTGTAGTTCACCTCAAGAAGTTCCGCTATCCTGAGCAAGATTTCCAATGTTGGCTGCGACTGGTTTGTACACCATTTCGAGACAGTTGTCGGGTCTTTTCCCAACTGTTCCGACAGCCATTTGCTGGTGCGGTGCTTTTCCACGAGAACCATTTTAATTCTGTTTAAGTCTTTTCTTTCCATGATTTATCCTATGTTCGTTGGGCAAAGGTACAAATTTATATGTCGGCGGCAACACTGCTTTGCTCAAAATTGTATGGCAGGGGACAGATTTATTTGAATATTTCCATATTTACCAGGGAATATTCGGCTTTTCTGTGTAAACCTTGTGCATTTTTGCTGGCAGTTCCCGGAATGCCATGTGCCACATTCCGCCTTGCCAAACGGTGCGTTTTGGACTGCCATCCGGCCCATATCGCGTGCCGGAACGCACTGTTTGACGGTCTGGAACGCACCGTTTGGCGGCCTGGAAGGGGCCGTTTCGTAACTCTTGGCGTGCCGCCAGTGGCGCTTGCGCAAAGCGAGCGGGGCCTTGCACGTGGAAAGTGCAAGGCCCCGCTCTGTTCGTTCCGGGTGCCGCTTCATGCGGTCCGGGCATGGCTGTCTGCCGCTGCCGGCCGCCGCTGCCTTCCTGCTGCGGAGTGGCGGCGGCCCCGGCGTCCGGTCACTGTTTCCTGACTTTGTAGATGCGGAAGGTCATGGCGGGCAGGTTGTCGCTGAGCACCGCGCCCTTCTTGCCGGCCTCGCACTGCGCCGTCCCGGCCTTTGGCGTGATCCTGTCGGGGTTGTCGAGCGTGTTGTCCGCGTCCATGTCGCTGTGGGCCAGCGTGAGCGTCTCTGCCGCCGGCGCGCCCTTGACGCCCGTGAGGTTGAGCGTGATGGGCTGGGCCTGCCTGCCGGTGTTGATCACCTTGACGATAACCGTGCCCTCGCCCTTGTCGATGACCGCGCTGGCAAACAGTCCGTCCTGTCCGTCCTGCCCGGCCACGGGCTTGCCGCCCATTGTCATCTTCAGCACGTTGGTGCCCTTGTTCGTGGCATACATCTGCTGCACGTAGTAGCTCACGGTCTTGAACATCCGCGTGTTGTCATACCAGATCAGGTCCGGGCGCCACTGCCAGCCGTCCACGTGGGCGAAGAGCGGGGCGTAGGTGGCCATGTGCACGATGTCGGCGTTGCGCTCCAGGTCGGTCATGAAGGCCGCCTCGTAGAGCGAGGTCTCAAAGTGGTTCCACTTCTTCCCCTTGCCGTGGCAGGCATACTCGCCGGCAAACACCTTCGGCCCCTTGCGGTCGTAGCTCTCGTAGCGCAGCCCGTGGCTGAGGAACCACTGCTCGTTGCGGTAGAAGTGCTCGTCGACAAGGTCGGCCTTCTGGGCCTTCATGGCCTCCCATCCCTTGTCGAACATCTTGCCCTCCGAGTCGGGCCCGCTGGTGCCGATGATCTTGATCTTGGGGTACTTGGCGCGGATGGCCTTGACAAAGGGCTTGAGCCGCTCGAAGTAGAGGTCGTCCCACTGCTCGTTGCCCACGGCGATGAACTTCAGCCCGAACGGCTCGGGGTGCCCCATCTCTGCGCGCACCTTCCCCCAGGCGCTCGCGGTGTCGCCGTTGGCGAACTCGATGAGGTCGAGGCAGTCCTGGATGTAAGGCTCCAGCTCGCTGAGCGCGGCGTGCGCCTTGGGGTCGTTCCAGTTCTGGTACTGGCAGGCCATGCCCACGTTGAGCACCGGCAGCGGCTCGGCGCCGATGTCCTCGGCCAGCTGGAAGTACTCGAAGAAGCCCAGTCCGTAGCTCTGGAAGTAGTCGGGGAAGTAGCGGTGCTCGAAGGTGAACTCCCAGCGGTTGCGGTTGAGCGGGCGGTTCTCCACCGGGCCCACCGTGTTCTTCCACTGGTAGCGGTTGGCCAGCTCCTCGCCCTCCACGATGCACCCGCCGGGGAAGCGGAGCACGCCCGGGTGCATGTCGGCCAGCGCCTGGGCCAGGTCGCGGCGCATGCCGTTGGGGCGGTTCTTAAAGGTGTTCACCGGGAAGAGGCTCACGTGCTCCAGGCACACGGGGTTCCTGCCCACGAGGAAGATGCGCAGGTTGGCCTTGTTGTCGGTCTTTGGCGACTTGAGCGTCACCTCGTACCGCTTCCACTCCTTGGAGCTGATGTCGACGGTGGCGCTGGCAAAGTCCTGCCGCTCGTCCATGGTGCTCTCGTTGATGAGCTGCACCTTGATGCGCGCCGTGCCCTTGGCGGCTCTGGCCCACACGGAGAAGCGGTAGCTCTCGCCCTTGTTCACGCCGATGCCGAAGTAGCCCTCGTTCTGCAGTCCGGTGCGGCGCTCCTTGTGGCCCGGCCATGCCAGCTCCACATAGTGGGGGCACCGCCCGAAGGGCCCGTCGTCCCTCACGGTCACGCTGCCAAAGGTCTGCCAGCCCATGAGGGTCTGCGGAAACTCGAACGAGCGGTTCTTCACCAGCTCGCCGTAGATGCCGCCGTCGGCGGCGTAGTTGATGTCCTCGAAGAAAAGGCCATACATGGTGCTCTGGATGGGCGCTCCGGCTTTTCGCGTGTCCACATCCATCACATGGCTTTGGGCCGTTGCCGACAGTGAGGCCAGCATGGCCAAAGCGCAGGTCAGTTGCTTGCAATTTTTCATTATTGGTAGTTTAAATGAATAGATGGTTCGACAAAATTAGTTAAAAACTTCAGCCCTTGCAAAGTTTCAGGCAATATTTTCGTACTTTTGCGTGTAATAATTACCATATTGACAAAAACCTGATTCGCTCAATGAACCCAACCCAGCAAGGTAGCCGCGCCTACCTTATCTCCATTGTGATGGTCGCCGTGCTCGGCGGCCTGCTTTTTGGCTACGACACAGCCGTCATCTCGGGGGCCGACAAGGGGCTCCAGGCTTTCTTCATGGGAGCCACCGACTTTGTTTACACCGATTTCTGGCACGGCTTCACCAGCTCGAGCGCGCTCATCGGCTGCATTGCCGGCTCAGCCCTGTCGGGGCTGATGGCCACCGCGTGGGGGCGCAAGCGCACGCTGATATTCGCCGGCGTGATGTTCTTTGTGTCCGCGTGGGGCTCCATGTACCCCGAAACCATGGTGCTGCCTGAGGGCAAGCCCACGTTCACCCTCCTCGTGGTGTTCAACGTCTACCGCGTGATTGGCGGCGTCGGCGTGGGCCTGGCCTCCGCCGTGTGCCCCATGTACATCGGCGAGATAGCCCCGAGCCGCATCCGCGGCATGCTCGTGTCGTGGAACCAGTTTGCCATCATCTTCGGCCAGCTGGTGGTCTATTTCGTCAACTTCTTCATCCTGGGCGACCACGTGGCGCCCGCCATCGCCAGCGTGGGCAGCGGCATGAACCAGCTGCTCAACGGCGGCGAGGCCGCCTGGGCCGTCTCGACGGGCTGGCGCTACATGTTCGGCTCCGAGATGGTGCCCGCCGGACTGTTTGCCATCCTCATCTGCCTTGTGCCCGAGACGCCGCGCTACCTGGCCATGACCGGCCAGGAGGGCAAGGCCGAGCGCATCCTGGCCCGCATCAACGGCGAGGGCGAGGCCCGTAAGATCCTGGCCGACATCAAGGCCACCGTGGCCGAGCGGCGTGAGCGGCTGATGACCTACGGCTTCCTCTGCATCTTTGTCGGCGTGATGCTCTCCGTGTTCCAGCAGGCCGTCGGCATCAACGCCGTGCTCTACTTCGCCCCGCGCATCTACGAGGCCATGGGCTTCGGCAACCCCATGGCGCTCACCGTGTTCAACGGCATCGTCAACCTCGGCTTCACCTGCGTGGCCATCTTCACCGTCGAGAAGATAGGCCGCAAGCCCCTGCTCGTCGTCGGCTCGCTGGGCATGGCCGCAGGCGCCTTCGGCGTGGCCTGCACCTTCGGCAACCCCCAGCTGCAGCTGCTCTGCATGATTTCCATCATGGTCTACTCGGCCTCGTTCATGTTCTCGTGGGGCCCCATCTGCTGGGTGCTCATCGCCGAGCTGTTCCCCAACACCATCCGCGGCCAGGCCGTGGCCATCGCCGTGGCCTTCCAGTGGGTGTTCAACTGGATTGTGTCCTCCTCGTTCGTGCCCATGGCCAACATCATGGGCTACTGGTTCACCTACGGCCTCTACGGTGTCATCTGCATCCTGGCCGCCCTGTTCGTGTGGAAGCTCGTGCCCGAGACCAAGGGCAAGACCCTTGAGGACATGAGCAAGCTGTGGAAGAAAGCATGACCAAAGAAAAAACAAGTGACATGAAAACGATTCTGGTGGCTGAAGACGATGACAGCAACTACCTGCTGATGACCTATATCCTGCGGAAGGACTACCGGGTTGTCAGGGCGAGAACCGGCGCCGAGGCTGTCGAGATGGCCGAAAGCGGCAACGCAGACCTTGTGCTGATGGACATCAAGATGCCCGTGATGGACGGCCTGGAGGCCACCGGCAAGATTAAGTCCGTGCGCCCCGGCCTGCCCGTCGTGGCCCTGACGGCCAACGCCTTTGAGAGCGACCGCGAGCAAGCCCTGGCGGCCGGGTGTGACGACTTCCTGCAGAAGCCGGTCAACGCCGCGCAGTGCCTCAGCCTGATAGCCAAGTATGTCTGAAGCGGCTAGCGGGTGGGAATGGTGAAATGGAACGTGGAGCCCCTGCCCGGCTCCGACTCCAGCCAGATGCGCCCGCCCAGCTTCCCGACAATCATCTGGCAGATGGACAGGCCGAGGCCCGTGCCCCGCGCAAAGGCGTTGAGCTTGACAAAGCGCTCGAACACCTTCTGCTGCTTGTCCCGGGGGATGCCTATGCCCGTGTCGCGGCAGAAGCAGTGGGCTGCGCCTTCCTCCATGCGGAAGCCGAAGCGCACCTCGCCACTGGCAGTAAACTTGCACGCGTTGGTAATCAGGTTGGTGAACACCTGCTGGATGCGGTTCCTGTCGCCCTCGATGGGCGCGGGGCCGCCAGGGATGTCGAGCACCAGCGACACGCCGTCGCGCGTCCTGTCGCGGTGAATCTCGTAGAGCTGGCGGCACAGCTTGGCCAGGTCCATCGGCTGGCGGATGTAGTCGAGCGTGCCCGCCTCGACCTTGGCAATGTCAAGGATGTCGCTGATGAGGCGCAGCAGGATGTCCGAGTTCTGCTTGACAATCTCGGCGAACCGGGCGCACTCGCCCCTGCCGGCGGCCTGCGCGATGAGGCCCGAGAAGCCCACGATGGCGTTGAGCGGCGTGCGTATCTCGTGGCTCATGTTGGCCAGGAAGGCCGACTTCAGCCTGTCGGACTGCTCCGCCCTGATGCGTGCGCGCACCAGTTCCTGCTCGATGTCCTGCATCTCGGTGACATCCCACGAGATGCCGACGAGCAGCGGCGCGCGCCCCGGCCGTTTCACCAGGGTCTCCAGGGTCTGCGCCACGTGCGTCTCGCCGAGCCTGTTCACGTAGCTCTCCTGCGACTGCACCGCCTCGCCGCTCCTCAGGGCAGCGCGGTCTATGCGCAGAAAGCGCTCGGCCTCCGCCTTGTCCCTGTAAATCTCGAGGTCGGTCTTGCCGATGACTTCGCACGCGGGAATGCCCGACGCCCGGGCCAGGGCCTTGTTCCAGTAGACATACCGCATGTCGTCGCCCGCGTCTTTCACAAAGAGGTAGAGCGGTATGTTGTCCAGTATGCCGTCGAGCAGCTTGTTTGTCTCCGCCTGCTCCTCGCGGCTCTTCACAATGTCGGTGATGTCCTTGGCGAAGAACCAGAAGGTGTCCGTGCTGTCATTGGTCATGGCAAACGAGGACACCTGGAGAAAGTGGGGCTTGCCGTCATTGCGCGAGAAGAGGCGCGTGCGGTAGGTGTGGCCGCCCTTGCTGTCGCGGATGGCCCCGATGCGCTCGGCAAACGTGCGCTCGTGCCACAGTTCGCCCAGGGCGCTGACATCCTGCCCGCAGGGCGTCCTGCCGAGGATGTCCTTGCGCATCTGCCGGTTGGCGTAGACCAGCTGTCCGCCGGCGGTCACGCCCAGCACGGCGTCGCTCACGCTTTCGAGCGCGCGCTTCAGCATGGCGAGGTTGCGCTGCATGGCCACACGGCCGCTGATGTCGCGGCACATCACCAGCAGGCGGCCGCTGTCCAGCGGCCAGATGCGGTTCTCGTAGTAGCGGCGTGCGCCGCCTTCGCCTAGCTCGTGGTACGAGACCGAACTCTTCCCCGTGGCCTTCACCCGCTCCATGTTGTCGTGAATGCTGTGGTAGGCCTCCGGCGGAACCATGCCGGCCAGCGTCATCCCCCTCAGCTTCTCGCCGGGGATGCCCATGTGGTTGGCCGATTCGTTGGACACCACCTCGATGCACCGCTCGTTGCGGTCGAACACGGTGAGCATGTCGGGCAGGGAGTCAAGGATTCGCAGCGCATACCGCTCGCGGAACGTACGGCCCCCCTGCCGGCCTCTCAGCCGCTCCAGTTCCGCCCTTAGGGCCGCGTTCTCTTGCCGCAGCCGCCCGGCCTCGCTGTCAAAGGCATTTGTCATACAGTAATCTTTTTCTGCGTTTCATTTTCTCCCCTCGTTACAAAAATAAGGAAAATAAGCGAGAAAGAGCGCGCCAAACGGCCTTTCTTAGGATTTGTTTGCATTCCGTGCGCCCGGCCTTCCGGCAGAAAAGCCCCCGAAGTGCAGCGCGTTTCCATTCTTTTTTCGTACTTTTGGACGGTGAAAGCGCATTTCAGCCCAAGCCGCCCGCCGGGTTCCGCCTCATGTTGCCGCCCGCTTCTGGCAGCCTGTGGCGGAAGCGCCGGAGCCAAGGCGCGCCTCCGGGCGGCAGACCTGCACTTTCAGACAGTAAGACAAGGAGAACAGCAGTATGGCAGTTATTGAAATCACTTCGCTCGGCGACCGGCGCGTGGCGATGTTTGGCGCCCTCACAGAGGCACAGTTGCGCAACCGCCTCGAGCCCTCAGAGGGCATCTTTATCGCCGAGAGCCCCAAGGTTATCCGCGTGGCCCTCGGCGCCGGCTACCGGCCCGTGGCCCTGCTCTGCGAGCGGAAGCACGTCGCGGGTGATGCCGCCGATGTGGTGGCGCGCGTCGGTGACACCCCGGTGTATGTGGGCGAGCGCGGCCTGCTGTCGCAGCTCACGGGCTACACGCTCACCCGGGGCGTGCTCTGCGCCATGCGCCGCCCCGTGCCGCCCACGGTGGCCGCCGTCTGCGAGGGCGCGCGGCGCGTGGCGGTGATCGACGGCGTGGTGGACACCACCAACATCGGAGCCATCTTCCGCTCGGCCGCGGCGCTGGGCGTCGACGGCGTGCTGCTCACCCCTGACTCGTGCGACCCCCTCAACCGCAGGGCGGTGCGCGTGTCGATGGGGTCGGTGTTCCTCGTGCCCTGGACATGGGCAGACCGCCCCCTGCAAACCCTTGCCGCCCTTGGCTTCCGCACGGCGGCCATGGCCCTTACCGAGCGTTCCGTGCCCCTTGACGACCCGGCCCTGATGGCCGAGCCGCGCCTGGCCGTCATCGTGGGAACCGAGGGCGACGGCCTGCCCCGCGACACCATCGCCGCCGCCGACTATGTGGTGCGCATCCCCATGGCCCACGGTGTCGACTCGCTCAACGTGGCGGCAGCGTCGGCCGTGGCCTTCTGGCAGCTCAGGGTGAAATAGAAATTGCCTGGCTGCACAATAAACCCGCCCCCCCGCCGTTATATTGTTGTGTTAAAGCGTTACTGTGCAACTTCGGTGATGCTGCTCCTCGCCTTTCTGGGGGCAAGAGGGCAGTATGACGCCTCTTTCGCCCACTACTGGGCGGTGGAGCCTTCGTTCAATCCGGCAGCCGTGGGCAAGGAGATGAAGGTGAATGTGGCGGCGGCCTACAACATGACGCTGGCCGGCTTCGAGCACAGTCCGAAGACCATGTATGCCGGGGCCGACCTCCCGTTCTACTTCCTGCGGTCGTACCACGGCGTGGGCGTGCAGTTCGTGAACGACCAGATAGGCCTGTTCACCCACAAGCGGTTCGCCCTGCAGTATGCCTTCCGCCGCCGCCTGCTTGGCGGGATGCTCGCCGCCGGCCTGCAGCTTGGGATGCTGAGCGAGAGCTTTGACGGCGGCAAGGTTGACCTGGAGACGCCCGACGACCCGGCGTTCCCCTCGTCCGAGGCCACCGGGTCGGGCCTTGACATCGGCCTCGGCCTCTACTGGAGCCACCGCAGCTGGTACGCCGGCCTGTCGGTGCAGCACCTCAACGGGCCGTCCATGGACATCGGCGAGCGCCAGAGCCTGAAGGTGGACCCCACCTATTATCTGACGGGAGGATACAATATCCGGCTCAGAAATCCGTTTCTATCCATACACCCGTCCGTGCTCGCCCGGACCGACGCCACGGCCTGGCGCGTGGATGTGTCGGGAAGGCTGGAATACAGGCACGAGAAGAAGCTGATGTATGGCGGCCTGTCCTACAGCCCCGCCAACTCGGTGACCGTCCTTGTGGGCGGCGACTTCCACGGCGTGCGGCTGGGCTACAGCTACGAGATCTACACCTCGGCGGTCAGCTTCGGCAACGGCAGCCACGAACTGTTTGTGGGCTACCAGACCGCCCTGGACCTGAAAAAGAAAGGAAAGAACAAGCACAAGAGCGTGCGGCTGCTGTGAAAAGGCGGCCGCCACTCTGCAAAAAGACTATAATCAACATCGGATATGAACTATAAAGTAATCGCCCTTTGTGCTGTGGTGTCGCTGACGCTCACCGGATGCTTCGGCGGACGCTCGTCGATGGCCGGCGGAGGAGAGGTGACCGGGACGGGCGGGAAGGCCTTTGCCGAACCCACCCCCTACGGCATGACCCTCATCAAGCGCGGCCACCTGAGGATGGGCATCGACAGGCAGGACAGCCTGTGGGGCAAGCAAACCCCGGTGAGGGACATCTCCGTGGAGGGGTTCTGGATGGATGAGACCGAGATAACCAACTCGCAGTACAGGCAGTTCGTCAACTACGTGCGCGACTCCATCATCCGCGAAAGGCTGGCCGACCCCGCCTATGGCGGCGACGAGACCTACAAGATCGAGGAGGACAGGAACGGCGACCCCGTGACCCCGCACCTCAACTGGAAGAAGGCGCTGCCCAAGAAGCCCAACGAGGACGAGCAGCGCGCCCTGGAGAGCGTTTACACCACCAACCCCGTGACCGGCGAGAAGATGCTCGACGTGAAGCAGCTCAACTACCGCTACGAGGTGTACGACTACACCGAGGCGGCCAAGCGCAAGTATCGCGAGGACATCAGGGAGCGCAACCTCAACACGGACACCTGGAACGGAACGGCCGGCGAGGTGTGGATCTCCAAGGACACCGCCTATGTCGACGACGACGGGCGCATCGTCCGCCAGACCATCAACCGCCCGCGGAGCGGCCCGTGGGACTTCCTCAACACCTACATTGTCAACATCTACCCCGACACCACGTGCTGGGTGAACGACTTTCCCAACGCGGACAACGAGACCTACCTGCGCAACTACTTCAGCAACCCGGCCTACAACGCCTACCCGGTGGTGGGCGTCACCTGGGAGCAGGCCAACGCTTTCTGCGTCTGGCGCACCGAGTACCTGCTCCGCGGCCTCGGGGCCGCCGCGCGCTACGTGCAGCGCTACCGCCTGCCCACCGAGGCGGAGTGGGAGTATGCGGCCAGGGGGAAGGACCAGAACGAGTTTCCCTGGGAGAACGCCGACGTGGTGAGCGGCAACGGATGCTTCTTCGCCAACTTCAAGCCCGACAACGGCAACTACACCAAGGACGGCAACCTGATAACCAGCAAGACCGGCATCTACGCCGCCAACAGCAACGGACTGTATGACATGGCGGGCAATGTGGCCGAGTGGACCAGTACCGTTTACACCGAGGCCGGCGTGGAGTCGATGAACGACCTCAACCCGCAGCTCAAGTATAATGCCGCGGCTGAAGACCCCTACCGCCTGAAGAAGAAGAGCGTGAGGGGCGGCTCGTGGAAAGACCCCGAGTCGTACATCCGCTCGGCCTGGCGCTCGTTTGAGTACCAGAACCAGCCGCGCAGCTACATCGGCTTCCGCTGCGTGCGCAGCCTGGCCAACACCACAAGTGAGAAATCTAAAAAAATGAAGAAGAAATGACAGTATACAGCAAGTTCAATGTCATCTACCGGCTGCAGAAGTGGCTCGATAGCGTTCCGGGACAGACATTCCTTAACTACGCTTACAGCTGGGGAGCGTCAATCGTGATTCTGGGCACCCTGTTCAAGCTCACCCACCTTCCGGGGGCCAACGCCATGCTCTACCTGGGCATGGGCACCGAGGTCATCGTGTTCTTTATCTCGGCTTTCGACCGCCCGTTCGACAAGACGGCCATCGGAAAGGACTTGCCTGTCCATGCAGAGGAGGAGGGCGGCGTACAGCCGGCCGAGGCCCTGGCAGGCGAACCCGGCGGCGCCGTTGCCGGCGGATCCGCCCCGCAGCAGGGGGCGGTGGCTGCCAGTGTGGCGGCTGCGCCTGGCGGAGGTGGCGCGATGGCCGGCGGTACCGCAGCGGGCGCGCCGGCTGAGGCCGGCGGCGGAGCCGCTGCCGGCGGCGGAGAGCCGGTGGTGTGGCTGCAGCAGCAGCAACAGGTGACACCCGAGATGGAGGAGGCCACCTCGAACTATGTCGACGAGCTCAACAAGCTCACCGAGATGCTGGGCAAGGTGGCCGACCAGAGCCAGCGCCTCACGCGCGACTCAGAGGAGATGGAGAACCTCAACCGCACGCTCACGGGCATCTGCAAGGTCTACGAGATGCAGCTCAAGGGCGCCAGCGCGCAGATAGGCACCATCGACCAAATCAACGAGCAGTCGCGCAAGATGGCCGACCAGATAGCCGAGCTCAACAGGATCTACGCCCGCATGATTGAGGCGATGACCGCCAACATGAAGAACTGATCAAGAAGAAGTCAACCTCCAACAGAATATGGCAATTAAGAAAAGACCTGTCTCTCCGCGCCAGAAGATGATCAACCTGATGTATGTCGTCTTGATGGCCATGCTGGCCCTGAACGTGTCGACCGAGGTGCTCAACGGCTTCTCCGTCGTTGAGGAGAGCCTGAACCGCACCACGGCCAACTCGCGCAAGGAGAACCAGGTGATCTACGATGACTTTGAGGCGCAGATGAGGGCCAACCCCGCCAAGGTGAAAGCCTGGTTCGACAAGGCGCAGCAGGTGAGGCGCATGAGCGACTCGCTCTTCCGGTTTGCCGCCGACCTGAAGCTTGCCCTTGCCCGCGAGGCCGACGGCAGCGACGCCGACCCCTCGAACATCAGGAACAAGGAAAGCCTCGAGGCGGCCAACCAGGTGATGCTCGCCCCGGGGCGGGGCAGGGGGGCGCAGCTCTATGCCTCGATCAACCGCTTCCGCGACCGCATGCTGTCCATGGTGACCGACCCGGCCCGCCGCGAGATTATCCGCAGCAACCTGTCCACGGAGGTGCCCCGCAGCGCGGCCGCCATGGGCAAGAACTGGCAGGAGTATATGTTTGAGGACATGCCGGTGGCCGCCGCGGTGACCCTGCTCTCCAAGCTGCAGAGTGACGTGCGCTACGCCGAGGGCGAGGTGCTCCACACCCTGGTGGCCAACATCGACATGAAGGACATCCGCGTCAATGCGCTCAACGCCTTTGTCATCCCCAACTCGCAGACCATTGTGAGGGGAGACAAGTTCTCGGCCCGCATCGTGATGGCGGCCGTCGACACCACCCAGACCCCCGACATCTACATAGGCAACCGCAAGGTGAACCTCCGTGACAATGTTTACGAGACCGTTTGCGGACGGACGGGCGACTTCACGCTGGCCGGATTCATTGAGACCAGCAACGGCAGCGGCGAGCGCATACGCCGCGACTTCTCGCAGAAGTACACCGTGGTCGACCCCAGCGCCACCGTCTCGGCCGACCTGATGAACATGCTCTATGCCGGCTACAGCAACCCCATCAGCGTGAGCGTGCCCGGTGTGCCGCTCAACAAGGTGCAGGCCACCATGACCGGCGGCACGCTCCAGCCTGTGGGCCCGGGCCGCTACATCGCGCGGCCCGCCAAGGTGGGCAGCAATGTCACCATCACCGTCACCTCGACCAACACGGGCCGCCCGCAGCAGATGGGGCAGTTCACGTTCCGTGTGCGCAAGCTGCCCGACCCAACGCCCTACATCACCGTGAGGGACGAGCAGGGCAGCGCCTCGCGCTATACCGGCGGTGTGCTGTCAAAGGGCAGCCTGATGGCGGCCGGAGGCATCGGCGCAGCCATTGACGACGGCATCCTTGACATCGCCTTCAGGGTGACCGACTTCGAACTGGTGTTCTATGACAACATGGGCAACGCCGTGCCGATGGTGAGCAACGGCAGCAGCTTCTCGCCGCGGCAGAAGGACACCTTCCGCAAGCTCGCCCGCAACAGGCGGTTCTATGTGAGGGGTGTCACGGCCGTGGGGCCCGACGGGATACAGCGCAAGCTCAAGAGTGTGATGGAAGTCATCGTGAGGTAAACAGTGTAACGAAAAACAGTATATATGGCAATGAAAAGATATCTGATGATAGTGCTGGCGGCCTTTGTGGCGGGCGGAGTGACGGCCCAGCCCAAGGCGCGCCGCGCGGAGGCCGCCAGGAAGGCGCAGCAGGCGTCCTCGCAGCTCTCCAAGCGCGCACAGCTGATGTTCCCGACGGCCATCGACATGCCCGAGGAGGTGGTGTGGCGCCGTGACATCTACCGCGAGCTTAACCTCGAGGACGAGGCCAACGCCGGCCTCTACTACCCCGTAGAGCCGGTGGGCAGGCAGCTCAACCTGTTCACCTACATCTTCAAGCTGGCGCTCAACGGCTACATCCCCGTTTACGAGTACCGCCTTGACGGCAGCGAACTCTTCAATGACTCGTCGAAAGTGAAGATGAAGACCGTGCTCGACAATTTCCATATCTTCTACGAACAGGACAACGGCAAGCTGCGTGTCGACAACAGCGACATCCCCTCGGCCGAGGTCAAGCTGTACTATCTCAAGGAGAGCGCCTACTACGACCAGGCCAACTCCTCGTTCCACCGCAAGGTGCTGGCCCTCTGCCCGGTGATGATGCGCGAGGACGACTTTGGAGGAGAGCCGTCGAAGTACCCCCTGTTCTGGGTGAAGTACAGCGACCTGGAGCCTTTCCTCAGCCGGCAGACCGTGATGACGAGCGACCTCAACAACGCGGCGACCATGAGCATGGCCGACTATTTCACCCTCAACCGCTACAAGGGGAAAATCTACAAGACCACCAATATGCTGGGCCGCACGCTGGCGCAGTACTGCAAGACCGACTCGGCCCTCGCCAAGGAGCAGAAGCGCATCGAGGGCGAGCTGGCCCTCTTCGAGAAAAGCATCTTCGGAGACGTGGCCCGCAAGGACTCGCTTGACAGCATAGCCAAGGCCGACCCGAAGCTGGCCAAGGCCAAGGCGAGGGCGGCCAGGAAGTCGCGCCGCTCGTCGTTCAAGACAAGCAAGACCCGCAGCACCTCCTCGGCGGCGCGCGTCACCGTGCGCCGGCAGCGGCACTGACGCGCCCAGCCGCGCACATGGACTGCACGCGCGCCGGCGGCGGGCACACGCTTTAATGCTAAGACAGTTATATTTTAATGCTAAGACAGTTATATTTTAATGCTTAAACAGTTATATCTATGAAGAAAGTTTTTACCCTGATGGTGGCCGCAGCAGCGCTGACGGTTGCCGCACCTGCCAAGGCACAGGTGAGTTTCGGCTTGAAAGGCGGTCTCAACGTCACCGAGATGAGCCTGAGCAGCGACGTGATTGACAAGTCGAACCAGACCGGCTTCTTTGTCGGGCCGGCCCTGAAGGTCACCCTTCCCATCGTGGGCCTGGGCCTCGACGCCGCCGCCCTTTACGACCAGCGCGACGCCAAGCTGGGCGAGGGCGACGCCGAGGAGACCATCTCGCAGCGCAGCATCAACATCCCCGTCAACCTGCGCTATGGCCTCGGCCTTGGCGACATGGCCAGTGTCTACCTGGCTGCCGGCCCCCAGTTCGGCTTCAACATCGGCCAGAAGAACTACGGCGAGGAGGATGCCAAGTTCAAGTTCAAGGACAGCAACCTCAGCCTGAACCTTGGCGCGGGCGTGTCGCTCATCAGTCACCTTGAGATTGGCTTCACCTACAACATCGCCCTCGGCAAGACGGGCGAGGTCAACTTGCTCGACGAGGCCGGCAAGCAGCTCACCTCGAAGGCGCGCAACAACTCCTGGCAGGTGTCAGCCGCCTACTATTTCTGAGCCGCTGCCCGTTGGCGGCACCACGCAAAGGCTCCATGTCGCAAATGTGCGCATGGAGCCTTTGCCGTTGCCAGTGGCCATCTTTTCGCGTTTTCTTGCAAGGTGTGCGCGAAAAAGCGTTACCTTTGCAAACCCATGCGTGTCCGTGGCCGTTCGCGGACACGCGGAACCTGACGCTTGCCATGCCCATGACCTATGCAGATGTTGTGCTGCCGGTGCCCCTTGAGGGCACGTTCACCTATAAGGTGCCCCCGGAGCTTGAGTCCCGGGTGAAGCCCGGCGTGCGCGTGCTTGTGCCGTTTGGCAGCAAGAAGACCGTCGTCGGACTGGTTGACCGCGTTCACGGCGTTGCCCCCGAGGGCTGCACGGTGAAGGCCGTCGACCAGGTGATGGACGACGCCCCCGTGGTGCTCGAGCGCCAGTATGGCCTGTGGCGGTGGATAGCCGACTACTACATGTGCCCCCTTGGCGACGTCTTCAAGGCCGCCATGCCGTCGGGCCTCAAGGCCGAGGAGGGCTACCGGCCCCGCACCGAGACCTGCGTGCGCCTCAGGGAGCAGTGGCGCAGCGCCCGCGCGCTCCGCATGGCGTTCGCCATGCTGGCCCGCGCCGGCCGCCAGCAGGCTGTGCTCGGCAGCTACCTGTCGCTGGCCTGTGCCGGCTGGGACGCCCCCGGCGACCGCCCCCTCGCTTTCCGCGAGGTGACGCGCGACGAGCTGCTCAACGACAGCCACGCCAACATCACGGCCATCACGGCCTTGGTGAAAAGGGGGGTCCTTGAGACCTATGCCGTGGCTGTGGGCCGGCTGAACACCGGCGGCGCGCCCGACTACTCGCGCATCAAGCCCCTCAGCGAAGCCCAGCGGCAGGCCTTCGACGGCATCCGCCAGTCGTTCGCCCGGAAGAGTGTCACCCTGCTTCACGGCGTGACCTCGAGCGGCAAGACCGAAATCTACATCCACCTCATCAGGCAGGCCCTTGACAGCCACCTCCAGGTGCTCTACCTGCTGCCCGAAATCGCCCTCACCGTGCAGATGATGGACCGTCTGCGCCGTGTGTTCGGCAGCCGTCTGGGCATCTACCACAGCAAGTACTCCGATGCCGAGCGCGTCGAAATCTGGCAGAAGCAGCTGTCCGACACCCCCTACGATGTCATTCTCGGCGCGCGGTCGGCCGTGCTGCTGCCTTTCCGGCGGCTCGGCCTCGTGATTGTTGACGAGGAGCACGAGACCAGCTACAAGCAGCAAGACCCCGCCCCGCGCTACCACGCGCGCAGCGCGGCCATCATCCTGGCCCGCCTCTACGGCGCCAAGACCCTGCTGGGCACCGCCACCCCCTCGGTAGAGACCTATGCCAACGCCGTCGGCGGCAAGTACGGCCTGGTGAGGCTCGCCACGCGCTACCAGGGCATCCAGCTGCCCCGGGTCACCGTGGTCGACATCCGCGACCTGCGCCGCCGCAAGATGATGCGCGGCGTGTTCTCGCCCCTGCTGCTTGACGAGGTGCGCGGCGCCATCGGTCGCGGCGAGCAGGCCATCCTCTTCCAGAACCGGCGCGGCTTCGCCCCGGTGGTGATGTGCGGCGACTGTGGCTGGGTGCCCCGGTGCACGCACTGCGACGTGAGCCTCACCCTGCACCGCAACATGAACCAGCTCACCTGCCACTACTGCGGCTTCACCTACCGTGTGCCCGCGGAGTGCCCGGCCTGCGGCAGCAAGCGGCTGGTTACGCGCGGCGCCGGCACCGAGAAGGTCGAGGACGAGGTGCGCGCCATCTTCCCCGAGGCAAGGGTGGCGCGGATGGACCTTGACACCACGCGGTCGCGCAACGCCTACGGCCGCATTATCAGCGACTTCGCCTCGGGCCGCACCAACATCCTCATCGGAACCCAGATGGTGAGCAAGGGGCTTGACTTCGCCCGCGTGTCGGTGGTGGGCATCCTCAATGCCGACGCCATGCTCAACCTGCCCGACTTCAGGGCCTACGAACTGGCGTACATGATGATGGCCCAGGTGAGCGGGCGCGCCGGGCGGGCCGGGCGGCAGGGCCATGTGGTGCTGCAGACCGGAGACCCCCGCTCGCCGGTGATCGCCCAGGTGGCCGCCAACGACTACGAGGGCCTTTTCCGCGACGTGATGGCCGAGCGCCGGCAGTTCGGCTACCCGCCTTTCACCCGCCTGGTCTACGTCTACCTGAAGCACAGCCGCGAGGAGGTGGCCAACACCGCCGCCATCGAGATGGCCAGCCGGCTGCGCACCGGACTGGGCGGCAGGGTGCTGGGCCCCGACAAGCCTTCGGTGGCCAGGGTCAAGGCGCAGCACATTCGCAAGATAGTGGTCAAGCTCGAGCGGGGGGTTGACCTGAAACGCACGCGGGGGTGGATGGCCCAGGTGCGCCGGCAGCTGCTGGCCGACAAGCGCTACGCCTCGCTCCAGGTCTACTTTGACGTTGACCCCCTGTAGCCAGGCAGATGCGGGCCGCTTCACCATGAAGCGGCCCGCATCTGCCTTGTTCCGGCCCGGTTCAGAATTTCAGGTCGACGCCCAGTCCGAACACGCGGTTGGTGCGGGTGAACGAGTTGGTGGCGCCGATGGCGTCGGCGCTTTTGTCGTAGTCGTCGTAGAGCGTGTGGAAGTAGGCTGCGTTCACCTTGATGTTGCCGGTCACGCTGTAGCCCACGCCGAGGCCCACCGAGTAGGAGCTCACGTTGAACGAGATGTCGTTCATGCCCTCGTCTTTGAAGCCATACTCCGTGCGCTGCATGCCGGCGCTCACCTGCAGCTTCTTGCACACGTCCAGCTCGGCGCCGGCGAGATACTCGTTGCTGTCGCCGAGCATGGCCTTGGTATACTGCTTGGTGTCCACGTCGAAATAGTGGTGCCATCCGGCCATCACGCGCAGCGCCGGCACAATCTCGTACTGCGCGCCCACGGTGAGCAGCGCCGGGTTGTCCTCGGCCACGCGCTCGCCGTCCTTGAACTTGTTGATGGCGCTGATGAGGCTCGTCTCCTTCACGGTCGACTTGTTCTTCATCCTCATGCGCGTCTTAAACTGGTATTTGGCCGCCAGGTTCAGCCTGCCCGCCTTGTAGTCGATGCCGATGATGGGGGCGATGCCCCACGCCGTCTGGTCACACATCAGGTTCACCCCGTCGCGGTAGGGGTCCAGCATGTCCAGCTGCGCCTCCTTCTGCTTCAGTCCCGCGTAGGTGCCCTGCAGCTGCGCCTGCGCCTGGGTGAGCGCGTCGGGCACCGGCTGCCCGGCGGCTGTCAGCCGGTCTATCTGCGCCTGCACGCCGGCCAACTTGCCCTCCACCGTGGCCATGCCCTGTCCCACCTGTTCGTTGGCCGCGTCAAGGTAGGTGCTGAAGGGGATGGCCGGCTGCCCCTCGGCCATCTTCACCATGATGTCGCTCACCGTTGCCTTGTAGGACGCGCTGCCGTAGAGCAGCCGCGCGCCGCCATACACCGACAGGCGGTCGGTCAGCTTGTAGGCCGCTCCGGCCGTCACGCCGTAGTAGTACTGCCGCCCCTGCATGTAGGCCTTCATGTCGTAGCCCTTGGCCCCGAGCATGCCGGCAATCTGCGCGATGGACGTCTCAAACGTGGGGATGCCGTTGTCAAACTTGCACTTGCCGCCGCCGCCGGCCACCGCGAAGCTGAACTGGAAGCTCCACCTGTCCCTGTTGTAGGCCGCCTGCACCGACGGGATGATGGGCGCGTCGGCCTCGCCCTTGAACTTCTTATGCTCGCTGCCGCCGTTTCCCAGTCCCATGGGGTAGAGACGGTAAACGGAGCTGACTGTCCTTGTCTGGTGCGCGTTCTGCATGTTGAGCGACAGGTGGAAGCCGTCTCCGAGGAACACCACGCCTGCGGGGTTGCTGTAAACGCCGTCAATGCCGATGGCGGCGTCGCGCGCGGGGTTGCGCAGGAAAGCGATGTTCTGGTTTGTGTTCTCCAGCAGGCCGCCGGCAAAAGCAGCCTCTGCCGCTGCCAAAACCACGGAAAGGCAGCTCGTTTTCAATAAATTCATGTTAAGCATTTTTAATAAAAATCGCTGCAAAGGTAGAAATGTTGTCCTGTATTTCCCCAATTTGCCGACTTTTATTAGGGCTTATTAACATGAAAAAGTGCCGTTCTTGCACAAAACAAGTCTAATGTGCAATTTTTGAAACCGTGAAAATGACTTTTCCGGCGGCTGCCGCTCAGGTGGCTTTCTGCGGTTCCTTGAGCTGCGGGTAGCTCACGCGGGTGTGGTAGATTGTCTTCAGCTTTTCGATGAGCACCACCTTGGCATACGAGATGTCGCGGAAGGTGATGGGGCAGTCGCGGAAGAAGCCGTCGGCCAGCTGCCCGTCGATCACCCTGTCCACCAGCTCGCGGATGGACTGCTCGCTGTGGTCGGGCAGCGAGCGCGAGGCCGCCTCCACCGAGTCGGCCATCATCAGGATGGCCTGTTCGCGCGTGAAGGGGTTGGGCCCCGGGTAGGTGAACAGCAGGTCGTCAACCGGCTCGTCGGGGTGCTCGTTCTTGTATTTCACGTAGAAATACTTGGTCTTGCCGTGTCCGTGGTGCGTGCTGATAAAGTCGCGGATCACCCCCGGCAGGTTGTATTTCTCGGCCATCTTCAGTCCCTCGGTCACGTGGCTGATGATGATGCGCGCGCTGTCAATGCAGCTCATGCCCTCGTGCGGGTTGAATCCCGACTGGTTTTCGGTGAAGTAGATGGGGTTGGCCATCTTCCCGATGTCGTGGTACATGGCCCCCGTGCGCACCAGCTGCGCCTTGGCCCCGATTTTCTTGGCGATCTCCGCCGCCAGGTTGGCCACCTGGATGGAGTGCTGGAACGTGCCCGGCGCCACCTCGCTCATCTTTTGCAGCAGCGGGTTGTTGGTGTTGCTCAGTTCGATGAGCGTGATGTCGCTCACGAAGCCGAACGTCTTTTCCAGCAGGTAGAGCAGCGGGTAGGCGAAGAGCAGCAGCACGCCGTTGATGGCAAGGTAGTTGTAGGGGCCCAGGTCGATGTGGTCCACCTCGTTGGTGGCCATCAGGTCGTAGGCGAAGTTCATCAGCATGGCGCACAGCGTGACCAGCAGTGCCGTCTTGAACAGCTGCGAGCGGTATTGCAGTTCGCGCAGCGAGAAGATGGCCACCAGTCCGGCGGCCGTCTCCACCGCGATGAAGTCGAGCGTGTGCTGGAGCATGGACACGCAGATGAGCACCATGGCCATGTGGGTGATGAAGGCCGTCCGCGAGTCCATGAAGATGCGGATGAAGATGGGCAGCATGGCGTAGGGCAGCATGAACACGTGCCCCACCGAGTGGCGCACCATCAGCGCCGTGAGCAGGGCGAAGGTGATGATGAGCGCGTAGGGCATGGCGATGCTCCGCAGCTTGTCGAAGTAGTCGCGGCGGAACAGGTAGATGTAGAGCGTGAAGAACAGGATGATGAGCGTCACGTAGATGATTTCGCCCAGTGTGGTGATGCGCACCTGCGCGGTGTCGCGGCTTCGCCGCTCGCACTCCTTGCGGAACGACTCGATCACGCGGTAGGTCTCCTCGTTGACGATGGTTCCCCGGTCGATGATTTTCTGCCCCTTCTGCACCACGCCGCTGGCCAGTGGCACGCTCTTGAGCAGGTCGTTCAGCGCTGCCGTGGTGCGCTCCTTGTCGTAGACGACGTTTGGCGTGATGAAGTTGATCAGGTTGCTGCGCTGCACGGCCAGCCTGTGTGGCGCCACCATCGGGTCGGCGAGCAGCTGCTCGTAGGCCCCCTTGGTCGAGTTGATGGCGCGCAGCGCGACGCTCGAGGCCCGCTTGCCGCTCACCAGCCTGACGCTCCGCGCGGTGTCGGCGCCGGCCAGCCTCCCGTAGTCGTGTGCCCCCATGATGCCCTGGCGGTAGAGCCGGTGCAGCCTGTTGGCGATGATGCTCAGGTAGTCGTCCGACAGTCCGGGTATGCCGTCCTTGAACTTGGCCAGGAACAGGCGCACCTGGTCGCCCTCCACCTCGCTGTCGTAGGCGAAGTAGGGTTCGAACCGCCGGTAGAGGCTGTCGCGCTCGTGCTTCACGGTGGCCTCCGACTTGTACACCGGGAAGTCGAACGGCGCCGTGAGGTCGCCGTATTTCCACGGCTTGCCCAGGTCGGCGCTGATGTAGCTGCGGCTGTCGCGCGGCATGCACCAGATGATGAGGGCCACCGTGCCGGTGATGATGGCCGCGCGGGCCGCGAGGCCGCGCCAGGTGATGCCGCTTTTCAGGGGGAATGTTCTCATAGGCAAGTGCTCGGAAAAAGTGTGTTCACGCCGCGCTGCCGTCCGCTGTCCGGCTCCTTGGCGTTTCGTGTTTGCGAAAGTACTTAAAAAAAACGAGAAATCAAGCAATCCGCTTCCGATTATCTGCAAAATGGGCACCAACAGGCCGTGGCGAGGCAAAGAAAGGCGCGAAAAAGGCGAGAAGTCGGAAAAATAATGTAATTTTGCAAAAAATAACCATTCCGCCCGCAGCCCGCCCCGGTGGCGGCAGCGGCCCGGGTGGCCCGAAACAGCAAAGACAAATGATGAGCGAAAGAAGAGTAAGGGTGCGCTTCGCCCCCAGTCCCACGGGGCCGCTGCACATTGGCGGCGTGCGCACGGCGCTGTACAACTACCTGTTTGCCCGCCAGCACGGCGGCGACCTTGTGTTCCGCATCGAGGACACCGACTCCAGCCGCTTTGTGCCCGGCGCCGAGGACTACATTCTCGAGTCGTTCAAGTGGCTTGGCATCAAGTTTGACGAGGGCGTGAGCTTCGGCGGCGACCGCGGCCCCTACCGCCAGAGCGAGCGCCGCGACATCTACGGGAAGTATGTGAGGCAGCTGCTCGACGCGGGCAAGGCCTACATCGCCTTTGACACCCCCGAGGAGCTGGAGGCGCGGCGCAAGGCCACGCCCAACTTCCAATATGACGCGCGCACGCGCATGACGATGCGCAACTCGCTCACCCTCGGCAGCGGCGAGGTGGAGCGGCTCATGGCCGAGGGGCGCCAGTATGTGGTGCGCTTCAAGGTGGAGCCGGGTGAGGCGGTGCATGTCGACGACCTCATCCGCGGCGACGTGCGCATCATGAGCGACATCCTCGACGACAAGGTGCTCTACAAGAGCGCCGACCGGCTGCCCACCTACCACCTGGCCAACATCGTCGACGACCACCTGATGGAGATCACCCACGTGATACGCGGCGAGGAGTGGCTGCCCAGCGCGCCGCTCCACGTGCTGCTCTACCGGGCCTTCGGCTGGGCCGGCACCATGCCCCGCTTCGCCCACCTGCCCCTGCTGCTCAAGCCCGAGGGCAAGGGCAAGCTGAGCAAGCGCGACGGCGACCGCCTGGGCTTCCCCGTGTTCCCCCTCGAGTGGCGCGACCCCAAGACTGGCGAGGTGTCGACGGGCTACCGCGAGGCCGGCTACTTCCCCGAGGCCGTCATCAACTTCCTGGCCTTCCTGGGCTGGAACCCCGGCACCGAGCGCGAGCTGTACAGCCTTGGCGAGCTGGTGCAGCTCTTCGACATCGCCAAGTGCTCCAAGGCCGGCGCGCGCTTTGACTACCAGAAGGGCATGTGGTTCAACCACGAGTACATGCTCCGCAAGAGCCCGGAGGAGATTGCCGCCCTCTTCGCCCCCGAGGTGAAGGCCCGCGGCATTGACGCGCCCACGGACCGCATTGTCAGCGTGGTGGCCATGATGAAAGACCGCGTCACCTTTGTGCGCGAGCTGTGGCCGCTGTGCTCCTTCTTCTTCGTGGCCCCCGTCACCTATGACGAGAAGACCCGCAAGAAACGCTGGAAGGAGTGCTCCGCCCGGCAGCTCGCCGAGCTGATGGAGGTGCTCCGCCCGCTCGGCGACTTCGGCGCCGCGGCCCAGGAGGCCGCCGTGGAGCGGTGGATAGCCGAGAAGGGCTACCGCCCGGGCGACATCATGAACGCCTGGCGGCTCACCCTCGTGGGCGAGGGCAAGGGCCCCGGCATGTTCGACATCTCGGCTTTCCTCGGCAAGGAGGAGACCCTCAGGCGCATGCAGCGGGCCATTGACGTTTTGGGATAAGGGCCATGCTTTACAACATCGCAATCTATCTCTACCTGGCCGGCGTGGCCGTGGCCAGCCTGTTCAGCCGCAAGGTGAGGCTGATGTGGCGCGGCGAGCGCGCCGCCTTCGGCGTGCTCCGGGCCAAGGTCGACCCCGCGGCGCAGTATGTGTGGTTCCATGCCGCCTCGCTGGGCGAGTTTGAGCAGGGCCGCCCCATCATCGAGCGCCTGCGCGAGCGCCACCCCGAGTACCGGGTGCTGCTCACCTTCTTCTCGCCCTCCGGCTACGAGGTGCGCAAGGACTATGCCGGCGCCGACATCATCTGCTACCTCCCGCTCGACACGCCGCTCAACGCCATCCGCTTCCTGCGGCTGGTGCGGCCCGTGATGGCCTTTTTCATCAAGTATGAGTTCTGGTACAACTACCTGCACATCCTCAAGCACCGCCATGTGCCGGCCTACAGCGTGTCGAGCATCTTCCGCCCCGACCAGATCTTCTTCCGCTGGTACGGGCGCCACTATGCCAACGTGCTGCGCTGCTTCACCCACTTTTACGTGCAGAACGAGGTGAGCCGCAGGCTGCTGGCCCGCCTTGGCGTCACCGGGGTGACCATCACCGGCGACACCCGCTTCGACCGCGTGCTGCAAATCAGGCGTCAGGCGAAGCGCCTTGACCTTGTGGAGGCCTTCGTGGCCGGCGCCCCCCGCGTGTTTGTGGCCGGCAGCACCTGGGAGCCCGACGAGGACATTCTCCTCCCCTATTTCGACACCCACCCGGAGTGGAAGCTCATCCTGGCGCCCCACGTGATTGGCGAGGACCGCCTTCACCAGATACTGTCCCGGGCCGGGCGCAAGGCCGTGCGCTACACGCAGGCCACGCCCGCCGAGGCCGCCGCCGCCGGCGTGCTCGTCGTCGACTGCTATGGCCTGCTCTCCAGCATCTACCGCTATGGCCGGGCGGGCTATGTGGGCGGCGGCTTCGGCGTGGGCATCCACAATGTGCTCGAGGCTGCCGTGTGGAGCATCCCCGTCGTCTTCGGCCCCAACAACCGGCGCTTTGCCGAGGCCCGCGACCTGCTGGCCTGTGGCGGCGGCTTCGAGATAGCCTCTGCCGCCGACTTCGCCCGCGTGCTCGGCCGCTTCGGCGCCGACAGCGCCGCCCTTGCCGCGGCCGGGCGCAAGGCCGGGGCCTATGTGGCCTCGAAGGCCGGGGCCACCGACCGCATCCTCGCCGACGTGAGGCTCTGAGGCGTGCGGGCGGTAACGCCTTTGTAACCCTTTTGTTGTGACATCGTTTGTGCGATGTCATTTTTTTGTGACATCACCCCCCTACCTTTGCACCCGAAAACATTAAAGTAAAGGTAAAAAGAGATGAACATCAACAAAAGGGGAACGGCAGTGGCTTCGGTGCTGCTGGTTGGCATGGCAGCCGTGAGCGCCGCCAACACCGTTGAGGCAGCCGACACGCTCGGCACAGACACGCTCGGCGCCGACACCGCAGTCTTTAAGGAACAGAAGCTCCACGAGGTGCGCGTAACGGGCATGGGCCGCCGCCACACGCAGGCGGCCATGATTGCCGCGGCCAAGGAGAGCCAGCTCGTGGTGACCAACATCTCGGCACAGGAAATCAAGAAGACCCAGGACAGCAACGCCGGCGAGGTGATTCGCCGCGTGCCGGGCGTGAGCCTGATTGACGAGAAGTTTGTGATGGTGCGCGGCCTGTCGCAGCGTTATAACAATGTGTGGATGAACGGCGGGGCCGTGCCCAGCAGCGAGGCCGACTCGCGCGCGTTCTCGTTTGACATCATCCCCAGCAACCAGATTGACAACCTTGTCATTGTCAAGTCGCCGTCGCCCGAATATCCCGCAGACTTCAGCGGGGGCTTCATCCAAATCAACACCAAGGACATCCCCTCGTCCAACAGCTTCTCGGTGAGCGTCGGCGGCAACTTCAACGACGCCACCCACGCCAGGGACTTCAGCTATGCCAAGGGCAGCGGCACCGACTTCCTGGGCTTCGACAGCGGCCTGCGCTCCCTTGACGGCGGCATCAGCGCCACGCTCAAGCCGGTGGCCGGCGAGCGCACCGTTGACCTGGCGGCCAACGGCCTGAACAACGACTGGCGCGTGAAGCGCATGACCCCCGTGTCCGACCTCAGGCTGGGGGCCGACTGGAGCCGCCGCTGGACCTTCAGCGACTGGCGGCTGGGCATGGTGGGCGCGCTCAACTACACCAACGCCACGCGCACCTATTCGGACATGAAGAACAACCTCTTCGGCATGTACGACGTGACCAACGACCAGCGCAACTACCTGCGCGAGTCGAACGACGACCAGTACAACCGCAACGTGCGCCTGGGCGGGCTGCTCAACCTCGCCCTCATTTCGCCCAGCGGCGCGCACAAGCTCGAGCTGAAGAACGTGTTCAACCAGCTGGCCACCGACCGCTACACCACGCGCGAGGGCTACGACGCGCAGTCCAACCACGAGCGCAGCGCCGAGTACTACTACCGCAGCCGCACCACCTACAACGTGCAGCTCACCGGAAAGCACAGCTTCGACAGCGACGAGGTGGAGTGGGCCGCCAGCTATGCCTATGCCAACCGCCGCATGCCTGACCGCCGCCGCTACCTGGTGAACGACCAGAGCAACAGCGACGGCGTGCTGGAGCTGAACAAGGGCAACGACATCAGCCGCGAGTTCACCAAGCTCGACGAGCACATCGTGTCGGCCAACGCCAACGCCCGACACACCTTCAGCCTCGGGGCGTTCAGCCCGGTGGTCAAGGCCGGCGTGTATGGCGAGTACCGCACCCGCGACTACAAGACCCGGCAGTTCCTCTACTACTGGAACCCCGGCGACAACACCCTGCCCGCCGACTTCAGGACCATGGACATGCCTACCCTGCTCTCAACCCCGGGCTACTTCGGCGCGCAGGGGCTCTACATGATTGAAGACATGCACATCCGCAACAATTACAGCGGACACAACACGCTTGGCGCTGCCTATGCGGCCGCCTCTCTCCCCTTTGGCCGCCTCAGCGTCTATGCCGGTGTCCGCTTTGAGTTTAACCAGATGGAGCTGGTCACCAACACCAGCGACTACGAGGTGAGCCCCATGAGCCACTTCTACCGCAACCGCGACCTGTTCCCTTCCGTCAACACCGTTTACAAGATTGACAAGCGCAACCAGGTGCGCCTGTCCTACGGCAAGTCGGTCAACAGGCCCGAGTTCCGCGAGGTGTCGCCCTCGGTGTTCTACGACTTCGACCTCGTGGCCAGTGTCAAGGGCAACGCCGACCTCAAGTCGTGCTACGTCCACAATGTCGACCTGCGCTACGAGTTCTACCCCTCCTCGGGCGAGCAGATCACGCTGGCCGCCTTCTACAAGCACTTTGACAACCCCATTGAGTGGACCTACACCATGGCCGGCGGCACCGACATGGTCTACTCGTTCCAGAACGCGCAGAGCGCCGACAACCTGGGCTTGGAGCTGGACATCCGCAAGGATCTGTCGTTCATCGGGCTCAGCGGCTTCAGCTGGTCGTTCAACGGCTCGCTCATCCACAGCCGCGTGAACTTCCCAGACGGCTCGCGCTTCGAGAACCGCCCCATGCAGGGACAGTCGCCCTACCTGGTGAACACCGGCCTCTTCTGGCGCAACAGGAGCCAGCTCAGCCTGGCCCTGCTCTACAACCGCATCGGAAAGCGCATCATCGGCGTGGGCCGCAGCGAAGGCTCCACGGGCAGCGAGGACAACGCGCGCATACCCGACAGCTACGAGATGCCGCGCAACGCCCTCGACCTCACCCTGCAGAAGTACTTTGGCGAGCACCTTGAACTCAGGGTGGCCGTGAAAGACCTGCTGGCCGAGAAGGTGAGGTACAAGCAGTTTGCCGACGTACACATGAACGACGGCAGCAGCAAGGAGGTGGAGCAGGTGACCCGCGAGTACAAGCCCGGCCGCAACGTGAGCCTGACGCTCACCTACCGCTTCTGACCAGGTGACAAACAAAATCAAATACAGTAACATAGAAAGCAACAACCGCGCGGACATCGCGCCCGCGCACAAAATCAACAATGTTTATGAAAATGAGAAATTTCTGGGGATGCCTGGGCATCCTGGCGCTGACCGCTGGCATGACCGCGTGCAGCAGTGACGACGACAATGACAACGGTGGCAGTACTGGTGGCAACACTGGTGGCAGCACCGACAGCACGTCTTACGTGTGGGGCACCAACGGCGGACTGAAGTCGTGCGACCACCTGCTGTTCAACGCCGACGGCACCGAGAACCCCAACGGCACCGAGATTGGCAACGGAGCACAGGAGTTTGTCTTCACCGGCAAGCAGACACTGAAGAAGGGCACCTACACCCTCAAGGGCTGGGTGTACATCGCCGACGGAGCCGAGCTGACCATCGAGCCGGGCACGGTGATCAAGGGTGACAAGCAGACCAAGGCCGCGCTGATTGCCGAGCGCGGCGGCAAGCTCATCGCACAGGGTACGGCCTCTGAGCCTATCGTGTTCACGTCGGAGCAGCCCAAGGGGCAGCGCAAGCCCGGTGACTGGGGCGGCGTGATTCTCTGCGGAAAGGCGCGCAACAACCAGAAGGAGATGCAGATCGAGGGCGGCCCGCGCTCGCAGCACGGCGGCGACAACGACAGTGACAACTCGGGTGTGCTGAGCTATGTGCGCATCGAGTTTGCCGGCTATCCCTTCGAGGAAAACAAGGAGATCAACGGTCTCACCCTCGGCTCTGTGGGCAGCCAGACCAAGATCGACCACGTGCAGGTGTCTTACAGCAACGACGACTCCTTCGAGTGGTTCGGCGGAACGGTGAACGCCAAGTACCTGGTGGCCTACCACGGATGGGACGACGACTTTGACACCGACAACGGCTTCAGCGGCAAGGTGCAGTTCGGACTGTCTGTGCGCGACCCGCGTATCGCCGACACCTCGCAGAGCAACGGCTTTGAGAGCGACAACTGCGCCGACGGCTCCGCCTCGGCCTCACCTCTGACCACGGCCACCTTCAGCAACATCACCTTCGTAGGCCCGAAGGCTGCCGCTGACTTTGCCAACAACGACAAATATATCACCGCCGGCGCCTTCAACCCCGGGAACGGCTCGGCACTGGGCAAGTTCCAGTCGGCCATGCAGATTCGCCGCAGCTCTTGCCTGAACGTCATCAACTCGGTGGCCGTAGACTGGCCCATCGGCCTGATTATTGACGGCGAGAAGGGCAACACCCCCGCCCAGGCCAAGGCCGGCAAGCTGAAGATGCAGAACGTGTGGATGGCCAACATGGACATCATCGGCTCGGATGCCAACAAGCTCTACGAGGACGTGCTGGTGACCGGCTATTCGAACAAGAAGCCTGTGAAGGACTCGACACAGGTGTCGTACTCGCACACCTTCTTCGATGCGCAGACCGGCAACAAGTACTTTGCCGACCGCGCTGAGCTGAAGCTCACCGACGCCCTGGGCGTAGGCTCGGCCTTTATCCCCGAGGCCGGAAGCCTGCTGCTGTCGGCTGCCGCCTTTGCCGGTCTCGACTCGTGGTTTGACACCGTGAGCTACATCGGCGCCTTTGACGCAGCCAACAACTGGCTGTCGGGCTGGACTTGCTTCGACCCCGAGAACATGGACTATTAAGTGAATCTGTCCGGGCTGGAGCAGTGCGCCACGGCGCGTCAGCACGGCAATAAGCAGCGGGAGGCCTTCAGTGCTCTGAAGGCCTCCCGCCTTTTTCTGCGGTTCTCCTGCCTGTGCCGGCAGCTGCATTAAAAGCAAATATCCATGCATTTTTGCAAACAGTGTGACAATGTTGTTACAATGTGATAAATCACTTGAAATCACTTGTATATGTAGCTAATTTGTCCTACTTTTGCCGCCGAAATCGAAACAGCCCTTGGCCAGCCCGGCTTTCTGCAATGGGCAGACAAGAACTGTCCGGGGTTTCGCTTAATTAACCAATTAACTTAATGTTTTATGTTAAAACAAGTACGATTTTTAATGCTTTTCCTCTTGGCCATGACCTTGGGGGGGGGTAAGTGCGCTCGCGCAGGAGGTGACGCTTGACTTCACCAAAAACACGTGGGGGCTGCCGACAGACTACACAAAGACTGCCGCCACTTACTCAAATGGAACTTACAAGATTTCATTCGGAGCGAGTAGCAACGGTCACAAGTTTGGTGGCAGCTATCTGATTTTTGGAAAGAGTGGTGCAACACTTTCTCTGCCCGCTTTCGACTTTGCCGTAGAGAAAATCGTTGTCACAGGAAACGCAAATGCTTCTGCGAGTGTAAAGCAGAACATCTTTGTTGGCGACAAGGCCGCCAGCACAGAGACAACAGGTGCTAAGGGTACGAACACTTATGAGATAGCCGAGGCTTATCAAGCTGCTGGGAACATCTATACGCTCAAAGTGCTCAATAATAAAAACACGCAGGTCACCAAAATTGAAATCTATAAGAAGGGTGGTGTTGAGAAGACCTCTACCACCACTACTTTCGGCGCTGACTACGATGGCAAGACCATCAGCCTGAAGCCCGGCGAGAGCTTCGTTGCTCCTACCGCCACGCTGACCCCTGCCAAGGCCGGCACACTGGCTTACTCTTCTTCCAACACCGAGGTGGCTACCGTTGACGCTACGACCGGTGCCGTGACGCTTACCGGCACAAG
>CALBLK010000046.1 GCA_937895845.1 uncultured Prevotella sp. | reverse complement strand
TATAGTGCTCACTCTCTGATAACAGAGGGGTGGGAAACTTCAGTAATTAATTTTAGCCAAGCAGCCTTGTGAGGGGGCAAAAATCCCCATGAGGTAGTCGGCAGTGCCTGTTATTCGCTTTTTAAAGGCTCCCAAGGCCAATTCCGCAAAAGTGAGACAAAGAAGTCCCCTAAGGAACTTCATTACGTTTTTAGCGAAGAAGCAAGCTCCTATCCATGTGTCAGCCGTGTTGTCAAGCCTCGCCCTGATGTCGTTTGCCCGGTAAACTCGCTTGGAGGTTCCAAATGTGACCTCCACCTCATTTCTCTCTCCGACGGCTCTCTTCTTGTCCTTTGCATGGTCGTCGTTCTCTTCCTTTGGAGGTCGGCCCAGTGGGCGGTTGAAACAATCGACATGACTTTCCTTGATGAGCTTCCTGTTCGCCTTCCCGAGGCAGAGCTTGTCCGCCTGGACTTCCTGTGGCAGCATGCCGAAACGCTCCTTGTAGAGTTCCAGTTGCGCGGCGAGGTCGGACGACTCGTTGTAGGCACTCCAGCTGAGATGGTCAACATAAGTGTAACCGTTCACGATGCTGGCGCCGGCCTTTGCCCCGAATTCCACCTTTGCTTTCGCCTTGCCCCTGACAATGGGACGGAGGTGCGGCTGGTAGATGCTGATGATGCGGTCTGCACACCTGCGGACATTCTCATCGAACATCTTCTTCTGTTGCCCATACATCCTGAACGCGGCCTTGAGGCATTTGCAGTCATGCCGATTGAAGCACGAGAGGAGATTGCTCGACTGCTCGCCAAGGAAGTCAAGGAATGTCAGCAAGTCCGCCTGCAGGCAGCGAAGCTGGACCAACTTAACCCTGTCGACAAGTTTCTTTCCCTTCCGCTTCTTCTTGACCAGCGAAATGAAGGCCCGCCGGGCTTCCACGCGGCGGGTCTGCGGCTTCCTGGCCTTGTGGCGCGCACAGAACTTGTCAAGCAGGCGGTCTGTCAGCCTGCTGCCGTCCTCCAAGAGGTTGGAGTCGGTCGGATAGCGCACCTCGGCGTCACAGCATGTGGCGTCGACCTTCATTGTTCCGCCATGGCCATTGCCATCCTCGTCGGTGTTGGCCTTCTTCGGGTGGCTGCCATCCGCCTCAGACAGCATCAAGGTCAGCTGGTTGAAGAAGTCGTGGTCAAGCCGCTTGCGGACCAGGACGAACAGCTCTGGCACAAAGACCGGCTTTTCCGTGAACTTGGGAAGTCCAAGCAGGTATTGCATGTAGGGATTCTTCTGGATGGCCTGGATAGTCTTCTCGTCGCTCAGACCCTCAACGTGCTTCACTGTCAAGGCTCCCACAACCATGCGGGCGGGCTTGTTGCCCGCGCCATTATGTGCATTCCGCAAGCGCTTGTTGTATTCCCTCTCTATCTTGCCCCAAGGTAGATTGTCTGCAAGCTTCACCCAGCGGTTCGACTTGCTCAACCCAGAAAGGGATTCTTGAAGCTCAAACAGGTCGTAGCTGCGGTATTGGGAGTAGTATTTCATCTCGTTTCTTGTTGGTTTTAACACCCAAAGGTAATCATTTTCGGAAAAACATGCAAATATATCGCAATGTAATTTCTTGAATGTCAGCTGATTGTATTTAATTAGGGTACGCTAGTTGCTTTTGGGCAATCATGTATCGTTTGGCAACATGTTTTTGGGTTAGCATCCGCACTGCTTCCCCACTGGGTTTGTCGGTTGCGCCAGAAAAAATACATAGTACTAATTTGCTTGATTTCCAACATTTTGTCATCCGATTTCCAAGGATAATTTCTTAGGAAAAAGTACAAGAAATACTACCGCTGAATAGTTACAGCTTTATCAATATTGGCGGTCACCAAATATTTTAGTTCCCACCCTTACCATATTGCTACCGCATTCAACAGCCAGAAGATAGTCATGGCTCATTCCCCACGAGCGAGTGTCAAAAGTAGGGACGTTGGCAAAAACTGTTGATTTTAGCTCTTCAAAGAAACGAAGGGCAGAGGAAAACTCTCGTCTGATTTGACGAGCGTCGTCCGTATTTGAGGCCATCATCATGAGTCCACGGATACGCACATTGCTCATCTCACGCCACTCACCACCGACAAGATACTGACGGCAATCATCAATTGGAAAACCATATTTTGTCTCTTCTTCAGCAATGTGAAGTTCCAGCAACACGTCAATAACACGGTTGTTGCGCAAAGCCTGCTTGTTTATTTCATGCAGCAGCTTAGGAGAGTCAACCGCCTCTATCATACTGATGTATGGGGCTATGTATCTCACCTTGTTTGTCTGAAGATGTCCTATGAAATGCCACTTTATATCTTTGGGCAGAGCCTCATACTTTTTAGCGAGTTCCTGTTCGTGGCTTTCACCAAACAAACGCTGGCCGGCAGCATAGGCTGTCTCAATGGATGAGGCAGGATGAAACTTGCTGACTGCCACCAAGGCTACTCCTTGCGGCAGTGTTGCCCTCACCTCGTTCAGGTTACTTGTTATACAATTATCCATTTTTCAGCAGATTACTGTTCGTATTCAGGTTTGTCTTCTTTCTCACTTTCTTTCTTATACTCGAAGACATCCATCAGCTGGGTCTCAGCAACAGAAACAATCACATAGTCAATCATTGTTCCACCCATCACCTCGTCAAGATTTACCACAGCGCCATTGAGCGTACCTGCATTAACAAGATAATTTACATTTGAACGCTTCTCTTTCTCTGTCTTCTCGTCAATGGTGATGAACTGAAGCTTACATTTGTACCAGCGGTCTGCGGAATCATCTTCGCTAAAGAATATTTCCTTATACGCAGCTTTTTTTATATCTGCCACCTCAAACTCTCCACTAATATACGAAGACATCTCTTCAGTGATACGCTGCTCGGCCTCGGTAAAGCTCAAGGCATCCACGGTATAAGACTCCGTTACTTTTTTTTGCATGCCATCCTCCATCGTCTTTTCGTATCGGATTTTGCACTCAAACCATTCAGCTGTTCTACTTCTCATCATGTTCTTATCTGTTTATGTTTATGAAGGCAAACGGCATTGGCCGTTCAACCGTTAGCTCGACAAATAAATTAAATTCGCCAACTGTCTTTCATTGAAAGGTCAGCGGCAAGACTGCCATAAGACATTGGCGTGCAAATTTAATGAAATTTATTGAGAAATGGCTTTTTAAATCCTATTTCTGAACACCATAATGGCGAAGTTGCGCTTTCTTCTGTTCTGTCAGCCGTTCCACGATGTCCGTGGCAAGTCGCTGACTCTTGGTGTCAGTCAGCCCAGCCTGTCTGCCAATCTCCATTTGGGCCTTGACAAGTTCCTCGGTCATCGAGCGACTGCCAGACACAAAGGCTTTCTGGCTCCCACTCATACTGCTGCTGTTATAAACCTTGGAAAGAATACGGTCTGCCTCTTTCTCATACTGTTTCTTGAATATTTCCTCACACTTTGCCTCGTATTTCGCCATTTCTCTTCTTTCTTCAGAAGTCAGTGGACTTATTGTATCGTTACCACCTACGCCAAACTCAGTTGTCTCATCAAAGCCCTTGTCAAGTAAATCATCCACATCCTCCTTCGGAGCTGGCTTCACATATTCTATATTCTCTGCATTAGGTACAAATTCGAAATACCCCCAGACACAGCATGCTGCCATCACAAGCGAGAAAGCCATTGCAAATACCGTGCGAAGAAAAGTCTGCCTGGAGCGTAACGACTGGGCCATATCGTCAATCGACTGAAATCGGTCTTCTGGCATTGGCTTGGTTGCCTTTCTGATTACGCATTTGTAAGCATAGGACATCTCTGTATTGGCAAGAAGCGATGAAAAAAAACGTCCCAGCGAGTAGATGTCACAACGAGCGTCAACTGTACCGGCATTAAGAACTTCGGGTGCAACATAGTCCTCAAAACCTTCATAAAGTCGGCGCTGGTTAGGATAGCCAAGGTAAAACGATCCATGCGAGAGCAGCATCACGGCATCGTCACCTTTGCGGACAAAAACGTTAGAGGGCGAGAGACAAACATGAAAGATGCCCTCATTGTGAAGTGCGGCGAGTGTACGAAACAGTGAAGAGATTACATTGTCAACGAAATGCTTACGGGCCACCGCAGATGGCACATCTTTAAGATACTGTTCAAAAGAAATGAATGACCCGGATTCAAGAAACAGTTCAACCCGCCCTGTCACAGATGAACTAACGGCGAACCGTATCTGGCCTTTCCCCATAAAAGCCTGTAGTCTGCTGCACTCAACATCAAGCAGATGGAGAAATTTCGGGTCTGCGGCCAAATCGTTCCGCAACATCACCACATTAAAATATTTTTTTCCCTCCATCCTCCGGCCAAACTTCCCAAGGGGTATCACCTGCGAGAAAACCAGCTCTTTATGTCTACAGTCAAGCAACTCCTGATAATTCATAACGTCACAAAAGTAAGGCTTTTCAGTGAAAGCAAGAAATTGATAATTTAAAAAATAGTTAACGAACTTTCACTAAACACCCTTGTTTCAATATTTTTATGTAAGTTTGCAGACAGATAGACGAATTATGACAATGGTTGTTACACTTGTCTAAACAATTTGGTGCAACAAAGAGAATTAAGAAGATGCCAGAAATATCTGTACGTAGCGTGGAAATGCCAGAATCTCCAATCCGAAAGCTGGCCCCACTCGCAACCGCAGCCAAAAAGAGGGGTGTGAACGTATACCACCTCAACATCGGCCAGCCAGACCTTCCCACACCACAGGTAGGGCTGGATGCCTTGAAACATATTGACCGTTCCATCCTTGAATACTCTCCTTCACAGGGAAATCTGAGCTATCGGGAAAAGCTTGTCAAATACTACAAGAAATACAACATTGACGTGACAGCGGATGACATTATCATCACATCCGGCGGAAGTGAGGCTGTCTTATTTGCTTTCATGACATGCCTGAACCCGGGTGACGAGATTATCATACCCGAACCGGCCTATGCCAACTATATGGCATTTGCCATATCGGCAGGAGCAAAGATAAGAACCATTGCCACTACAATAGAAGAGGGATTCTCACTTCCCAAAGTAGAGAAATTCGAAGAACTAATCAACGAGCACACGAGGGCAATCATGATTTGCAACCCCAACAACCCTACGGGTTACCTATACACAAGGCGGGAGATGAACCAAATCAGAGACTTGGTGAAAAAATACGACCTGTATCTTTTCTCTGACGAGGTCTACCGTGAATACATCTACACGGGGTCACCATACATCAGCGCGTGCCATCTGGAGGGTATCGAGCAGAATGTCATTTTAATTGACTCTGTGTCCAAACGTTACTCTGAGTGTGGAATCCGTATAGGTGCCTTGATTACCAAGAACGATGAGGTTAAAAAGGCTGTAATGAAATTTTGCCAGGCCCGTCTGTCCCCTCCGCTAATCGGACAGATTGTGGCAGAGGCATCACTTGACGCTCCAGAAGAATACTACCGCGATGTGTACGATGAATACGTTGAGCGAAGAAAATGTCTGATTGACGGGCTGAACCGCATCCCAGGCGTTTATTCGCCTATTCCCATGGGTGCATTTTACACTGTTGCCAAGCTGCCAGTTGATGATGCAGAAAACTTTTGCAGATGGTGTCTCTCAGAATTTGACTACGAGGGCGAAACCATCATGCTGGCTCCCGCTTCTGGGTTCTATACCACACCTGGTGCAGGCAAGAATCAAGTGCGGATTGCATACGTGCTTAAAAAAGAAGACCTGAACCGCGCCCTTGTCGTGTTAAGAAAAGCCCTAGAGGCCTACCCTGGACGTGTTGGTGACAGCTTTGAGGCTTAAAACATTAGGACTTTACATAGGATGATTCCCCTGTTCTTAGCCAAGAGGCTATATTCCGATCCGGCAGACAAGCAAAAGGTAAGCCGACCTGCTATCCGTACAGCCATAGCAGGGGTTGCCATCGGGCTGGCGGTAATGCTTATCACGGTATCTGTCGTGCAGGGATTCAAACACACCATCCGAAACAAGGTCGTAGGATTCGGGAGCCATATCCAAATAGAAAACTTCCTCACAATGCAGAGCACCACCCCTTATGCTCTGTGTGCAGACGACAGTCTGTTGCGCGCGCTCAAGACAATACCGGGGATAGCGCATGTCAGCCGCTTTTCCTTGGCACAAGGCATACTGAAAACAGATAAAGATTTTCTTGGCATAACCTTCAAGGGTGTGGCACAGGATTATGATATGGACTTTATCCGCAATAACCTGACAAGCGGTGCCATACCAAAGTTCAACGACGATAGTGGCACCAGGCAACTGCTTATCTCAAAGATGGTAGCCGACCAATTGAAACTCTCAATTGGAAGCAAGGTATTCGCCTATTTCATTTCAGACGGAAATGTGCGCGCACGCCGTTTTAAAGTAAGCGGAATCTTCGAGACCAACCTCACGCAATTCGACCAGACGCTTTGTTTTACAGACCTGTACACCGTCACAAGAATCAACAAGTGGGAGCCTTGCCAGTGTACGGGCATAGAACTGAAGGTGAATGACTTCGACCAGCTTAACGAGACTGCTGAGAATGTGGTACTTCACGTCAACAGGACAACAGACCATGAGGGGAACACACTGATGTCGCAAACCATACAGGAGGCCTACCCACAGACATTTTCATGGTTGGAACTACTTGACATCAATGTATGGATAATCCTCATACTGATGGTTTGTGTGGCAGGATTTACCATGATTTCAGGCCTTCTCATCATCATTCTTGAGCGCACGCAGATGATAGGCATTCTGAAAGCTCTGGGTGCTAAGGACGCAACAATCCGCCACACGTTCATCTGGTTTTCCATTTTTATCATTGGACGCGGTCTTTTGATAGGCAACCTGCTTGGCATTGGTCTGATTATACTCCAGCAGACTACCGGCATCATTAAACTTGACGCGTCAACCTATTATGTCAGCACTGCTCCAATGGAAACAGATTGGCTGCTGTTTGCACTGATAAACATTGCCACACTTGCCATAAGCGTATTGGTGCTTGTCGGACCAAGCTATCTCATCTCTCACATCAGTCCGTCGAAATCAATGCGCTACGAGTAAGAAGCACTCTTATCTCACCCACAGTCTGTCACCAACGCAAATCTGACTGTCGGGTGCCATTCTGTTCAACTTGTACAGGCTCTTCAACCTAATGCCATACTGCTGGGCTATTGAGTACATTGACTCTCCCACTCTAACCGTGTGGTACTTGCCCTTAAACTGTTTGGGAGCCTTTCGCCGCTTCTTTTTCAAATAAACCACCTCGCCTTCTTCCAACACATCATGTCGGTCACGCTCATTATACCTTGCCAACATACGATAGGACACACCCACATGACGACCTATATCCTTGTAGGTGTCACCCTTGCGAGCTCTGACATAATAATTGTCATTAAAAGCATATATAGTATACTCGTAACCGTCACTGGCAGCACGGTAACCATGGTTCACTATAAACCTGTCATATCCTTTTCCTGTGTCATAACGGTAAAGCTCATAAAGTTCAATAATGTCTATCAAGCGGTTGGCATACTGCGGATTGGTGGCATAACCAGCTTGTTTGAGTCCACGCGCCCATCCCTTGTAGTCTGTGACTCGCAACTGAAACAGTGCCTTGTAGCGCTGACTGCCAGTCAAAAAGAGAGAGTGGTCTTCGTAACTGTCTTTCACCGAACGGTACTTACGGAAACATTCATTGGGAGCGTCATCCGTAAAATAGACAGTGGCACCTTGCCATCCACGGCACTTGATGCCAAAATGGTTGTTACCATTCCGCGCGAGCTCGCTGCGCCCCGCTCCAGACTCAAACACGCCCTGCGCCAAAGTAATACTTGCCGGTATTCTGTATTTGTGCATCTGCTCAACAGCCAGCTCCTTATACTGGTCAATGTATTGCTGATAAACCTGATTCCTGCGCATCTGTGCATAACAAGAGCTAACGAACATACCGAGTGTGAGAGCCAACACACTCCGTGCCTTAATCCTATGTAAAATGAAGGGAAAAGCTGCCATATCAGAAAAAGAATATACTGTGATACAAAATTAGTGAAAACAAATCACAATTCTCGCTTTTTTGTTTAATTTTGCAGAAAACAACCATCACAATCATGGAAGAGAGAGTTATCCAATCCAAAATGCAAGTTTGCAAACTACATGAACTGCCCCAAAGCGACCAGATTCTCATCAATGAGGCTATAAAAGCCACAGAGCGATCATACGCTCCATTTTCACATTTCCACGTTGGTGCGGCCCTCCGCCTGGCAAACGGAGAGACCGTCACAGGGTGCAACCAGGAAAATGCGGCTTTCTCCGTAACCATCTGCGCGGAGCGAACAGCCTTGTTTACCGCCGGCAACCGCTACCACGATGTTGCTATCGAGGCAATAGCTATCGCAGCCCGCAACAGGAACGGCCTGCTCGCACACCCTGTCAGTCCGTGCGGCTCCTGTCGGCAGGCCATGATTGAGACAGAGACGCGCTTCAAGCATCCCATACGCATACTGCTTTACGGACAGGAACAGATTTTCGTGCTGGAAGGCATCAAAAGTCTGATGCCCCTGTCGTTTGAGGATTTGCAATGACAGGCATCACTGTCTATCGGCTGTCACGGAACTCATAGCACCCTATATCTGGATTAGACCTTTTACGTGCCACCCCATCGCGGTCGAATGGATAGAGGGGCAAGTAGACCGCTTTCCCTCGAGCAGTTGACAGCGAATCGAGATGAAAGTCATACTCCTGCCTGTCGGCATCAACCTTTACAAAATGGGCAGCCCCCTGAATGGAGTCCTCCGAAGTTTCCCATATAACATGGTCAAAGGGAGCCATCTTTGCCGAATCTGTCTCCGCCGGAGTGCGAAGCAGACAATGGGAGAAATAGTAATTAAACACGCCCGTTGAATCTTTCGTTTCACCCATCACCTCGTCATCGCCATAACCAGTAACTAACGTATTATAACATTCAACCATATAGAGAGGATAGTCACTGCCTCCCACAAAGTTAGTGAATCGGAGTGCCACTCCGCGGTCTGCATCAAAAGGATAGAACTGTGCGAGTGTGCATCCGGCTACGACGGCACGCCCACCATAGATAGCAAGACAGTCACCTAAGGTGTTTGTCAACTGACAGTTGGCCATCCAAATATTGGCGTTATACGCTTTCAGCCCGGTTCCTTTACAATTGTGGATGGTCACATTCTCTAACCTCAGCCGGACAGTGGCAGAATCGAATGCAGCTGAGTCGCACACAATTCCATCATCTGCACTGTGAATGTCAGCTCCGCAAATAGAGTTACCTGTTGATGAAGAATGGAAACGTATCCCACGCCACTGACCACTCACTCTGTCATAGGGCAAGTAGTCGAACATCTTGTCGGTACGGTCGCCACGGAAAACAACATTGCCATCCCCCCCCTCACTTCCTTTCACCGCCAACCGTCCAAAGACCTCCAATGCAGCTCCACTGTGAAAATAAAGTTTGCTGGGGGCCTTGATGGTCAGAGTGACGCCACTGTCTACTTTCAGCCCCCCATATATAACGATTGGCTTATTTGTGGCGATCACTGAGTCTCTGCTAACCACCACATCATGGCACAGCAAGGCATCCCACGACCAAGCTCTGAGGTTGACTTTCTGCTCCACGCCACTCTCCAAGGTAAACACAAGCTGGTCTTCGACCAATGTCGGCATGTCGGCATAATTCTGGTGCGATGTAAGTTCTACAAACACCCTTATACTGTCTCTCTTGCGCACTTCCAGACCAGTCACCTGTCCACCAGTGGCGTTATCTAAATAGCTTCCGTCAACATTAACCCGAAAACCGCTCTGCCGACCTCTCAAAAGTCTGACTTGGGAGAGTCGCAAGCCATCACTGTTGTTATTGTACGCCCAAAACGAATAAGTGCTTGTTGGCACGGTGCTAAACACCGTATCCATACAAATTGTGTCTTGGGAAAAAGTAAGCAAATCCCCACGACTGGTTGAAAAGGAGTCGTCGTCAGTGCATGCAACTGTCATCAGCACGAAAGGCAATAGGTAAAAAACAATTCGTTTCATCACCAATAAAACGATTATCGCCCTACTATTATTGCAAAGAAATGGGAGGAAATTCATCCATTTCCTCCCATTTACCTGAATTAACTAGATGTTCAAAACGTCCCGAACATCTATTTTACATAGCGTCTATGCTATTTTTTACCGAAATAACGCTCATAAAGTCCCATAAACCCAGCACAATGGCGAGCTTCGTCTTTAGCCATCTCATGCACGGTGTCGTGCGTAGCGTCCATGCCGGCAGCCTTTGCATTCTTTGCAATTCTGAACTTGTCCTCACAGGCACCACGCTCTGCTGCGATGCGTGCCTCCAGATTGCTCTTGGTATCTTTGAGTACGTCGCCCAGTAGCTCTGCAAACTTAGAGGCATGCTCTGCCTCCTCAAAAGCATAACGCTTATAGGCCTCGGCAATTTCGGGATAACCCTCTCGATCGGCCTGACGGCTCATAGCCAGATACATGCCTACCTCACCACACTCACCGTTGAAGTGAGTTTCCAAATCCTTGATCATCTCCTCGCTTGCATCTTCCTTGCGAGCAGCTCCCAACTCATGGACAGTGGCAAAACCTCCTTCGGCATCGTCTATTTCCTTGAACTTGGAAGCTGGTGCCTTGCAGATTGGACACACCTCAGGAGGGTTCTCTCCTTCGTACACATAACCACAAACGGTACAAACAAATTTCTTTTTCATAATCTTTTTTTTTAATTACGCTATTACGCTTGTTAGTACATCTTGTATTGTTTGCAAATATAGCTAAAAAAACAAATCAGGCAAAAAAAAGGCCATGTATTTTTATTTTTTTTCACTTCCATTTAGCCCCCTCGCGAAGAACGAACTTCACTTTTTTACCCGATGTGACCTTTGGCTTCTCCCAAACACCGGGGAAGAGCTGCACTGTACATTTCTTGCCTTCGGGTACCTTTTCAATCGCTTCCTGGGGAGTGAAAAAATCACCCACGCCATTTGCAGCTACCGAATAGTCGTAAAAGACCAGATGTTTGCGCAACCTGGGAATCTTGCGGCCAACTTCATCTGCCAAAAGGCGAGCCACCACGTGGGCACCATAAACATTGTAATGCGTATTGTCTTGGCGTCCCTTTGGCACAGACGGCTCTTCGCCTGGCAGAAACCACATATGAAGTTTCTTGGAGGCCTCGCGTCCCAGTCCCTGTTCAAGGTCATGTGTAACACGGTTCGCATCGATAAATACGACATTCTGTTCGCTTGCCACATTCTGAGGTGACAGCAAGTAGGCGCCGTGAGTGTCATAGAGCGTGTCACCCTCTTCTTTCAATGACTTGTCAGGTGGCCCCACTGTCTTTCTCAAGGCCTCGTCATCATCATTGCGAGGCATGCGCTTAAAGAAATTACGTCTCACAACGGCGTTGAAGAGCACAGGTATTCCCCCGCGCTCTCTGGTCTCGAGAACGAACTTGCGCAGGTTGGCGTCAAAGGTAGTACCCGGTTCTGTGTGCCTGTCGGCTTTCGGCTTCTCGTCATTATGTCCAAACTGAATAAAAACATAGTCGCCTGGCTTTATCCTGTCAAGCACTCTCTGCCACCGGCCCTCGTCAATGAAACTCTTTGATGACCGACCGTTCACTGCATGGTTTTCCACCCGGACACCATCGTCAAAGAAACATGGCAGAGCCATCCCCCAACCTCGCTCCTGGTTGCCATTCTCGATGGACTTGTTGGCCATCGTCGAATCACCAATCATGAATACAGTCAGCACCTTCGCCTGTTTTTTGAACGAAGTGAGAGTCAAAAGTACCGTGGCGATGGCCACGAACACAAGACATTGTTTACGTTTCATAATTTCTTTCCTTTAATTTCACTTCGACAGCAACTCTACAAGTTCATCTGGCGTGACAAGCTGCTGCTCGCCAGTGGACATATTCTTAAGCGTTATTTTCATTTTGTCTATCTCATTCTCCCCAGCAAGTGCCACGAATGGAATGTGCTTGGCATTGGCATAACTCATTTGCTTTTTCATCTTGGCAGCATCTGGGTACATCTCTGTCCGGATTCCAGCCTTACGGGCTTTCGCCACAATGGGCAGACAGTAAGCCGTCTCTCTCTGGCCGAAATTGATAAAGAGTAGTTGGGTCCCCGTCATGGCATCCTCTGGATAGAGGCGAAGTGCGTTGAGCACATCAAAGATACGGTCAGCTCCGAAAGATATGCCAACTCCACTCAGTCCCGGCATCCCAAAAATGCCAGTCAAGTTGTCATACCGACCGCCTCCGGTAATACTGCCCATAGGCGTGTCAAGTGCCTTGACCTCAAAGATGGCTCCGGTATAGTAGTTCAGGCCGCGTGCTAAAGTCAAGTCAAACTGCAACTCGTTATTCAGGCCGATAGACTTCAGGGTGTCAAGAATGAACCGCGTCTCCTCAACGCCTTTCATTCCTATCGCATTTTCTCTTAGGACATCGGTAATCACCTCAAGCTTTTCATCGTTTGAGCCTTCCATTGAGACAATCGGCTGCAAACTTGCAATGGCATCCTCCCCGAGACCAATCTCGCGTAACTCAGCATTGACATTTTCCAAGCCTATCTTGTCAAGTTTGTCAATAGCCACCGTGATGTTCACAATCTTGTCCGAAGCGCCAATAGTCTCAGCAATACCGGCCAGAATCTTACGGTTGTTGATTTTAATCTGCACACGGATGCCAAAGCGCGTAAACACCGTGTCAACAATCTGCATCAACTCAACCTCATTGAGCAGCGAGTCGCTGCCCACCACATCAGCATCACACTGGTAGAATTCGCGGTAGCGGCCACGCTGTGGACGGTCTGCACGCCACACAGGCTGAATCTGATAACGCTTGAACGGGAGCTGCAGTTCGTCCCGGTGCATCACCACATACCGGGCAAATGGCACGGTCAAGTCATAGCGCAACCCTTTCTCGCAGAATTTCGAGGCCAACTTGAGCGACTGCCGTCCCAGCAAATCATCATCCGACACTTTAGCCAAATAGTCACCGCTGTTAAGAATCTTGAACAGCAGTTTGTCTCCCTCTTCGCCATACTTGCCCATCAGTGTCTGCAGGTTTTCCATGGCTGGAGTCTCTATTTGTTGGAAGCCATAAAGCGCATAGACCGAACGGATTGTGTCAAAGATGTAGTTGCGCTTGGCCATCTCCTCTGCCGAGAAGTCACGTGTGCCCTTGGGAATACTTGGTTTCTGTGCCATACTTATTGTCTTACTATTGTCTGTTCACGGTCGGGGCCTATTGAAATAATCTTGATCGGTGTCTCCAGTTTACTCTCTAAGAAATCGATGTAGTCTTTAAATGCCTGTGGGAACTCCTCCTCCCGGGTCAGTTTGGTCATGTCCGTCTGCCATCCGGGAAGCTCTACGTAGACAGGCTCCAGGCTCTCATCAATGCTGTAAGGGAAATAGTCTATTTGCTTTCCATTCTGCCTGTAAGCCACACAGGCCTTGATGGTCTTGAAACTGTCTAGCACGTCACTTTTCATCATAATGAGCTTGGTAACTCCATTGATCATGATAGCATACTTGAGTGCAACGAGGTCAATCCACCCACAACGACGCTCACGGCCTGTTACGGCCCCATACTCATGGCCCAGTTCACGGATGGTGGAACCCGTTACATCGAAAAGCTCTGTTGGGAAAGGTCCGGCTCCCACACGCGTACAGTAGGCT
>CALBLK010000045.1 GCA_937895845.1 uncultured Prevotella sp. | reverse complement strand
TAAGTAGGTGTTCAAAATTATTCGTATATATCTTTATGTCAGCAGATGCTTATTATACTTTGACACGTCTCTGCACTTTGTTTTCGCCTGTATGCCCGGCTTTCATCGGTCGTGTAGCCCGCTACACTCCCTCTCCAGCCCGGACATACAGACAAAAAACAAAGCACATATCCATATCAAATAATTGTGAACACCTACTTAAAGGCATTAGCCAACTCTGCAACGATGCATCAATGGTTTTAAATATATCCACAACATGAAACATCAATTACTTATCCTTGCCGCGCTGTTTCTGTCGTCCGCCCACCTGAAAGCCCAGGCCCCACAAGAGGGCTACCTTGTCAATTCCTTTTGGAGCAACTGGTATGTGCAGGCCGGCCTTGACATGTCGCTTCAGAACCCTTACGGCCATGATTTCGCCGGTTCTGTGTTTCCCAACGGAAAGACCTTTGGCATAAATGTGGCTGCCGGAAAATGGTTTACCCCTGTCCTTGGCCTTCGGGGGCGCGTCAACTGGGAGAATGGCATCCGGCTATTCAAGAACGGCCATGACAACTGGCTTGCCCCCTTCTACGAGCCAGGCGAGAACATGCGAAAGGGTGGCTACGTCACCGTTGTGGGTGACATCCAGATAGACCTTCACAATCTCGTTTGCGGCTACCGTCCTGACAGGCGGTGGAACCTGCAAGTCTTCCCCAGGGCCGGAGCCGCCTATAATTTCGGAGTGTCAAAAGGCACCCCACTGCTTGGCTTCGGCATAGGCAACACTTATAAGCTCACTGACCGGTGCGGCCTTTATCTTGATGCCGCCTATAACCTGGTGTCAAGCGGGTTTGTGGGAGTGGAGAAAGATACGGGTACTGGCTCCAACAGCAACGGATTCTTTGATTTCTGCATAGGCGTTACCCTCCAAATATCCAAGACAAAAACCTTCAAACAGTAGTTGAGCTTATGAAACTTTTCCGCACCATCATTCCCGCACTCGCTTTCTTCCTCCCCGTCAGCGCACAGGAGCAGAGAGCCGTTACAGGCTCCCTGTGGAGCAACTGGTATGTTCAGGCCGGCCTTGACATGTCGCTTCAGAATCCCTATGGCTGCAACTTCTCCAAGGTGTTTCCCAAGGGCAAGACCTTTGGACTGGATGTGGCTGTTGGCAAATGGTTTACGCCCCATGTCTCGTTGAGAGGAAGGCTCAGCTGGGAGAACGGTTGTCCGCTTTTCAAGAACGGCCATCTTGAGTGGGTGGGCCCGGCTGATGACCCGCAGCAGAACATGGACAAGGGCGGTTATATAGCCGCCTCGTTGGACGTGCCGCTCAGTGTCAAGTATATCTTTATGGACTATGCCCCAGGTCAGCGGTGGAACTGCTATGTGTTTCCCCGTGCCGGCCTGTGCAGCAATCTGGCCATCCATTCCGCGTCGCCATCCGTTGGCGTGGGCTTTGGCGGCACCTACCGCGTGAAAGGCCGTCTTGGCGTTTATGCCGACATGGCCTACCAGGTGACAACCAGTGAGTTCACCGGTGGTGTGTCAGGCACAGGTATGTCCGTGTCGTCTGGCAGCAACGGCTTCTTCAGCTTCAACATTGGCGTCCAGGTTGACTTAGGCAAGGGCAGGGGCGCTTTTGCCACCAAGGCAGTAACGCCGCCGAGGCCATAGTACCGCAATGGCAGTCCCGCTGCTGTCGCCGTGCGCCGTGGCAGATTCTTCCCCTCTCCGTTTGCAGTCCGAAAGAAACAGTGGCAAGATGCGTAAAGATTGAATGTTTGGGCAAGAAGCACGGCATGGATGTGCCGTTTTTTGCCACTGCCGGCTGGGCAATGCAGCGGTGCTGCCAGAATACACACTTACAGTTGCACTATGATGAAAAAGACAATCACATTCATGTTCGCCCTGCTCGCCGTTGCGCAGCTGTGGGCAGAAGAAAAGGCGAAGCCCATCGTCTCGATACTGGGCGATTCGTATTCCACCTTTGAGAACTATGTTCCTCGTGGAAACTCCTCTTGGTACAAAGCAACACCCCCGGACAACCGGACTGACGTTGTTGATGTAAAGCAGACCTGGTGGTGGCAGCTGATTTCCGAGGGGGGATACATTCTCGGGGTCAAAGACAGTTTCAGCGGCGCCACGGTCTCATACACCGGCTACAGCGGCCAGGACTACCGCGACAGGTCGTTCTTGACCCGGCTGCCGCGCATTGTCCCGTCTGACATTCTCTTGATATTCGGCGCTACAAACGACAGCTGGACAGGCGGCCCAATCGGTGAGTACAGGTACGGCGACCTCACTCGCGGGCATTACTATGAATTCCGCCCGGCTCTCTGCAAGCTGATAGGCGAGGCCAAGAACCGTATGCCCGGGACAAGGGTGGTCTTTATCATCAATACAGAGCTGAAGCCGGAGATAACGGCTTCGATAGTCGAAGTGTGCAAGCACTTCGGCGTTGAATATATCCAGCTTCATGATATTGACAAGAAGTCTGGCCATCCCTCCCGCAAGGGTATGATTCAGATTAAAAGCCAGGTGCTGGATTTCTTGAAAAACTGAATCGGAGGCTGCATACTTGCATACAATGACAAACACCTTTTTAATAGCCGACAGCGGGAGCACAAAGACCGCCTGGCGCCTGGTGGCACCAGGCGGGGGCACACTGGCCGCCTTCCATTCGCAGGGCATCAACCCCTTTCACCAGACTGAAGACGAAATCCGCGGAATCCTCGCCGGCGAGGCGGCGCCCCGCCTCGACGGCCTCGCCGTCGGCCGGCTCTGCTTCTATGGCAGTGGCATCCGCCCCGAGATGGAGCCTGCTGTCCGCGCCCTGCTCGGCGCAGCCTTCCCCTCAGCCGGTCACATAGAGGTGGCGAGCGACCTGCTTGGAGCCGCGCGGGCCTTGTGCGGCCGCCGTGCGGGCGTGGCCTGCATCCTCGGCACAGGCTCTAACTCCTGCCTTTATGACGGGCGGCAAATTGTGCTCAACACACCGCCGCTCGGCTATATCCTTGGCGACGAAGGGAGCGGGGCTGTGCTTGGCGCGCACCTGCTCAACGGCCTCTACAAGGGCTGGCTGCCCGGGGAGCTGCGCCGCGCGTTTGAGAAGACTTGCGGCACTGACCTGCCCGGCGTCGTCCGGCGCGTCTATCGCGAACCGCTGGCCAACCGCTTCCTCGCCAGTCTGTCGCCCTTTGTCCGCCGGCACATTGCCTGCGCAGAGCTGGAGCGGATGGTTGTCGGCTGCTTCCGGCAGTTCCTTGACCACAACGTCAGGCCCTACCTGTCGGCGCAAGACAGCCCTGTGTCGGCTCTGGGCAGTGTCGCCTTCCATTATTCAAGGCAGCTTGAAAAGGCTCTTGAGGCCGAGGGCATGCGGAAAGGAACCATCGTGCAAGGCCCCATGGACGGACTTGTGCGCTATCACCTGGACTTGCCAGAGTAGGCTTCCGCCCCGGAGACCGCCAGAAAAGTAGCGGGCGCCGGCTTGTGCCACTCGTTAGCGGCTGCCTTTCAGCCGCCGGTCGAAGAACCGCAGCACCCTTTGCTGCACCTCCTGGCCGCAGGAGTGTGGAATGTCCCACAGCTCCGTCTCCAGCAGGCTGTCGGCCCGCTGGCTCCTCCACACGTTGCGCATCGTGTCGAATGCGGCCGTCACGCCCCTCACGGGAAACAGGCGGTCCTGACTGCCGTTGATGAAGAGCATCGCCTTGGGGCAGGCCAGCGAGGCGATGTGCGGGTAGTCAAGCCACTGGCGCAGCGCCGGGATGCAGTTGGCAAAGCCCCCGTATTCGCGCTTCCCGTCAGCGGCCGACATCTGCACGTCGGTCGTGGTCATCCAGCACACGGCGGCCGCCGCCTTGATGTCGTCGCTCAGCGCCGCCAGCATCCATGCGCGGTAGGCCCCCATCGAGCACCCCATGCACCCTATGCGGCTGCGGTCAACCTGCGGGAGGGAGGCCACGAGGCGGGTGCCCGCCATGTCGTCGTAGGTCATAAAGGCGCACAGGTCGCGCCCGAGCATCATCATGTTGCCGGCAACCAGGTCGTATTTCGCCCGGTCAACGCCCTCTTTCCTTCCGCGCTCGCCCCACATCGGCGCGTCGGCAGCGAACACCACGTAGCCGTGCCGTGCCAGGTAGTCGCCCACATACTGGCCGCCATAAAGCTTCTCTGCCCATTGGTCGGCGTCCTTGACCACCGCGCTGTCCGTTGCAAAGGGCCTTACCATCTTCTCCTTTCCGATGAACAGGTGCGCCCCGTGGTCGTGCAGCAGGTTCACCGCAGGAAACGGCCCCTTGCCCTCGGGCACCAGCAGGTAGGCCTTGATGCGGCAGTAGGCGTTCACGCTGAAAGCCACCAGCCTGGCCCTGTAGCCCTCGCGCCTTTCCTCGCGCAGCACCTCCATCCGGAAGTCAGCAGCCTGTCTGGGCGGCGCCATCATGCACTCGAGCACCTTTCCCCGGGCCGCCGCCTTCCACTTGCCAAAGTCGGTGATGGCGCTGTTGCCCCAGGCCAGGGGGTAGGTCAGCTCCCTTTTCAGTTCCTCTACATAGACCGGCAGGTCAAAGTCAAACTCATACGACGCCCTCTTCTGCACCTCCCCACGCTGCGCCTTTTGCGCAAGGCAGACCGGCAGACCGGCGAGAAATGCAATGAAGGCGGAAACAAACGCTTTTTTCATATTGCTGCTGTTTTAGATACGGTGCTAATGCCCGCGGGGGTAATGGGGGCTTGCGCCCCGGATTGATAAGATTCTGGTTGAATTAAATGGACAAGTTTTCTAACTCTTCCTTAATCTGTTTATTTGTGGAATTATTTTAGTCTTGAAGTACGAATAGTTGGAGTCACTTTGCCAGTATGGCTTTACTGATGGTTGTACTACGTATTCTATATACATTTCCAGCATTTCATCGTAATCCATCCCTATCACGTTATCGCGAAAGTTCTCGTAACCGTTTTCAAGACTGAATACATACTTGTCTTCCCATGCAGAAAAAAGATGCGCCATATCTGTTATCACACATATGTCAAGGCCCTTGCCATATTCTTCGTTATATTTTTCCAGAAAATGAAGGTTGATGTTGAAATTCCTTTTCTTCCTAAAAGAAGATGTGTATTTTGACTCTTTCCTTTTATCTTTCAGGGTAGTATGGTGAGGACAATGAAAATGGGAAAAGATGTGATTATTCCTTTTTGTCATTTGTTTGGATTATATTCCAGTTCCATTTCTTCAATAGTTCCAGAATGTGTGCAAAGTTATATTCCCCCCATTGATTGCAGACGACAAAACGAATGCCGTCGGCACTTGTTAGAATCAAGTCGTCAGCCATTAAGTAGCGTGTTTTCAAGTCTTTTTTGTTATGGCTTGAATTGTTAATGCTCTCAAGAGTGCGCAAAACACCATAAGACCCCTGCAAGGTGTTGGGAAACACTTGGGTAAGTTGCTCGTATGTCAAACTTGCATTTTGCGCTATAAAATGTGCAACAACTTCTCTTACAAACTTGCCTTTTCCGAAATAGTTTTTTCCTCCGTCCAAAGAGAATTTCGTTGTATCGCGTTTTCCTTTTTGCGTGGACTTTTGTGAAATGACAATCCCCGAAGACTGAGTAAATGGTGTTTCTGAGATATTTGACGGTTGATGAACAGGTGTTATACCCAAATGCAGACTGTCAAGAGTTTCATTTACAATATCTTTGTCGCACAGCTTCTTCTCCACAAAGTAGTCTTTCAAAATATGTTTTATCGCAGCGTCTTGATTGTTTGCCAATGCGTGTTTGAAGTCTTCCATGATTAAATTTGTCTTTATTTCCTTGGCTTTAGTCCAGCACATGTCTTCTAACCGTTTCTTGTTAAATGTGTCGTGAGAGAAATAATCGACAAACTCTTCTCCCCCTTTTGCATCAAGTGTTATTTCCGTTCGCCAAACCATTGTTGGTAAATCGTCATTGGTATCATAATATAACCTTATTTCATTGCCGATATACAAGCCGAAAGGAATGTTGCGCAAGCGCATATAGGACAGCAGTTGTTGTTCTTGGCGCGGATTGATAACATTGCTTGGACGCTTAAGTTCTATGACAAGAACTGGCTGATTCGACACTTTTATAGTTATGTCTGGCTCTATCTGATTGTGTGAGCCAATGTTGATTCTTTCTTTGGGGCATATCTCACCGTGCAACTTGCTCCATCCTAACTGGCGCAAGTTGGATTCTACAATATCTTGGTACTGGTCTTCTAAAACATCTTTTTTGCGAGCTTCTATTAAATCATAACAGAACTCCTGCCATATAGATTTCTTTTGTTTCATAGTGGACAAAAATACAGTCTAAACTCTCTGTTCTGTGACACTCGGCAATTATTGAAAACAACAAACTATTCATTTCCAAAAAGTTATGTTCAACTCTCTTATTCAGCCCTAACCAGCTCTGTGTAG
>CALBLK010000044.1 GCA_937895845.1 uncultured Prevotella sp. | reverse complement strand
ATGCAGGAAAAGTGGCATTATGGTAAAATGTGATAAAAACGCAATGCATATGGCCTTAGATGAAAGGTATTTCAAGCTAAGGCTATATGCACTGTATGCTATCATTTGACAATAGTAGTGCGGGCATCATAAAGAATAATTTCATGCGTATATGGTTGCAACTATCCTGCGAGGGCCGCCATAGTCGCGAAACTCACAGAGGTAAATGCCCTGCCAGGTGCCAAGGTTCAGACGGCCGCCGGTGACTGGTACAGTGATGCTCACACCAACGAGGGAGCACTTGGCATGGGCGGGCATATCGTCGGCACCTTCCAGCACATGGTCGTAGTATGGCTCGTTCTCCCTTACCAGGCGGTTCAGTATCTTCTCCATGTCGCTACGCACATTGGGGTCGGCATCCTCATTGATGGAGAGTGCACAAGACGTGTGCTTCACAAACAGATTCAACAGTCCCACCTTGGGCAGCGGACTGGGCAGGTGTTCCAATATTTCGCGAGTCACAAGATGGCAGCCACGACGCTTTGCTTGTAGTGTAAATTCTGCTTGTTCTATCATTGCATCATTTTGCAACCTGTGTAAACTCAGGCTTGCTGCTTTTATCCTTATAGTCCATGACGTAGATGGTTGCTGTTGCATCACTTCCGTCCCTCCCTTTTGATGCCACGGTGTATTTGTACTCCGTTCCTTCATCTAAGGTTCGCCGTCCGACTGTAACCGGAGTGCCAAGAGGGAACTTATAGTCGCCACAGGCAGCTTCGAAGATGTTTCGCTCTCCGTCTGTCACGGGCTTTTGTTCAGTGAAGTCGGGCAGCTGTGCAACCTTTCCTTCTATGAGTCCGTTCTTTTTCAGGAAGTAATCCAACTCTTTAGGCATTCGGCTGATTCTGGCTGTGCGAACGCCATAGCCGTCAAGAACCTTTGCCTTGGGCAGCACCTTGCGCAAATCGGCAACAGTGGCATCCAGCCCGCCGCTGCCAAATGTGCAGAAAGGTATGATGGTCTTGCCCTCAAACTTCTGCTGTTTCACCAGTGCCAGTACAGGGCGGGCAAATGTGCCGAACCATACAGGGTAGCCCAGGTAGATGGTGTCATACTTGCTGATGTCTGACTTCAGAGGTTTCAATACGGGGAATTCGCCCGATTCCATTTCTTTTTGGCAACGCTCTATTGTTTTTTCATAAGTTCCGTTATAGGGCTTCTCAACCTCAATCTGTTCGATGTCTGCGCCAAGAATCTTCTGCAACTCTTCGGCCACAGTCTTTGTCGTGCCTGTCTGAGAGTAGTATAGTACAAGGCTCTTTGCTGTCTTTTTATCTGTGCCCTTTGACTGAGAGCAACCTGTCAATGCCATTACCGCGGCCACTAATGCTAAAAAATACTTCTTCATAATCTAAGCTTTATGTTTGTTTTCATTACTTCAAGAATTGTTCTACCGTTGCCAGCAACTCTGCTTTCTGCTGTACTCCGCTTGTACGCCACAAGGCTTCGCCGTTGCGGAAAAGCATCAGGGTGGGTACAGACTGAATGTGGTATTGGCTTGCCGTCACGCCATATTTGTCAACATCCACTTTGATGATGCGGATGCGGTTCCCCAATACGGCTTTTACCTGCTCAAGAATGGGGTGCATCATCTTGCAGGGTTGGCACCACGTGGCAAAGAAGTCGACCAGGACAAGTTGGCCGCTGTTTATCACACTGTTGAATGTTTCCATTGTTGTCTGTTTGTTATCTGTCAATTATCTATCTTGAAATTGTTGTCAGGTCTTTGCCTTGTTTTTCTGCCTGTCTGTTGCTTTGAGGCGTGCGTTTGGCGAGAATAACTTGGTGCGGTTAAGGGTTGCTCCCCCATGCTTGACAATGATTTTGTGATTTATAGGTGCAAATATAAGGATTCTCTTTCTGGAATTGGCAGTTCCTGCCAAAAAATCAATGACAAAGGCAGAAAAATTGATGACTTATTGAAGACTTTGGCAACAGCATTGGGTCATTGCGCTTCTTCGTGAGAAAGTATTGCTTCCCACTGGCTGGCAATGCGTGGAATGGAAAACAGCGATGCGCGTTTGCCAGACCGCTCCGACCATTTGTTCCAGTTGGCAGTTGTGGCAACATGGAGTTGCTCTGCCAGTGCCTTTACATTGCCATTTGGAAAATAGAGGGCTGTTTCGCCAAGGATCTCCTTGCTGGTAGGGAGGTCTGATGAGATGACGGGAAGACCATGAGCCATGGCCTCGGTGAGAACCAAGCCGAATCCCTCCCAGCGAGAGCTGAGCACATAGAAACTGGCTTGTTCGTAATAGGTGTGTATGTTCTTGGTAAAAGGGTGTAGGAAGACACGGTCTTCCAGATGGTATTTATGGATGAGTGTTTCGTACAGCGTTTGCTCTGGGCCTTCGCCCACGATGTCCAATGTCCATCTTTCTGTTGGGCAATCTTGGCTGGCGTCATGCTCGTGTTGCTTCAAAAACAAGTGAAAGGCCTCAATCAGGAGGTCAAAGCCCTTGTGGCTGTGCGAAAAGCGACCAATGGCCAAGAAGCGTTTGTTCTTGCCTGTTGCTTGCTGTCGCGGAACGACAGTGAGCGGATTATAGATGACAGTTGGGCGGAAGCCATGCCGCTGCTCATAGATTGCAGCGTCATAGTGACACAGAACGACCGTATGGCTGAGCTTTCGGTACTGGCAAATGCAGTGGGCCTCTAACTCGTGGCCGATATATGGAGAGCCCTTGCCATAGAGTGCGTCAAATGAATTGTGAATCCATCCAATGGTTTTGCTGCCTTTTAGGCAATGGGACATCGTGGCCAGGCGGATGGCCAAAGGAGCGTGGACACCAACCACAGCATCGTATTTCCCTTGGCTGAGCAAGGCTTCCAGTGGCTTGCGGCGCTGGGACGGAAATGAGCTGAGGGCATAGAGGGCTGAGGTTAGTCTGGTTTTAGGCAGCACCTTGCGATAGAGAAAACTGTAAGTCCTGCATAGCAGAGCTTTAGAGACACTGACAGGTGCATAGGAGGTGAACACATAGCTGATGTCTGCCTCGCTAAGGCCGTACATACCTGTGTCTTCACGGTCAGGATGGTCAAAGGTGACAATGGTCACTCGGTGCCTTTTGGCCAGTTCCTTGGCGATGACAGCGGTTACCCGCTGCACACCGCCAAAGGAGAAGATGGAGTCTGTAAGGAAGCAGATGTGCATGAACTAGTCCATGTGAAAAAGTTCCTCAAGCGGAATGCTGACAGGAGAGTTGTCAGGATTCACCTCCATGATGTCGGCCATCATGTCCCACCATTTTTGGGTGATGGGGTCTACATTGGCTGTGTCCTGACTGTTGGTGTCCCTGCTGCATTTTTGAACGGCAAAGAGAATGTTGGTCTCCTTGTCCCAGAAAATGCTGTAATCACTGACCCCCTGCTCTTTTATCATCTGCTTGAGCTCTGGCCAGATGGCGGCGTGGCGGCGCTCGTATTCACGTTCGCAGCCCTTTTTCAACATCATTTTAAATGCAAATCTTTTCATTGCTTGTCGTTATTTTTAAGTAGTGATACATAATATCCTAACCGGTAAAGGTTGTAGACTGGCAGCAGGGGATGTCTGCTGGTGAGGACACTGCGCTCCAGACGGCCGAACAGGGAGTGCCACCACCTAATCAGTGTGAGTGGAAACGACCTTGCCGTTATGCCGACCATCGTGAGCAGTCTGTTGTATCCCCTCAGTTCGTTGCGGAACTCATAGAGGGTTCGAAGTCCCTCCTCAGTCTTTTCCACGAACCTTCTGTTGTTTTCGAAGTTCTCGATGCAGAGAGGGTTGTCAATGTGATAAATCGGAATATGGTTCAGGCGCATGGCTTTTCCAAACATGACATCCTCGTAACCGTAGTTCCTGAAACGCTCATCAAAGGGGTGGGCAGTCATTACCGACTGTCTGACCATGAAATTGGTTGTGCGGAAATCGTGGTAGGGGTTGCGCTGCCGGTATGCTGTCTGGTGGGCCTTCTCGCAGCTCTTTTCATAGATGCGGCGCAAGTTGCCACTGAACTTTCGGGGGGAGCCTCCGATGAGGACCCCGCCATAGACCACTGTGTCAAACGGGCACTCCATATAGCGTCTGAGAAACAAACCGTCGGGAACTGTCACATCGCAGTCAATGTACAACAGGTGTTGGTAATGACTTTGTCTGGCCAGGAAATTACGGATGGCCGACCTTCCCACATTCTTGGTTCTTACAAGGTATTTCACGTGAGACAATTGCTCAATCTCGCGGTTCTGCTCAATGGTGGCAGCGCTTGAGGACCCGTCATCGGCTACAATAATCTCATAGTCAATGCCAAGGTCTTCCGCCTGACTGTGTAACACATTGACCAGTTCTGTGCAAATATCGTTGTAGACAGGTATGAGGATGGACAGTTCTCTTTTGGTAAGTTCTTTCATAGGAGGGTTAGATATACCGTGTACAAAAATAATAAAAAAAACGTTCATAAGGAGATTTCGTCTTTTATATTTGTTTTGCTTGTCAAAAAACTGTACTTTTGCGGCCTGTTAAATCAAAATATTGTAAAGATGAAAAAGTTGAGTTTTAAACTGGTGGCACTGAGCCTCATGCTGATGCCGTCCCTTGGTGTCAACGCCCAGAATGTGCTGGGTGACATTCTCGGTGGCATCGCAAATGCCTCGGGAGTGACGGCAACAACGAATGGAAGCGATTTGATTTCCAACCTTACATCAGTATTTTCTTCGAGCAAGCAGGCTTCTACCAATGGTCTTGTCGGAACATGGGAGTATGCAGAACCGGCAATTGTGTTTGAGTCGGACAATTTTTTGACCAATGCTGGTGCCAAGTTGGTGTCGGGTAAATTGGAAAAAAATATCCAGAACCATCTGACCAAGTATGGCATCAAGCAGGGAGCCTTGAAATTCACATTCAAGGAGGATGGAACTTTTGTTGAACTCTTGGGCAAGAAGACAATACAAGGTACATGGAAGGTTGAAGACTCCAAGCTGCTGCTGACCTATGGAGGTATAAAGACAGTGACTGTCACAACCCAGCTGGACGGGAAAAACCTTATGTTTGTGACGGATGCCACCAAAATATTGGAGATGTTCAAGTCGTTTGGCAGTAGGTCAACAAACACAAACCTGAAGGCGATCACTGCATTGATGAAAAGTGTCAAAGGGATGAAAGCAGGGCTTACATTAGAAAAAAAATAGGTTAAAGAGTAACCGGTGAAGTGTTTTTTGGCGCAAGAACGTCTAAATAATCTAAATAATTAGTATCTTTGCAGCCGCTATTACGAGATAGTAGCTTTAAATTCAAACCTAATTAAACAAATAAACAATGGCAACAAGAATCAGATTGCAGCGTGGCGGTCGCAAGAACTATGCTTTTTATAGCATTGTAATCGCTGACGCAAGAGCACCACGTGATGGTAAATTTACTGAAAAGATTGGTACTTACAATCCTAACACCAATCCTGCCACAGTAGATTTGAATTTTGACCGTGCCCTTTATTGGGTAGAGACTGGTGCGCAGCCCACAGACACAGTTCGCAACATTTTGAGTGACGAGGGTGTTTACTTGATGAAGCACCTCCGTGGCGGTGTGAAGAAAGGCGCTTTTGATGAGGCTGTAGCTCAGGAAAAGTTTGATGCTTGGAAGGCAGACAAGGTGAAAGGCTTGGATGTTGTTCGCGAGCAGATGGCGAAGGCTAAAAAGGATGCCGTAGCCAAAGAACTGGCTGCTGAGAAGAAAATCAACGAGGAGATTGCCAAAAAGGTGGCAGACAAGAAAGCCGCTATTGCTGCTGCAAAGGCAGAGGAAGAGGCTGCGAAAGCAGCTGAGGCTGCCGCTGCCGAGGCACCTGCTGAGAATGCCGAGACAGAGGCACCTGCAGAGGCATAAATCTGTTGTTTTTATTTCCTAAAGACTTCACGCAGAAAAGAAGAGGCTGGGCTTCCAGTCTCTTCTTTGTGTGTTTGGGGATTAAGTCTCGGTTTCGTCCCAGATTGCTGCTTGTTTCGGACTGTTTGCAACGGAAGTGCTGAAGCCATGGTGTGGGCTATGGCAAAATGCTGACGGCATCTGCCAGAAGAAACAGTGACAAGGGCCGGAAAGAGTGGAAACAAGCCCATGGTATTGCCTGTTTTGGGCTGATGACAGATGGGGGTGTCTGGTCTGCTCACTTTTTCCGGTCAAACACCATCCAGTATGCCACTGGCAGCACAGTGGCTATAAGAACCATCGAAATGAGCGTGCCGAAGAATATTACCGCTCCCATCGGTGACCACAAGGTGTTGTTCTCCATCATCATAGGCAGCACACCGACGCTGGCTGCTGCAGAGGTGAGAAAAATGGGGCGCATGCGGCGTTCGCCGGCGTGCTGGGCGGCCTGGCGTACGGTCATATTTTCATCGCGCCGCAACTCCTCGGCATAGTCAAGCATAATGATACCGTTGCGCACAAGAATACCCATCAGGCTCACCAGCCCAAGGATGCAGGTGATGCTCACATCGTAGCCCGTCACAACCAGTCCCACTGCAGCGCCGAACACACATAGAGCCATCGCTGAAAGATTGACCAGGGCCAGACTGATGCGTTTGAAGTGGAACAGCAAGATGAAGAAGATGATGAAGACAGCCACCGCCACGCCCGATACCACCATAGGTAGGGTTTCGCAGTCCTTTTCATACATGCCGCCTGTGGTTACAGACAGCGAGGCTGGCAACTTAAGCCCAGCCAACTCATGCTGTACCCGTTCGGTAACACGATCAACATTGTAGCCCCGCATCGGTTCGGCCACCACTGATATGGTGCGAACGCCATTGCGTCGAACGATGCACCCGTCAGTCCAGTCGGGACGCACGTCGGCAACCTGACGAAGTGGCACGGACTGTGCGCCGCCCAAAACAGGGATGTACTCGCTGGCCAGCGACAGGGTAGCGTCGCTGTCAGACCGTTCTGACTTCAGCACGACACTTACGGGGTAGTCGCCCTCCCACATAGTAGCCACGGGGAGGCCGTCGCCATAGTGTACGGCCAGATCAGCTGACAGCAATGTCTTGTTAAGGCCAAGCCGGTTGGCTTCGGTCGCATCGGGTGTGACGCTAATGCCCGGTGTGGGCTCCTCATAGTTGGTACGCACCAAGGTGAGACCCTCTGTGTGGCGCATGATATCGGCCACCTGGCTGGCGGCCTCCTTCAGTTCCTTGATACTGTCGCCGCTGATGCGTATCTCAATGGGGTAGGCTGCATTGTTATAGTCCATTTGTTTCCAGCGCACATAAGCGTTTGGAAAGTATACTGAGTATTTGTCAGCGTAGTCATCGAGCACATCGGCTGTGGCCTCGTTGTTGTGGGTGTTGACGATAAACTGGGCAAAATTGGTGCCGCCTATCTGTGGTGCATAGGTCACGTTGAACCGCGGTGACCCCTGTCCGATAAACGTGGTAACAGCCGTCACCCTCGGGTCGCGTTTCAGAATGTGTGCCATACTATCAGCCACAGCAGCTGTCTGTCGGGCTGGCGTGCCGTTGGGCAAGTAGAATTCCACTGCAAACTGGTTGCGTTCGGCCAGCGGCATCATGCGTTGGGGCAGGTTGGCCAGCGTCATGCCACCGATGGCAACGAGTGCCGCGGCCCCGCCTAAAGTCCATTTAGGATGAGCGAAGCAGTGAGCCAGTAGCCATGCGTAACCCATTTGTAGATAGTCGAGTGGTGTTCTTTTCTTTTTCGTTTGCACCTCTTTCCCATTGCTGTTCTTCCCGTCATTGGCCGCAGGGAGTATCAGCTTGTATTGCAAATAAGGTGTGAGCAGAAGCGACACGCTGAGCGATATGCTTAGGATGATGAACATGGCCCAGGGAAACGATTTCACAAAGTCACCCATGTCGCCGTGCATGGTGAAGAGGAAAGGGAAGAAGGTGAGGCTGATGGACAGCGTTGCTGACAGTACCGACATGAAGAACTCTCGTGGAGCGGCTATCGCGGCGTCCCACCTGCTCATGCCATGACTGAGCTTCTCCATGTAGTTGTCAATGATGACTACAGAGTCATCTACCACCATGCCCAGAGTGACGATGAGTGCCGCTAGGGTGACGGTGTTCAGTTCCATCCCAAAGATATAAAACAGGCCAACGGAGCAGAAAATGGTAATGGGTATTGACAAGGCTGAAACCTCGGCGACACGCCGTGGCATAAGTAGGATGACTACAATGATGACAGCGATTACCGAGATGAGCAGCTCACGGAGGAAGTTGACCACCGACTCGCCCACCACCTTGCTTTGGTCGGTGATGACGTTGATGTGCACATCATCGGGCAGGGTCTGACTGTAGCTGTCAATGATGCTGTGTACCTCACGCCCCATCTTTACGATATCGTTTCCCTTGCGCATCTCTACCGACAACAGCACACACTTGCGTCCATCGCTGCTGATATACTTGTCCTGTTTAGGATATTCTCTGACCACCCTGGCAACGTCTTTCAGTCGCAGCGTGTGACCTTGTGCATCGTGGAAGACTATCTGCTGAGCCACGTCACGCTCGGAACAGTAGGAGTCCTTGATATGTATGGGTGAGAGTGTCTGCCCATTGTCCACGGTGCCACTGGGGATAGTGAGTCCCTGAAGCCCCAAATCGTTGATTAGAGTGTATGGGCCGAGGCCGTATTGGGACAGCTTGTCCTGATCGAGATATACTGTCACCTGCTCATTCTGCATGCCGTAGGTGCGCAGATTGGAAATGGCATCGATGCGCCGTAGTTTCTCCTTGAGGTCGTCCAGATACTGCCGCAGTTCACGGTAGGTCTTCTGACTGCTGTCTATCGTGATTAGCAGAGCCGACGTGTCGGCGATGTCGTCTATGGCTTGCAAGGCCAACACACCGGCCGGCAGGTTGCTCTTGAAGTTGGCCAGACCGTGCTTGAACTTTGACCAGAATGCATCCTTGTCTTCCACGTTATCGTTCAGCTCCACGTAAACGATGGACATTCCATCCTTGCTCCTTGAGTAGGTCTTTTTCTTGTTCACCTCCTTGTAGGTGAAGATAAAGTCTTCCAACTGTCTGGTCACCCGCTCTTCCACCTGTGCCGATGTGGCGCCAGGGTAGACGGCCACTACGGCTCCTTGCCGTATTGTGAATTCGGGCATCTCCTCTTTGGGCATCAGCACCAGTCCTGCTATTCCCGTAAGCACCAGCATGGCCACCAGCAAGATGACAATGTTGTGGCCGGCCATGGCTGACTCGATGAAACTCTTCTTTTTCATTTTGCCCTTACTTTCATTCCGTCACTCACTTTCTGCATTCCTTCCGTGATGACTGATTCGCCGGGACTGATTCCCTGCGTCACCATAATTCCGTCGCCCATGAAGTCGCCCACGGTAACATAGCGTTGCTGTGCCATTCCGTTCTCTGCCACCCATACAAAACGCCGGCCGTCAGTGTCCAATTCCACACATTGCGCAGGCAGGAGTATAGGCTTTGTCATGCCAGTGCCACTGTGCCTTTTCAAGGCCACATCGCACACCATGCCTGGCATGAGTTTTCCTTCGGAGTTTGGCGTGGTGATTTTAACGCTGTAAGTGTGTGACAGTGCGTTGGCCACGATGCTCTTTTCGCTGACGTGTCCAGTGGCAGTCAAGTTGCCCGCAGCCTTGACGGTCAGTTGGGCTACCTGTCCTTTTTGAATGGCGTATATCTCATTTTCGGGTACATCAATCTTAATTTCTACAGTTTTAATGTCTACCAGCCTGTATATCTGTTGTCCGGCGATGACATTCATGCCAGGATCGGCATAGCGTGCGGCGATGACACCATCAAATGGTGCTCGCAGTGTCGTGTGCCCCAGCTGTTCGCGGGCCATGCGCTCAGCTGCTTCAGCCTGTTGGAGCTTGCTCTCCACGTCTACCCACTGCATTTCCGATATGACCCCCTGGTCATGCAGAGGCTTCATGCGCCGGTAGGCATCCTGTGCTTGGCGGAGTGAGGTTAGCGTGGCTTGGTGGGCATCGCGCAGCGTGTTGGGCTGGACGGTGCCTATTAGTTGCCCTTTGGCTACACGGTCGCCTTCCTGCACCTTGAGTGTGGTCACATTGCCAGGCACCTCAAAGCTCAGCAGTGTTCCGCTCTTCTCTTCCACTGTCCCCACATAGGTTTGTCCGTGGGCTGTTGTAGGTGACCCGGCAATCATCACGCTTACATTCACAGGGGCTTTTGGCTGGCGTTTTTCCTTATTTGTGCAACCGGCTGTCACGATAGCTGCCATGACTGTGCACATTATCATCGCTTTACTTTTCATCCTTTCTGTGTATCTTTTATCTATGTTTCAAACACGGTTGCAAAGTTATTTGTTTTTGGCTGAATCTACATTGCTTTGCTGAATATTTTATGGAACAAATGCAGTTGTGAAAATATGCGGTGAGTTTGTAATGAACAATTCTTGCGGGCCGTTAAGTGCTACAGCTTGGTTAACTGTTGGTAAAATGTGGCGTATTGTCTGGCCACTTTGAGATAGTCATGATGTTTCCGGACATATCTTACACTGTCCCTTTTTAGCTTGGCGATACATTCTGGGTGGAGAACCAATGACTCTAATTGCGCGTAGACGCTTTCGTAAGAAGGTGTTACATTGACAATAGGATGAAGTTCATCCTCATGGATAATGGCGTAATTCTCTGGTTCTCCACCGCCAATGCAGATAATGCCTTTCGACATGGCCAGCAATGGGTTCATGGATGGTGTGTAACTGTAGAGCTGGTCTAATATGGCATCGCTGCCATCCATCATTTTCTGATAGGTGCAAAAGGGGACAGACATGGCTTTGTGAAGTGTGACACGGCCGGGGTAGTTTTTGACGATTGCTTCTGCGGCGCGAAGCATAATGTCTGTCCCCTTATAGGCATCTCTGGATTTGTTGATGCCGATGAACAGTTTGAGCGGCTTGCTGAATTGGCAGTCAGCTTCTGTCAGCGGCATTTGTATCGGAAAAGGGATGAACGTTGTTTTTCCGGGGAACACAGGATGGTAACACACCCAGTATTCATACAGCCCCGCAACAATGCCATCACAGTCGTTTGCAATATATTTGTTTAGTTGCTCCTTTGGAGTGTTCAGCCAGTCTTTTCGCTCTTTGATGGCATCGGGGTTCTGGCGGACAGAGTCTCCGATATTAAAATCGCTGTAACGCAAAGGTTTATTATAAGTGTTGGTATGCACCCAATACCAGTCCATTCCGAATGCTCCAAGAACAAGGTGCCTGTTGTGTCTTCTTAAATATTTGTAGATGTAGAAAAGTTTCTCGGATTTGATTTCCAGAAACATTGGATTGATGAGTTGCACAATGTCGTAGCCCCTGAAGTCTGTCAAGGCCTTGGCCAAGCGAAATGCGAATGACACGCCCCCCATGATGCCAGCCCGGCGGGCAAGGTCTATGTCGCGTGAATAGCCTTTCCAAAAGTCTCCATTGGATGCCACTGTCACAGTGTGCCCTAACTCACGCAGACCCAAGGCAAGTGTGGCATGTACGTTGCTGTATTCGCCCAACAGAAGAATTTTCATCGCTCTTTTTTAAGTAGGGGAAGGAACAGAGCCATCATGTTTAATCCTATACGGTGTGTGGACAATCGTCTGAACCAATTGTATTTCTGTGAATAGTTGCGGTCTGGGAGTGGAAAGAGCCCTTGCTGCCTTAGTTGCTCCAACTCGTCGTTTAAGAAACGTTTGTTGGAGGTCTCGGTCATGATTTTATAGATATAGTCCATCGTGAGCTGGGCCACACGCCGTTGCATGGCGAGGCGGTCGTCAACAGGTAGGGTGTCGCTGAGGTCGCGCAAGCGCAGGATGATGGCCTTGGTGTCATGTAGGCGCTTGAGGCGTTTTTTGGTGCTCGTGGCAGATGTGATGGAGCCTTTGCGCTGGCGATACCAATAGGCTTTTTGTGTTGTGGCGTAGACGCTCTCAGCCCTGAGCAAAAGCTGTGGAGTAAATTCCTCGTCCTCATGATAGATGCCAGAGTGGAATCTGAGGTTGCCCAAGATGCTGCGCCGGAAAATGTAGCAGCAGGCTGAAGCATGGATATTTTTAGAACGCAACAGTTGGGTGCCGGTGACAGGGGAGGTTGGCATTTCGAAGTTGAGTGTGGCTGACTGCCTGTTGCTGGTGAAGTCAAACATAACCATGTCCGTCTGTTTGTATCTGGTGATATCCAGGCAACATTCGTAAACGGACGGAATCAGTTTGTCATCAGCGTCAACAAACTGCAACCATTGTCCGGTTGCCTGTTGGATGCCGGTGTTACGAGCATCACTCAAGCCCCTGTTTGGCTGCCGGATGTAGATGATTTGGTCAGCTATGTCCTGTAAGGCGGGTAAAGGTGTGGTTGCAGAGCCATCGTCAACCAAAATGATTTCTCGCTCAGAGGGGCTGAGCGAGAGTGTGCATATGCTGTCTATACACTCACTCACCATTTCGATGGGTTCTTCGTGGTAGGTGATAATGAAGCTAATCAGAGGGCTGTCACTTGCTGGCGGTGCTAATGGGTTATCTTGCATGGTCTTTCCGTGCTTCTGTTTGATGACATCCTGTCTCATTGTAGAACCGGCTGCTTCCGTCGAAGCAATGAGTGCATACCTTGCATTTAGGAAGTCCGATAGATTGAATGAGTGTCTCTATCTTGTTAAATTTGAGACTTGTAAGTCCGAGGCGCTTGGCAATTTCTTTAACCATGCGCTGATATTCTGGCGAATTAGTTGTGGCGTATTGTTCTAACTTGGCGTTCTCATCCCCCTCAAAGTCCTTGATGATGGTACGGGTAATCAGCTCCATGTCGCTCTTTGACGAGGTGAAGCCAATGAAAGGGCAGCCATAGACCAGTGGAGGGCATGATATGCGTGCATGCACTTCCTTTGCACCATAGTCAAAAAACATACGCACATTGTCGCGCAACTGAGTGCCGCGGACAATGGAGTCATCGCAGAACACCACACGCTTGCCATTGAGGATGGCACGGTTGGGAATGAGTTTCATCTTGGCTACCAAACTTCTTCGGCTTTGGTTTCCGGGTGTAAAGCTTCTGGGCCAGGTGGGGGTGTACTTCAAGACGGCACGCTTGTACGGAATTTTGTGACCTTCTGCATAGCCTAAGGCAACGCCGACACCGGAGTCTGGAATGCCGCAAACGCAGTCAGCCTCTATGTCGTCTTCCTCTCCCATCAGCTTGCCGTTGCGCTCGCGCATCTCCTCGACGTTGACTCCCTCGTAGTCGCTTGTGGGAAAACCGTAGTAAACCCACAGGAAAGAACATATCTGCATACAGGAAGACGGTTTCCGGAGTACTTCTATACCATTGGCACGGAGACGGACTATCTCGCCTGGGCCGATGTCCCTCACAGTCTCATAGTCGAGATTCGGAAAACTGGAGGTCTCGCTTGTAGCAGCGTAAGCTCCGTCCTTTTTGCCTATAACGATTGGGGTGCGGCCTAAAAAGTCACGTGCGGCAATGATACCGTCTTCTGTGAGAACAAGCATAGAGCATGAACCCTTGATGCGTTTGTACACAAGGTTGATGCCTTCAACAAATGTTGTGCCCATATTGATGAGAAGAGCCACTAATTCTGTCTGGTTGATCGTGTTAGCCGATAGCTCGCTGAGGTGCATTTTGTTGGACAGTAACTCTTGTGCAATCTCCTTCTGGTTGTTAATTTTGGCCACTGTGACCACTGCATATCGCCCCAAGTGGGAATTGACAATGATTGGCTGCGGGTCGGTGTCACTGATAACGCCAAGCCCCTGGTTGCCATGAAAGGAACCCAATTCGTCCTCAAATTTTGAACGGAAGTAATCCCTTTCCAAACTATGGATAGACCGGCTGAAGCCGTGTTTCTTGTCAAAGGTGACGAGGCCTGCCCGTTTTGTACCTAAATGAGAATTATAATCGGTTCCGTAAAATAGGTCATCAATACACGATTTAACGGAAATGGTTCCAAAGAATCCTCCCATAAACTATCTTTGTAATGAAAATTGGTGGGTTGAAATAATAAGAATTAAGAATAGGAAAGTTTTCATTTTGTCTAGGTAAGGTGTAGGCACCATGTTCTTTCTCAATTCTTAATTCTTAGAAAGATCCTTAAACCCAAATCGGTCATCATGTTTCGTCCCAGGTCGCTGCTTGTTTCAGACAGCTTGCAACGGAAATGGTGAAGCCATAGCGGGCTATGGCGAGACACTGACGGCAGCAAGGCACCGAAAGAAACTGTGACAAGTGGCGGAAAGACGGGGAATAATCTCATGCAATTGCTTGTTTCTGTCTAATGACCGTTTGGGGTTGAATCAATATGCGAATAAAGGGTAATTTTTCATGAGGCTGTTCACCTTTGTGCGAACCTTGGTGATGACTTCCTCGTTTTCTGGAGCGTTAAGTACTTCCTCGATGAGTGCTGCAATGACAGCCATAAGGTCTTCCTTGGCGCCGCGTGTGGTAATGGCTGGTGTCCCCAAGCGGATTCCACTGGTTTGGAAAGCGCTGCGAGTGTCGAACGGCACCATGTTCTTGTTAACTGTAATGTCAGCGGCAACCAGGGCATTTTCTGCGACTTTGCCTGTCAGTTCTGGGTATTTTGAACGAAGGTCAACCAACATGGAGTGGTTGTCAGTACCACCACTGACGATGGTAAAGCCCCGTTTCATCAATTCGTCAGCCAGAGTCTTAGCATTTTTCTGAACCTGTTTGGCCCACTCCTTGAACTCAGGTTGAAGAGCCTCACCAAAAGCAACGGCTTTAGCTGCAATCACATTTTCCAACGGACCGCCTTGCTGGCCAGGAAAGACAGCAGAGTTAATCAGCTGGCTCATCATCTTGGTTTGCCCCTTCGGTGTCTTAAGCCCCCAAGGGTTTTCAAAATCCTTACCCATCAGAATGATACCTCCACGTGGACCACGTAGCGTCTTGTGGGTGGTTGAGGTAACGATGTGTGCATATTTCACTGGGTTTTCCAACAGCCCCGCTGCAATGAGACCGGCAGGGTGGGCCATATCAATCATCAGAATGGCATTTACCCTGTCTGCTATCTCCCGCATTCTCTTGTAGTCCCACTCGCGGCTATAGGCAGACCCTCCGCCGATAATCAGCTTTGGCTTGTTCTCTAAAGCCAACTGCTCCATCTCATCATAATCAACACGACCGGTCTCCTTGTTGAGGTTATATCCTACAGGTCTGTAAAGAATGCCACTTGTGTTGACCTGTGAGCCGTGAGAGAGGTGGCCGCCGTGAGCCAAATTGAGACCCATAAAGGTGTCACCAGGCTGCAACACTGCCAAAAGTACAGCTGCATTGGCTTGCGCTCCAGAGTGGGGCTGAACGTTTGCGTATTCTGCACCAAACAGCTTGCAAACACGGTCAATGGCAATTTGCTCCACTTGGTCAACCACCTGACAGCCGCCGTAATAGCGCTTGCCAGGGTAGCCCTCGGCATACTTGTTGGTAAGGTAGGAGCCCATTGCCTCCATCACTTCGTCACTTACAAAATTTTCGGAAGCAATCAACTCTATGCCCTTTAACTGGCGCTGATGTTCTTTTTCAATCAAGTTGAAAATCTCTTGGTCTCTTTTCATATTTTGTTTGTCAATAATGTATTCTGGTTTAGACTTTTGTGCTTGCAAAGGTAGTCATTATATTTTAAAAAAATGTGTTGGCTGTCACGGAAATTCTTCCTATCTTTGCAGAAAAGAATAACAAAATGCTAAGATTTATATCCTTTGGGAGCGGTAGCAGTGGCAATTGCTACTATCTGTTTACACCCACGGATGGACTGCTGATAGATTCTGGTGTTGGAATACGGACACTGAAGAAATATTTTAGGGATTTCGGGCTGAGCTGGTCAAACGTTCATTATATATTTGTGACGCATGACCACGCAGACCATGTGAAATCGGTAGGAAGTCTTAGCCATGACCGCAATATACCTGTGTATTCAACCTTGGCAGTGCATCAGGGAATTAGCCGTAACTATTGCGTTAACCGCAAGATTCCTCGTGAATTGCAGCGAATCATAGAAAAAGGTAAAAGCTACACTGTTGGCGACTTCACTGTCACCTCGTTTGGAGTTCCGCATGACAGCGCAGACAATGTTGGGTATTGCATAGAGGCTGAAGGTGTAACCTTTTGTATCATGACAGACATTGGAGAAGTGACAGAGGAGATGAAACCTTACATCAATAGTGCAGAATACTTGGTGATAGAGGCCAATCATGACGAGGAGATGCTCAGAACGGGAAGCTACCCCGAGCATTTGAAAAAACGTATAATGAGTGCCACCGGGCATCTCAGTAACCACGCTTGTGGTATGGCACTGGCTGAAAATATGGGTAACCGGCTTAAACATGTGTGGCTTTGCCATTTGAGTGAAGAGAACAATCATCCTGAGTTAGCCCGTATATCGGTGGAGAGCGTGCTCCGTAGCCATGGCATTGTCGTGGGGCGTGATGTAGATGAAGTCGAGGTGCTCAAGCGCAAAGTGCCATCGGGCATATATGAGTTGGGCGTGGAATAATGGGATAAAGCGTTGTACACAATGGATGAAAAAAAGATTTTAGAGAAACTTCATATTGCCTCTCTTACCGCAATGCAGCAGGAGATGGACGGAGCTGTTAGAAGGACAGATGGTGATGTTGTGTTGCTGTCGCCAACAGGCTCTGGAAAAACATTGGCTTTCATGCTCCCTCTGGTTCAGTTGCTTGACCAGGGCCGCTCTCAAGTACAGGCACTTGTAGTAGTGCCCGGCCGGGAGTTGGCTATGCAGTTGGAGGCGGTATTTAAATCTATGGGCACCCATTTCAGGGCATTGGCATGTTATGGAGGGCGTCTAACAATGGATGAACATCGTGAAATGCGCGCCGTGGAACCTCACGTGATTTTTGGCACTCCGGGGCGGCTGAATGATCATTTGGCAAAAGGCAACATAGCGCCTTACGCAGTCCGCTTTCTCGTGATAGACGAGTTTGACAAGTGCTTGGAAATGGGGTTTCAGGCGGAGATGTCCAAACTGATAAAGGGTTTGCCTGGCCTTCAGCGGCGTTTCTTGATCTCTGCGACCGATGCAGAGCAGATTCCTGAGTATGTCTGTCTCGGCCATTCCGTTAGGGTTAATTTTCTTGCTGAAAGCAAGCTGGTGGCCAATCGGGTTGGCTTGTACGAAGTGGCTAGTGAGGTTAAGGACAAATTGAATACACTTTCATGCTTGCTACGCTGTTTGGGACAAGGTAGTAGCATTATCTTCCTAAACTATCGCGACAGCGTGGAGCGGACAACTGATTTTTTGCGTAGTCAGGGGTTTTCTGTAAGCGCTTTCCATGGAGGGATGGATCAAAAGCAGCGAGAGGCCGCCCTTTACAGGTTTTGTAACGGGTCAGCTAATGTGTTTGTGGCTACTGATCTGGCATCGCGAGGACTGGACATACCTAACGTTAATAATATTATTCATTATCATCTGCCACTAAGCGAAGAGGCTTACATTCACCGGGTGGGGCGGACGGCGCGATGGAAGGCAAGTGGCCAGACCTTCTTCGTACTAGGCCCAGAAGAGAGGGTACCTGGCTATGTGAACCAGAAGCCTGTGGCGTTCGTTTTTCCTGAAACGTTGCCTCCCCTGGCTAAACCGAAGATGTCAACAATTTATATTGGTAAGGGCAGGAAGAACAAGCTCAGCAAGGGTGACATTGCGGGCTTCTTGTGCAAAAAGGGGGAAATACCCCTGTCTTCTATCGGTCGTATTGATGTGAAAGAACGTTATACTTATGTTGCAATCTCATATGACAGTGTTGGCCGCGTGCTTGAGAAAGTTAGGGGAGAAAAGATAAAAGGTATCAAAACAGTTGTAGAAAATGTCAATTAGACACTATGCCCTAAGGTGCTTGTACATTTGTGATGAAATATTTGGCTGTATCGAATAAAAAGTGTAATTTCGCACACACATATTTACCAGAGTGAATAATAACACTATTCAATAATCATAAAATAGACAATCAAATGAAGAAGTACAACTTTAATGCAGGTCCGTCAATGCTTCCACGTGAAGTGATTGAAAACACAGCCAGACAGTGCTTGGATTTCAATGGCTCAGGTCTCTCTCTGATGGAGATTAGCCATCGTTCGAAGGACTTTCAGCCGGTTGTAGACGAGGCAGTCGCGCTGATCAAAGAGTTGCTCCAGATACCTCAGGGGTATTCCGTAATCTTCCTTGGTGGTGGTGCATCGCTTGAATTCTGCATGGTTCCCTATAATTTTCTCATCAAGAAGGCCGCTTACCTAAACACTGGAACATGGGCGAAAAAGGCCATGAAGGAGGCGAAGGTATTTGGAGAGGTTGTTGAGGTCGCTTCTTCTGCAGATGCCAATTATACATTTATCCCCAAAAACTGGAACTGTCCTGCGGATGTGGATTATTTGCACATAACGACAAATAATACTATTTATGGTACCGAGACTCGTACTGATTTGGATGTTCCTGTGCGGATGGTTGCGGATATGTCTTCCGATATATTTAGCCGTCCGGTTGATGTGAAGAAATATGATTGTATTTATGCTGGTGCCCAGAAGAACTTGGCAATGGCTGGTGTGACGCTTGTGATTGTCAAGGATGACGCGCTGGGCAAGGCTCCTCGGCAGATACCAACCATGCTTGACTACCGCACGCATGTTGAGAAAGGCTCTATGTTCAACACTCCTCCTGTTGTTCCCATCTATTCTGCTCTTGAAACTCTGCGCTGGATTAAGAAAAAAGGGGGCGTAGAGGCCATGGACAAGTTGGCAGGACAGCGTGCAGAAATTCTTTACGCTGAGATAGACCGCAACAAACTGTTCCGTGGAACGGTAAATGTTGATGACCGCTCTGTAATGAATATCTGTTTTGTGATGAATGATGAGTACAAGGATTTGGAAAAGCCATTCCTTGACTTTGCGACGGAGCGTGGAATGGTAGGTATTAAGGGTCACCGTAGTGTTGGCGGATTCCGCGCAAGTTGCTACAATGCGCAAACAATAGAGGGTGTTAATGCGCTGGTTCAAACAATGAAAGAGTTTGAAAAATTGCACTAACTTGCTGATTGTGAATGTTTGGTGAATGGCCTGTTGTGGTTTACACCAAACATTTTTTATTTTATTCATTGACGAAATATATGATTTCAACATAAAGATTATGAAAGTACTTGTTGCTACAGAAAAACCTTTTGCTGCTGCTGCGGTAGAGTGTATCAAGGCTGAAGTGGAAGCCGCTGGAAATGAGTTGGCATTGTTAGAGAAATATACAGAAAAGGCACAGTTGCTTGATGCTGTTGCCAATGCCGATGCACTGATTGTGCGTTCAGACAAAGTGGATGCCGAACTGTTGGATGCAGCCAAGCGTTTAAAGATTGTTGTTCGTGCGGGGGCCGGTTATGACAATATTGATTTGGCCGCTGCCACAGCTCATGGCGTAGTGGCAGAAAATACTCCAGGACAGAATGCCAATGCCGTGGCAGAGCTTGTCTTTGGCTTGTTGATTTATACCGTTCGCAATTTCTACAATGGTAAGGCAGGAACCGAACTTAAAGGGAAAAAAATAGGCATTCTGGCTTTTGGTAACGTAGGCCGCAATGTTGCGCGTATAGCCGCTGGCTTTGGTATGGATGTGGCTGCTTATGACGCCTATTGTCCAAAGAAAGTCATAGAGGCAGCCGGTGTGAAGGCTGTAGAGAGCCAGGAAGAGCTGTTCAAAACTTGTGACATTGTGTCGCTGCACATCCCCGCGACAGCAGAGACAAGAGAAAGTATCAACTATAAATTGGTTGGAATGATGAAGAAGGGAGGTATCTTGATAAACACTGCTCGCAAGGAAGTCATCAATGAGTCCGAACTTATCAAATTGCTTGCTGAGCGTACAGACCTTAAGTTTGTTACGGACATTAAACCTGATGCAGATGCAGAGTTCCGTCACTTTGAAGGCCGCTACTTCAGTACGCCAAAGAAGATGGGGGCGCAGACTGCCGAAGCCAACACAAATGCAGGTATAGCAGCAGCAAAACAGATCAACGCTTTCTTTAAGGACGGCAGTACTAAGTTTAAGGTGAATTGATGAGCAGGCTGCGGAGACGGACACCGTCTCCTTTTGACAGCTATAACATTGTCAATATTCAAACGCCAAAGACCTATGGCAAAAATAAAACCGTTTAAGGGGATACGGCCCCCGAAAGAACTTGTGGAGCGAGTGGAGTCTCGCCCATATGATGTACTCAACTCAGAGGAGGCAAGGGCTGAGGCTGGTGACAATGAGATGAGTCTTTATCATATCATCAAGCCGGAAATTGATTTTGAACCAGGCACCAGTGAGTATGATTCACGCATTTATGCCAAGGCCGCGGAGAATTTCCGTAAGTTTCAAGATAAAGGGTGGCTTGTGCAAGACAATAAGGAGCATTACTACATCTATGCCCAAACGATGAACGGAAGAACTCAATATGGGCTTGTTGTTGGGGCTTATGTAGACGATTACATGAAAGGTGTCATCAAAAAGCATGAACTGACGCGTCGCGACAAGGAAGAGGACCGAATGAAACACGTTCGGGTTAACAATGCCAATATTGAGCCTGTCTTTTTTGCCTATCCAGACAATAGTAAACTCAACGCCCTTATCATGCGTTATGCAGCGG
>CALBLK010000043.1 GCA_937895845.1 uncultured Prevotella sp. | reverse complement strand
AAGCCTTTTTTATGTACTTTTTTTACCAGCTCATTCTAAATCCGAAACTTGAGTATTATAGTCAGCAGATGTTTGCCAAACTTTGATATGTCTCTTCATTTTCTTTTTGGCTTTATGCCAGGCTTTTACCGGTCGTGTGGCCAAATCCGCTCCCTTTCTTGCCCACGGGCATACAGCTTGAACAAGACACACACGGATATCCCAATCATTTTGAACACCTATTCATAAAGGGGCTTGTTCAGTTGGCAGGCTTACTCTGGTCTGGCTGCTTGGGCGTGTCATGCTCTTCGTTTACCTTGTTTTTCCAGTTAATATACAGGAGGACAAGTTGCTGAAGACCGAAAGCCTTCATGTTTGGATGGTATATTACGTCAAGGCAGAGGTCAAGCAGAGCCTTGTCCTTGCCGGTCTCTGATTCAAGCAGGGCGCGTATGTTGAACTTTAGCTTCTCAAGCACCTGCTCGTCAACATAGCCATTGCTGTCAATAAGGTCACGGAAGAGCTGGTAGGTGTCAATGGTTTGTAGATGCCCGTCAGTGATGTCAATGCTGCGTGTGCCTGAAGGGTTTGTCTGAATCTTGTACATGATTTCTCTATTTTTTTGAATGATTGTAAAATATGTGTCTTGTCTTTATGGGTATTGTGCCACCTGTACCCACACGTTATCTTTGCATGAGGAAATGGATGAATGCGCGCATGATGCTGAGCTGCTTGCTTTCGTCAGCAATGCACTCAAACGGAAATCCCATTGCAATGACATTGCTATTGCCCTTGGCGGCCACGCATGCTGATGTGCCATTGGCATATAGCATAGTGGTGAACGCAGGAGCTGTGGGTTGCAGAATGTCAGCCGATACGGCTGCATAGTGCCGTTCGTTGGGCCTGTTGTAAAATGTAGTCCGCGTGTTCATGCCTGTGAGCGTGTCGTTGGGATTGCAGTATGTGCCGGCAAGTGAGCATTTCAGCACGTTGTTCACAAACTGTTGCTCTGCGGCTGTTGGCATGTCGCTGGCAATATAGGCTCCGCTTGCCAGAAGGGCCCCTCCGTTGGCTGTGTGTCGGAGCAATGCTTCCTGCATGGCCGATGAGAATGTCTTGCGCCGGTGCAGACTGTATCCATCGTTACATTCCAGGCCAAGCATGAGGTCAACAAGCAGGCACCCGTCGAAGTTCACCTGCTTACGGTCAACGGCTTCGCCGCTACAGCTGATGATGTTCATACAGGCAGAAGCCTGTATCGCCTTGGCATGTGTCACCACTCCGTCAAACGTGTTGCCTGTAATCTTTCTGCCTTGCAAGGTGTCGTTGCTCCAGCCAAGCCCGCTCTCATTCTCTATCCCCATACAGCTTCTGTCAAAGCAGGTTTGTTGGCCAACCAGAGAGTAGCTTGCTCCGTCAATGACTCCTATGTCGGTGTTGATGTCAAATCCTTGTTCGTTAGGGGTGTCAATGACCTGTGGCGAGGCGGTACGGTGGAAACCATTGACAATCATCGCCGTCTGTGTGGCCTTTTGCGAATAGAGTGCGCACAGGGTTTCTGATGGTGTGCTGTATCCTCCGCGGTTTGCGGCCACAACCTTAAAGCGGTAAAGGACATCAGGAACAAGGCGCAGGCGGAAACTGTTGGAAGAGTGTACGTAAGTCCCGTTGTCAAAGTCTGAGTGCCCGTATGCAGTATATATGATGTAACCATTGGGCCGTGACGATGGCTCTTGAGGGTCGGTTGTGGCTGTCCAATGCAATTCTGCAATACCGTTGTCAACAGATGTGATGCGAAAGTTTGAGGGGGCAAGCGGTGTCACAATGCATGGGAGGCCGTGCTGCCTGCTGACAAAGCGCAGTACAGACTTGTAGAGTGAGCGTGCTAAGTCAAAGCGGAAAGAAGGGTCCATGCCGCGCCGGATGTCGGGAAAGTTCTGGTGCGACAAAGTCTCGATGATGGCGCTGGGCACGGCTGGAAGGCGGGTCTCTGAATAGTTTCTGTCCCAAACACCGCGTGTGTTCCATTTGCCATATCCGGCTGCCAGGTCGCATCCGAGATTGTCCACCAGTGCCTGTGCAAAGTCCTTTGACGCTGTTCTTGGTGTTCCCGCATCAAGGTGGCCGTTGTTGAATGAAGTCGTGCAAATGCCCAGGGAACCAATCAGTCCGTCGTTTTCGTTGGTGAAGCCGGCATCACTGTGCACTGCCAGACTCAGCTCGATAGGCACCCCCAATCCTTTCTGCTTTGGCATATAGCAAGAGCCGCCCCCGATATAGTTGGTCATTAACGAGCGTGTGTTGATGTCATCGGCATAATCATCTGTGCCTTTGCGCCCATTGTAAACTGTTGTGGGCATTCCAGCCCACTGTGCGTAATATCTGGCGCCCTCCAGGCATCTTGGCAGCCCGCTGGTGTGCCCGCCGCGCAGGATATTACCCATACCTCCGCCAAAGCGGACTGCATCGGTTGTGACCACTCCTTTGTGCGAACTCTGATTGGTGATGACCACTCGGTTGTATTCATTGGAGCCCTTGTCGAAATCAAATGTCCCCAAATACACCCATGTGCCGCCACCCATCTGTTGGTTCACGGCAAATTCGGTCTTCTCTCCCTTGTGCCAAACCGTATATCTTGCATCGTCAATGCTGTTTGGCAGCGACTTGTAACTTATGTATACCGCATAGCGTCCTGCCTCGGGGAAAGATGGCTGGTAGGAGACCAGGCTGTACCTGCTCTTCTTGCGTGTGGTCTTGGCTCTGCGTGCAGTGCCAGCTTCAAAAGGGTTCTCTCCATTTGACAGGTATGCTTGCTTGGGCATGGCGAAGCCTGTTCCGGCGACCGTTGTCCAGGGACGGTCAGCGTCCACTTCGATATAGCGAGTTCCTGGTTGGCTGTCATCATTGTCTATCACAACTTCGTGGCGCTGGAAGTCACGTTCGCGTGGCGTGAAGACCTGTGCCCCGGCATTTTCGAGCATAGGAATGAGGTAGGGGACAACGATACTTGACGTAAAGAGGTCTTCTGTGGTGCAAAACAGTCGTGGCCGTTGCCATCTCCAACTCTCACGCTTCGCATCATAAAAATATCCGTGGCTTGCCCATAGCGACAGGTGTCTGTTGTAAAGCCCGTGTGTCGGTGATGTTGGAGTAGAGAGGTTGGTCACCCATGGCGCACCGTGGTAGTCGATACCGCCCCAAGAGTTGGCCTGTCGGTCCTTCAGCGTAGCTCCCCTGGCAAGATAGCGGATGTCTGTGCCATCGACAGTGACTGTGATTGTGTATTTGCGGTAGTGCTTGTGCAGTGTCTTGCGGACAGCCTTCTCTACTGCCTTAATGGTCTTGCTGTCAAAATTGAAGTCAGAGAATCCGCTGTCCATGGTCACCTGGACAGTCCGCTTGCTGGCGGAAGCGGTGGCTCCTGTCACTTTGATGGTGGCCATACTGTAAGGCTGTCGCTTTATCTGCTTGGAGAAGATTTTCTGTAATCGCCGCTCAACAAGGTCTTGCTGAAAGGGCATTTGTGCTGTTAGCGAACTAAAGCACATCAGCGTCATGATGGTGCTTATGAGATTCTTTTTCATGGCTATAACCTTGTATTGAAGGCAAACACTTTCGTTTCAGAGTTCACCCACTGTGAATTTCCCGGGATTCTTCCCCTCGAAATCCTTGTAATACCGTTTGATTTCTGCCATCTGACCGTCAATGTCGCCATTGGGAACGATGGTCTTCGTGCATTGGATGAGCCGCTTGTCATAGTCCACACCGTAGAGTAGGATGGGAAGTCCTGCCTTTTGGGCGATATAATAGAATCCCTTTTTCCATTCAGCTGTTCGCGAGCGTGTGCCTTCTGGTGATATGCACAGGTGGAACGTAGGCATGCTGCGGGCCTCCTCAGCCATGACATCAGTCAGGTGGCAGTGCTTTGACCGCCATACAGGAATGCCTCCAAGACGGCGGAACAGTGGGCCGAGTGGCCAGAAAAACCACTCCTTTTTCATTAAAAAGTTACTCCTGAAACCGGCTGCGCCGCTATACAGCTGGCCGATTATAAAATCCCAGTTGCTTGTATGTGGGGCAAAGCAGATGATATACTTGTCAGGGTGAGGCTCAGTTACATTGCAAGTCCACCCCATACATCTGTATAGCAACCACTTACAGAGTGATTTCCACATGAGGTAATGAAATATTGTAGGTTTGCTTTCGGTGTGCTTGAGGCTGAAACTCAGTGAAGGTTGTTGATCTGGTCAACAATGTTTTGAAGGTCTTCGTTGAAATGCCGTCTCAGTTCGGCAAAGTAGGCCTTGGCCGGAATGCCTGGCTCAACGTGGGAAATGCGACGCACATATTCGCATTGCATATAGACGATAGACTGAATGAGCGCTTCAATGTTCTGCTTGTCCACGTCTGTGTCATACAGGGACATTGCCACACATTCTGCGAACAGTTCACCGCAGATGGCGGTGATGTTGCGCTTTATTGTTCTCTTGTTTGCCATAATCGCTCTTTTGATTTGTGATTGTCAAAGATAATCATTATTTTCGAAACACTGTGTCTTTTGTATTAAAAAATATGATTATTTTGCGCTTTTACATGTTTCGTTGTCTCTTTTTTGAAACGAATTGGTTATTTTTGCAAAAGAAAACTGGTATATTCATTACACATAATTATATAAAATTGATTTTATGATGGAAAAAAGTGCATTGCAAATTGAGAGAGCAAACTACCAGCCAAAGTTGCCAAAGGCTCTCCAAGGTGCTGTGAAAGTGAGGGAAGGCGCTCCCACACAGAGTGTTGACAATCAGGATGAAATCAAAAAGTTGTTCCCCAACACCTATGGTATGCCAATTGTTGAGTTTGTGCCCAGCGATGAGGTTGTCAACAAGCGCATGAACGTGGGTGTCATTCTCAGTGGCGGACAGGCTCCTGGCGGCCACAATGTAATAACCGGACTGTTTGACCAGGTGAAGAAACTCAACCCGGAGAACCGTGTCTATGGTTTCATCCTGGGTCCTGGCGGTCTTGTAGACCACAACTATATAGAGCTTACTAAAGAGATTATAGACAACTACCGCAATACGGGTGGCTTTGACATGATAGGTTCCGGCCGTACTAAGTTGGAGACGGTAGACCAGTTTGAAAAGGGGCTTGAGATTATCCGTCAGCTTGGCATCAATGCTATTGTCATTATAGGAGGTGACGACTCCAACACCAATGCCTGTGTGCTGGCCGAGTACTATGCAGCCAAGAAATATGGCGTGCAAGTGATCGGCTGCCCAAAGACGATTGACGGAGACCTAAAGAACGAGCAGATTGAGGCCTCATTTGGTTTTGACACAGCCACCAAGACCTATTCCGAACTGATTGGCAACATTGAGCGCGACTGTAACTCTGCGCGCAAATACTGGCACTTCATCAAGGTGATGGGGCGCTCGGCAAGCCACATTGCTTTGGAATGCGCCCTTCAGTGCCAGCCCAACATCTGTCTTGTGTCCGAGGAGGTTGAGCAGAAAGACATGACGCTCAACCAGATTGTTGACCAGCTTTGCGAGGCTATTGCCTATCGTGCATCGAAAGGAATGAACTTCGGCACTGTGATTGTGCCTGAGGGCTTGATTGAGTTTATTCCGGCCATTGGCCGCCTTATCCATGAGCTGAACGATCTTCTGGCTGCTCACGGCAGCGAGTACAAAGACCTTGACAAGGCCGCTCAGCGCGCATACATCATCAGTCACCTGTCCAAGCAGAACGCTGAGACCTTTGAAACGCTGCCATCGGGCGTTGCCCGCCAGCTCTCACTGGACCGCGACCCCCACGGTAATGTACAGGTTTCACTTATCGAAACCGAAAAGTTGCTCTCTGACATGTGCGAGGTCCGACTTGCCCAGTGGAAAAAGGAGGGCAAGTATGTTGGCAAGTTTGCCACCCTTCACCATTTCTTTGGTTATGAGGGACGCTGCGCTGCTCCTTCCAACTTCGATGCCGACTATTGCTATGCGCTCGGAACCAGCGCAGCGCAGCTTATTGCTAATGGCAAGACGGGTTACATGGCCATTGTAAAGAGCACCACAGCCCCCGCTGATGAATGGGTTGCCGGTGGCGTGCCCATTACCATGATGATGAACATTGAGCGCCGAAACGGTGAGATGAAGCCTGTCATCCGCAAGGCTCTTGTTGAGTTGGATGGCAAGCCGTTCAAGGCTTTTGCCGCCATGCGCGACAAGTGGGCCAAGGAAACCTGCTACGTCTACCCGGGCCCAATCCAGTATTGGGGACCGAGCTCTGTTTGTGACAAAACCACAATGACGCTTGCCCTTGAGCAGGAGTAATGTTTGTTGACCATAAAGTGTTGTTACCGCCGTCCGCTTGTCGTGATTGCGGTAACAGCACTTTTTATGTGACTTAGATGACCACACAGCCCCGAACATCAAGGCATAAGCCCAGGCGCCGCTATCGCTCCCCCGTTAGGAAAAAGCGCGATAGCTTGCTTGTCAGGCTGCTTCACAAGCTGCCAGGGTGGGCCTGGTGGCTTGGCGGCGGGCTTGTGGTCGTGGGCTACATCTGGGTTTTCTACTATTTCTTTGTCAGTCCGTTCGGCTTTCGCTGGCGTGCACTTTATGGTGATGCCAACTATCCAGAGGGATACGATATCCATGGCATTGACATCAGCCACTATCAGGGCGTTATCGACTGGGAGGAGCTTCGCAACAATGGCATGATTGCAAAGTGCCCTGTCAGGTTCGTGATGATTAAGGCCACAGAGGGTGCAACACGGATAGACAAGAACTTCAATGACAACTTTTATCAGGCACGTGAAAATGGCTTTGTAAGAGGTGCTTACCATTTCTGGAGTACGCGCTCGTCGGGTAGAGACCAGGCGCAACATTTCATCAATCACGTCAAGTTGGAGGCGGGTGACTTGCCACCTGTGCTGGATGTTGAACACAAAGGAAAAGACCAGAGTGCCGAGGATTTCAAGGAAAGTGTGCTCACCTGGCTGAGGCTTGTTGAGAAGGAATATCATGCAAAACCCATCATCTACACCTACTATAAGTTTAAGATGGCTTATCTCGGCGACTCGGTCTTTGACGAATATCCTTATTGGATAGCCCATTATTATGTGGACAAGGTGGAGTATAAGGGTGCCTGGAAATTCTGGCAGCACACTGACTGCGGGCGGCTGCCGGGCATCAAAGGCTATGTTGACTTCAATATCTATAATGGCAGCTATTACGACTTGATGCAGCTCACCCTCAAAGACTGAAATGGAGGCAGGCCCAGCCGTTGTCTGTCAGTGTTCCAATGTGGCGCAGTCCAAGTGCTGCAGCCTTTCCGGTCAGCAGTGCCGCATCCTCCGTATAGAAACCGCTCATCAGCAGGTGGCCGCCAGGTGCCATTGCGCCTCTGAATGTTTGAAGGTCTTCCAGCAGAATATTCCTGTTGATATTGGCCACTACAAGGTTAAATGCGCCCTCCTTACTGCTGATGGCTGTGGCATCGCCGTGTACTGTTGTCAAACGGCTGCCCACCTGATTGATGATGGCATTGTGTCTGGCATTGTCCACGCTCCACTCGTCAATGTCGTAGCCAAATGCCTTGCATGCACCGGCCTTGAGCGCGGTGATGGCCAGAATGCCCGTCCCGCAGCCACAGTCCAGCACCCGCTGTCCCTCCGGGCGAAGTGCTAAGATTGATTTGACCATCATTCTCGTTGTCTCATGCGTTCCTGTACCAAAGGCCATTTTCGCGTCAATTTCAATGGCCATTGTCGGCATTGCCATTGGCAGGTGCCGGCCATCATGGATGCAGCACACACCGTCAATCATGACAGGGGCAAATCCCTCTCGTTCCCACTCCTCGTTCCAGTCCTTGTCCTCGGCTTCCTTGGTTGTATAAGTCACTTTGATGTCGGGAAAAGGGAAGTTTTCCACCATTTCACGCAAGGCACCAACGTCGTAGTAACTCTGCTGGATGTATCCCGTCACACCGTTGGCTGTGTCTTCAAAGGCTTCAAAGCCAATGTCACCGGCACAAGAGGCTAGCAGGCTCCTGCTGTTATCGTTTGAGGGTGACAGCCTAAAGTCTACTGCATAGTATTTCATGTGGCATATTTGGTTTATTTAGGTTACAAAAGTACAAAAAATAGGGAAAAGCCTATAACCATTTAGGGTTTTTCCGTATTTTTGCATAAGCAACCAAACTAATTTTGCATTATGAAATTGAATGTGAAGCAGAAAGGAGTAAATATGAAAAGACTTGTATTACTGTCGTTTCTCTCTGTCACCACCCTTGGCGGGGCGATGGCGCAGGACGACCTTTATTTCACACCGACAAAGAAAAACGTTGAAAGAAGTGCTGCGCAGTATGGCATGCCGCATGACACTTACTATTCTGGAAGCCAGCGTGGCGTTGATGATTACAACAGGAGGGGTGGCTCGCATGTGCAGCCGATAGACTCCTTGGGTAACGACATCATTAACTTTGATGGTGTGAGAGGAACCTATCCCGACTCTCTGTCCGATGACTACCAGTACACCCGAAGGATGAGCCGTTTTGACGACTACGCCTGGTCTGACACCTATTGGAGCGGCTATGACGCAGGGCGGCGTGACGCTTGGGGGCTTTATGACCCTTGGTTCTATGACCCCTGGTATACGGGCTACGGCTATTACGGATGGTACTATTCTCCTTGGCGCCATTATGGCTGGTACGACCCCTGGTATGGCGGTCACTGGTGGAATGGCGGCTGGGTAGGTGGCGTAACTTATCGCCCTGTCCGTGGAGGTGTTGTTGGCACACGCAACCATGGTTACGTTGACCGCGGAAGACGCAATGATTTCCGTGGAAGGCAGCCCGGAGTCTCTTCAAACAGAACTGGCAGTAACTTCTCTAATCCAAGACCATTTAATCGCAACGACTTCTCTTCTCCATCGGTCAGCGCTCCCTCGCGCAATTTTAGCGGCTCCTCATTCGGCGGCAACCGTGGTGGGGGCTTCTCTGGGGGTAACAATGGAGGAGGAGCACGTAGTGGCGGTTTTGTTGGACGTAGATAATGTTCTACTATACAGAGATTTATATCTATAACGTTAAATTAAACATAAAGTGAATGTGCCGTTATGGCAAGCACTCAATATTAGACAGAACAGACAATGAAACAGATATTGTTAATTTGTGGCATGATGGTAACTGCGGTTGCTGCTGCCCAGGAAACGTATGACAATGCCCAGCTGGCAACAACAGACCTCAACGGAACGGCCAGGTATGTGGGTATGGGTGGTGCGATGGATGCACTTGGAGCCGACCTTTCAACAATCTCTACCAATCCAGCTGGTATCGGACTGTTCCGCTCCTCACAGGTCAAGGCTTCGCTGGGCATGATGACTCAAGAGGGAGCCGGCAGTTTTGCTGATGCCGACAAAACCCACATGTCGTTTGACCAGATAGGTTTTGTCTATTCCATGAGGACGGGCAGGAGCTCGTTCCTTAACATGGCTTTCAACTATCACAAGAGCCGGGACTTTAACCAAATTCTGACGGCAGCCGGAAAACTGCAAAACGCCTCGCAAAATCAGCTCACGTATGCAAAGGCTGCCAATGGGCTGTTTGGGGTTGATGATAAAGGTGAAGTGAAGGTTACCAATATGTATAGTGTAGTTGACTATCTGTATTGGAATGCGTTTATCCACACCACTGACAATCAGGGCAACCCCGAGTATGGCTACAACGATGCTTCAGACTATCTCTTTGGCCGTCACAACAACGGCTATATCGGCGTTTACGACTTTAATATCAGCGGCAACATCAATGACAGGGTTTACCTCGGTCTGACATTTGGCATTCACGATGTGCATTACAACAGCTACACCGAGTATAAAGAGAGGATTGTCAATGCCACTGACAATTACATTGGTGACATCAGCCTGGTTGACAGCAGGAGCGTCACGGGTACTGGCTACGACCTGAAGGGTGGCATTATTTTCCGTCCTGTTGAGGAGGCGCCGTTTCGGATTGGTCTCTCTGTGGCCACACCGACTTGGTTCGACCTGGATGCAAGCAGCCACACGCAAATCAACAACGGGACCTCTGTCGGCGCCTACGATGAAGGACATAAGGACGAAGGGTTCAAGTTCAAGGTGTACACCCCATGGAAGGTTGGGCTGAGTCTGGGTACGACAGTAGACAACTGCCTGGCACTTGGCGCCAGCTATGAGTTTGCTGACTACTCGGGCATTGACACAAGGATTATCACAGGAGATGGCTACGATGGCTATACTGATAGCTACTACGATGAGACTGCTAGTGACCGTGCGATGAACACGCACACCAAGCACACCCTTAGGGGAGTGCATACCCTGAAACTGGGTGCCGAGTTCAAACCTGACCCATCGTTAGCAGTTCGTCTGGGCTACAACTATGTTTCACCGATGTACAAGACTGGAGGCAGCCGTAATGTTGACGTAGACTCGCCTTACGCCTACTATGCCACGACAACCGACTACACCAACTGGAAGGCAACCAATCGCATAACCTGTGGCTTGGGATACACGATAGACAAATTCACCTTGGATGTGGCATACCAGTATACCACTCAAAACGGTACATTCTATCCTTTTGCTGACTATCAGTACAGGTCTTCAGATGGAGAAAGCATACATAACACACCCACACCAGACAAGGTGAGCAACAAGCGCCATCATATTATGCTCACATTGGGCTATACCTTTTGAAAGGCTTATGTGATGGCGTAGGTGCTTCTGAGCTTAGTTTGGCCATTGCGTTTCGGTGCGTTTTACACTGCGAAATGGGCCGTATGACACTGCAAAACGGCCTGTTCCGTGCAGCATAATGGACTGTATGGCGTGCTCAAAATGGCCGTATTGCAGCACTCATCCCTCACTTTTTGCCCGGCGAATGGTCATCTTTTTCTGTCTCACCTTGCATTTGCCCGTTGTGGTTTCTGCCCTGCGTTGCAAGCTGTCCGAAACAAACAGCAGCCTTGGACGGAATCAAAATGCCGAGTTGGGCTTTATTTTGGGTGAGGGCGCATTCAGGGTCTAAGCCGGAAATGTCGTAGTGTCAGTGCGGAGAGGGCCGCCTACGATGTGAAAACGATAGGTTTTTCACATCGTAGGCGGCCCTCTCCGCACTGACAACCCGCCCGTCAGCCCCTGCAATTGTCTGCCAAGGCTCTTTCTATATGGACGGGGATGAGGTTAGAAATTATTGTTGTCCAGCATCTCGAAGCCACAGTAGGGCACGATGCACTTGGGCACGCGGATGCCATCTGGGGTTTGGTTGTTCTCAAGAATAGCAGCGACAATGCGTGGCAGGGCCAGGGCTGAGCCATTCAGAGTGTGGCAAAGCTCGGTCTTCTTGGTCTCAGCGTTGCGATAGCGGCATTTCAAGCGGTTGGCCTGGTAGCTCTCGAAATTGGAGACAGAAGACACTTCAAGCCAGCGCTTCTGAGCGGCACTCCACACCTCAAAGTCATAACAGATGGCAGAAGTGAAGCTCATGTCGCCTCCGCAGAGACGGAGAATATGGTAAGGCAGTTCCAGTTTCTTCATCAGTCCCTCTACATGGTCAAGCATCTCGTTAAGGCTCTCGTAGGAGTGGCTTGGCTTGTCAATGCGCACAATCTCGACTTTGTCAAATTGGTGCAGGCGGTTCAGACCGCGAACATCCTTGCCATAACTTCCTGCCTCGCGCCGGAAACAGGCCGAATAGGCGCAGCGCTTCACAGGAAGGTCTTTCTCTTCGAGAATGACATCGCGAAAAATGTTGGTGACAGGCACCTCGGCTGTCGGAATCAGATAGAGGTTGTCCAGGTTGGCATGGTACATCTGCCCCTCCTTGTCGGGCAGCTGCCCTGTGCCGTAGCCAGAGGCTTCGTTGACAACATAGGGCGGTTGTATCTCCAAGTAACCGTTCTTGCGTGCCTCCTCCAGGAAGAAGGCCTCGAGTGCGCGCTGCAAACGTGCCATCTTGCCAATGTAAACGGGGAAGCCAGCGCCTGTGATTTTCACGCCGAGGTCAAAGTCAATCAGGTTGAATTTCTTGCACAGGTCCCAGTGGCACAGTGCATCCTCTGGAAGGTTTGGCTTGACACCTCCCTCTTTAACAACCACGTTGTCCGATGCATCCTTGCCTTCGGGCACGAGGTCGCAAGGTATATTGGGTATGGTGCAGAGCAGGGCGTAAGTCTCTTTCTCTGCGGTCTCCATCTGTTCATGCAGGGTGTGGTCGTGTTGCTTGAGCCCGGCCACCTGGGCCTTTATCTGTTCGGCTTCCTCTTTCTTGCCCTGTTTCATCAAGGCGCCCACTTGTGCCGACAGCTGTTTCATTTCCTGCTTGATCTTGTCTGCCTGTTGCTGGGCCTCACGGCGCTGCTTGTCGAGAGCCAACACCTTGTCTACTGCCTCCTGCGCGCCTTTGAAATGTTTTTTCTCCAAGCCGCGAACAACCCGTTCGGTCTCCTCGGTGATAAGTTTAAGTGTAAGCATAAATTGGAATTATTTGTTAGAGTTGATATTTCTTTTCAGTTTCTCAACGTAGGCGTCGATGACGGCCACGGCGGTGATGTTGACCACATCGCGTACAGACGAGCCGAAGTCGGTGAAGTGGATGGGCTTGTTGAGTCCCATCTGAATAGGGCCGATGATTTCGACATCCGAGTCAAGTGCCTGCAGCATCTTGTAACTTGAGCGTGCACTGGTGAGGTTGGGGAATATCAGTGTGTTCACATCCTTGCCTTTCAGCTTGTTGAATGGGTAAAGTTCGTCACGCAAATCTTTGTTAAGGGCAAAGCCTATCTGCATCTCACCGTCAATGAGCAGGTCGGGCATCTGCTGCTGAAGCTCGGCCACAGCCTTGCGGACTTTGCGCGATCCGTCAGAGGTGTCAGACCCGAAGTTGGAGTGGCTCACCATGGCGATGGTGGGCTTCTCGTTGAAGAATCCCACTGAAATGGCACTAAGTTTGGCCAGGTCGACCAGCTCCTCGGTGTCAGGGTTGTTGTTAATCAGAGTGTCTGCCAGAAACAGAGTGCCCCTGGGCGAGTTGATGATGTGCATCGTGCCAAAGTGCTTGTACTCGGGCCGGATGCCAATAACCTCCTTGGCAACCTTTATGGTGTTTGAGTATTTGGTGTAAAGTCCGGTGATAAAGGCGTCGGCCTCACCAGTCTCCACCATCATCATGCCAAAGTAGTTGCGCTCGAACATCTTGTCGTTGGCCTCCTGTAAAGTGTAACCGTCACGCTGGCGCTTCTGCGTGAGGATGTGGGCGTAGCGCTCGCGGCGCTCTGCCTCGCGGTCATGCCGCAGGTTGACAATCTCAATTCCCTCAAGAGACAGCTCAAGT